>CAZURA010000084.1:0-24467 GCA_964622985.1 uncultured Bacteroides sp. | reverse complement strand
AAAAAGATCGTACTCGGGTACGGCAAGTATGAAAGAAGAAAAGGTGTACTTAATCTTCTGATCCGGTATGAAACGTTCTTTACCGCCATTCAGTATCTCTCCTATGCCATTAAGGGGCGCCCCTACATGGGAGTAGGCAGGAACCTGGCATACGAAAAAGCCCTGTTTTTTGATAACAAAGGATTTGCAAGTCACTATCACCTGAAGTCCGGAGATGATGACCTCTTCGTCAATGAAACAGCGGTAAAAGAGAATACGGCGGTAGAGGTAAGCCATGAGAGTTTCACTATCTCTTTACCCGAAACATCCTTCAGAGAGTGGTTCAAACAGAAAAAGCGCCACCTCTCGGCTGGGAGTCACTACAAGCGGGGATCCAAGATCCGGCTTGCAACTGAATCGATCAGCCGTATGACACTCTATATCACCCTGATCTGGTTGCTGATCATCTCTCCATGGAGAGGCTTTGCAGCTGCCTTATTTGGGGTGTTAACGGTGACCCGTTTGATCATTTTCAAAATGGGAATGCGGCGTTTGGATGAAAAGTATTTATTGCTACCTTCGTTCCTGCTTGATCCGGTGATGCCTTTACTGCTTGGGATCATCTGGCTAAGTGGCAGGTTTGAATCAAAATATCAGGCATGGAGTTGAATTCCAATCTTTCCTCAAAAGCTCAGCAAGACATCGAATTGGTTGAAAAAGCCAGGAAAGGGGATCAACTAGCTTATGGAGAATTGTTGGGCCGCTACCGTGATGCCATCTACTTCATGCTTCTAAAAATGGTCAATAGTCCGGTAGATGCAGAGGACCTGACCATCGAAGCGTTTGGGAAAGCATTTAAGAATATCGACCAGTATACTCCCAATTTTGCCTTCTCCACCTGGTTGTTTAAGATTGCCACCAATAATTGCATCGACTTTATCAGGAAAAAACGTGCCAGTCACGTCTCCCTGGATCAGACCGTGGATGGAGAAGATTCCCTATCGCCCTCCTCACTGATCCAATCCGACTCCCTCGACCCGGAATCACATATGATCAATAAGCAGAAGGTCAAACATATGCGTAAGGTGGTGTCCAAGTTGAAGCCTCGGTACAGGAAGCTGGTAGAGCTGAGATATTTTAAAGAATACTCCTATGACGAGATCGCTGAGGAGCTGGATATTCCCATCGGGACTGTGAAAGCTCAGCTTTTCAGGGCCAGGGAGCTTTTACTCAATATCCTCAACCGCTCCAACGAGAAGCCATGAGGTATGCAATTGATCTTCAAATATTTTCCCAATCTTGATCAAAAGCAGACCAGCCAATTCGAAAAGCTTCTGGAAATTATCCCCCTGCTGAACAAAGAAGTAAATATTATATCCCGAAAGGATGTGGGCTTCCTGGAGGAACGCCATATCCTCCACTCCCTTTCTATCGCTGTGAAATTCCAATTCAATGAAAGAACCAAAGTGATTGATGTAGGTACCGGGGGTGGATTTCCTGGTATTCCACTGGCAATTCTATTTCCAGAAACAAGCTTCACTCTGGTGGACTCCATTGGTAAAAAGATAAGAGTGGTGCAGGAAATGGCCAAGATGCTCAACTTAAGAAATACAAATGCCATCAAATCCAGAATGGAAGAGCTTGACCAAAAAGCGGATTTTATAGTATCACGGGCAGTGACTGCATTCCCTCAGTTGGACAAATGGACCAGGAAATTAGTAAGACCAGGGCACCTACTTGCTTTCCCTAACGGATTGATTTCACTGAAGGGCGGAGATCTGGATCAGGAGTTGAATACTTACCGAAAACGAGTGGAAGTTTTCCCCATATCTGACTGGTTTGAAGAGCCTTTTTTTTCAACGAAAAAGATTGTTTATCTAAAAAAATAACTACTTTTGCACCCTCAAAACACCATTTGTCATGAAGAGAACATTTCAGCCATCCAACAGGAAAAGAAAGAATAAGCACGGTTTCAGAGAGCGGATGTCTTCAGCAAGCGGACGCGGAATTATTGCAGGAAGAAGAAAGAAGGGGAGAAAAAAACTGTCAGTTTCCGACGAACCGAGACATAAAGCATAGAGTTCCTCTTATTGAAATTCACTTCTGATAACTGACCGGTTCCCGGTTGGTTATTTTTTTATCCACACTTTACCCGATTATTTGTATTTTCGCTCGGACCTTATCCGCGGTGCCATGTCGAATAGCCATCGTCCTAAAAAAAGCAAACATAGAGATCAGCAATCGCTGAAGTCACGACACACCGTACATTTTGTTTTTTCAGGGTCAGGAGATCGCCAGGTATCTCCCGAATACATTTCGGAATTTGCAGACAAGATTAAGTCAGAGTACACTTCACGCTCAGGTGTTCACCGCTTTATCAACCTGGATCAGTCTGAAAGCAGGGAGTGGATCGATAACCTGGAAGAGGGTTATGTGGTCCTTTTCGAAACCCGTTCATTAAAAAGGCAGATTAATCCCAATGAATTTTTCCGTTTGCCTCTTCCAGAGGATGCCCGGCAGCATATCTATTATGACATCTCTTTTAAAGGCAAGAAGAGTGCGGTGGAGTCGGGATTGATTATCCCCACAGAAGCTTTACGCTATATTCTTCACATATTCTCCAGAGGTGAATGCCCGGAGCCTGATATGGCCCGTCTGGTACTTCAGAAACTGGGATTTGAAAAGAGAGAGGTAGTGATTCACCAGGATGCACCTCTGGACCATACCCCTTCGTGGAGTTCCCTGATATGGAAGAAGTTAAGATTAAATTTTTCCTGGAACACCACAATTCCTCTGAAAGAATCACGACAATCTGCATTAAGAAATCTATACTTCGTCAGAGAGCATCCCCTCTTCAGGCTTGCCTTTTTAATCACTGCACTGGCCATCTTTATTATCCTCCCCATACTCAGTCTCGATTCAGGACTATCAGGTGATGATGAAAAGCATTATCAACATGCGATCAAAGTACACCGATATTTTACGGAGGATGATCCTTCAGCCCTGGATGATCCCCAATTCAAGCTTAATTACTATGGGCAATCTTTCGACTATTTTACCTATCTGCTGATAAGGCTGTTCAACCTGGAAGATCATCCCTATGAAGCCAGACATGTCATGGTGGCTCTTGCAGGAGCTGCAACGATCCTGGTGACAGGGCTACTGGTGAAACTATTTGCAGGCTATTCCGGAGGCTGGCTGGCACTGATTCTTATGTTCTTTTCTCCAAGATTTCTGGGACATGCATTCAATAATCCCATGGATATACCCTTTGCCCTGGGAAACATTTTCACTCTATACCATCTCATCCTGTTCCTGAAAAAACTTCCGAAGATCGATCGCCGTTCCGCCATCTGGATCGCAATTGGAATCGGGTGGTCCAACGGAATAAGGATTGGCGGGCTTCTGCTTATCCCTTACCTGTTTATGTTCTCAGGCCTATACCTGCTCCTTCATAAATGGCCCTGGAAGTTCTTTTCCTCAGGTTGGTGGCGGTTTGCGTTTAAAGGTTTGTTCACCCTGGTATTGATCTCTGTTGCGGGCTATCTGATAAGTTTGCTCACCTGGCCTTATGCACTTCAGGATATTGTCAACCATCCCATTCAGTCGTTTAAAATAATGACCAATATCCAGGTCTCCATCCGGGTAGTGTACGATGGAATCATCCACTGGTCAGACCACCTTCCCTGGCACTATATTCCTAAAAACGTGCTGATCACTGTTCCGGTGATCATACTTCTGGGTTGGCTGGCCTCTCTGGTTACCTGGCATGTCGATCGTAAACAGAGAGAAGGATACTGGTACTTTATGCTCTGGTTCACCATTCTGTTCCCTGTGGTATTCATCATATACAGAGAATCCAATGTGTATGGCGGATGGCGTCATATGATGTTCATCTATCCCTCCATAATGGCACTCTCGGCCATGGCTCTCTCAAATCTGATCAGGCGCATGAACCGGAAATGGATGCGATATGCAGCATATGCTCTGCTGGCCTTAGGTCTGGCTCATCCGCTCAGACACACCATCGTTAACCATCCCAATACCTATATTTATTTCAACGAATGGTCCGGGGGCATTAATAAGACCTATGGTACTTTTGAGACCGACTACTATGCCAACAGTCTACGACCTGCAACAGACTATTTTCTTGAACAGATCCTGCCCGGTTTGAATATCCCATCAGAAGAACCGGTTAAGATAGCGAGCAACTCCAATCTGGGTTACTATTTCAGAAAACATAAGGAGCAGGTTAATCCTTTTTACAGCCGATATTATGACCGTGGAAAGTATGATTGGGACTATGCCATTCTCTATTGTAACTATATCCACCCCTATCAATTGAATAACGGACAATGGCCACCTAAAAACACTATTCATGAGATCATGGTGGATGATGTGGTGGTGGCAGCCATCGTGGAAAGAAAGAACAAGGAAGATCATTACGGTTCAAAATTGCTGAATGAGGGGATCAAGGAGCAGGATCCGAAGAAACTTGACGCTGCTCTGGAGTTTTTGGAGAACGCTGTTGACTTTGATGAATATAACGAATCGGCCCATCTGGAACTGGGTAGTGGTTATATAGCCTATCTCAGGTTAGAGGAGGCCAGGGAGACCATGGACAAGTTGCTGGAGTTTTATCCTGACTACGACAAGGCGTTAAACCTGAAAGGCTACTCCTACATTGTCGAATCGGAAGTCAATAAGGAACCGGCACTGTTGGATGATGCTATCCGCTACATCAATATGGCCATCAACTCCAACTACAAGTTCTACTCGGGATTCTATAATCTGGGGCTGTGTTACGCTCTGAAGGACGACAAAGAGAATTCCGTATATAATTTCAAACAGGCCATCCGTTATAATGGCAAATACTTTGCTGCTTATGAAAAACTTGCCGAGGTATATGAATATTATGGGGATACCGAATTGGCCAAAACCGTCAGGGAACAACTAAACAGGATGCAATAATGAGAATAGCGGTGATCGGGGCCGGCCCGGCAGGAATGACAGCAGCTTATGAGATCTCTAAACAACTGGGTAATAAGGTTTCTACCCTTGATCTGTTTGAAAAAAGCGACCGGGTAGGTGGACTCTCCAAATCGATTGAGCTCTGGAACCAGCGGGTTGACCTGGGTCCTCACCGCTTCTTCAGTCATGATACCAGGATCAATGCACTCTGGCTGGAGGTAGTCCGGGATCGTTACGATATTGTGAATCGCCAGACCAGGATCTATTACAAGAGACGCTTCTTTGATTATCCCATTCGTGCTTTCAATGCATTGAATGGACTGGGAATCCTGGAAGCTGTACGTTGTTTATGGAGCTACCTGCTGGAACGGATGTTCCCCACCAAGGACATTTCCACCTTCGAAGGATGGGTAACCAGTCGATTTGGAAAAAGGTTGTACACCATATTTTTTAAAACCTATTCAGAGAAGCTTTGGGGTATCTCCTGCACGGACCTGGATTCTGATTTTGCAGCACAGCGGATTAAAAAACTTTCCCTGTTTGAAGCCATAAAAAATGCGCTGTTCCAGGGAAAAGGGAATAAGCATGCCACACTGGTGGAACAGTTTGCATATCCTTTAGGAGGAACGGGCTCTGTATATGAAGCCATGCAGAAAGAGATTGAATTAAGGGGGGGGAAGGTACATATCAGTACCGGGGTTGAAAGAGTGATCACCACCGGGGGAAAGGTAGAGTCCCTGCAGCTGGAGAGCGGTGAAATCAGGGAATATGACCACATCATCTCCACTATGCCCATATCGATATTGGTTGAGCGGTTGCCGGAAGTACCGGATCAGGTACTGGAACAATCCAGGAAGCTGACCTTCAGAAATACCATCCTGGTCTATCTCCGGATTGACCGAACGGACCTGTTTACCGACCAGTGGCTCTATGTGCATGATCCTTCAGTAGAAGTAGGAAGGGTTACCAATTTCAGGAATTGGCTTCCCTCGATCTATGGAGAATCGGCATCATCCATACTCTGTCTTGAATACTGGTGTTACTTCGAAGATGAACTTTGGAACCAGGATCCTGATGATCTGATCGAGCGGGCAGGAAGAGAGATAATAGATACCGGGCTTGCAAAGGAAGGTGATGTGAAACAGGGACATGTGGTCATGCTTCCCAGGTGTTACCCGGTCTATTTCAGGGGTTACAGAAAGGTTATGAAACCTGTGGAGGAATACCTGACTTCTGTTGAGGGATTACATGCCATAGGCAGGTATGGAGCTTATAAATACAACAACCAGGATCACAGCATCTTAATGGGGATGCGTGTGGCAGAGAACATTCTGGAAAAAAGAGACCACGATCTTTGGGCCATCAATACAGATTACGATGTATACCAGGAGTCTTCAATCATAACCAAAACAGGTTTGGTCATGAAAAACACATAGATTAGATAATAAACCTATCTTTAAAAAAATCTCTGAAATGAATTTTCTCAGGTTTCTGATCACAAAGAAATTCTTCCAACACCTGGGACTGGCTGTGGCCATTTCTCTTATCCTGTTGCTCGGCACTTTCGTTTGGCTGAAAATCTATACCCACCATGGCCAATCGATTACTGTGCCCGATATGACAGGATTGACAGTAGATGAAGTGGATGATGTTACCGTCTCCAGGAAGCTTCGATATGAAGTAGTTGACTCGGTATTCTCCTCGGAAATGCCACGGGGAACGGTATTGAAGCAAAACCCCAAAGCCCACTCAAAGGTAAAGAAACGAAGAAAGATCTTCCTAACCATGAATGCGGTCAATCCTGAAATGGTTACCATGCCTCGCCTGGTGGGTCTATCTATCCGACAAGCCAGACTTGCGCTACAGAATGCCGGACTCACACTGGGAGACATAGAATACCAGCCGGACTACGCCATCAATAACGTGCTACAACAAATGCATAGGGACTCCGTTATTAATGAAGGAACTGAGATCACCAAAGGGGCAGTGATTGATCTGGTGCTGGGGAGGGGACTGAGTCAGGAGACTACACAGGTACCCGATCTGGTGGGATTGATGCTGGAAGAAGCTTCCGAGCTGATCGCCGACTATTATTTAAATATTGGGGCGATTACCTATGATGAAAGCATGGAAAATGCAGAAGACAGCACTCGTGCATTCATCTGGCGGCAATACCCCGAGTTTGATGAGTTCAGGAGGATGAATATGGGTATGGAGGTGGATATCTGGTTATCAGTGGATTCTACTCTGTTACCTTTGCCCGACTCCACGCTCTTTGGTGAAGACACAGATTTTTTGAATGAATAGATCCATTAGAGTATTATCAGGGTATATCTTAAGTCTGATCTGGCTTAGCGGGCTCCAGGCCCAGGAGGTGATCACCCCCTTGTATGGCAATCGCTCGGCCAAAAAGTATATACAGTCACTGTCAGCAAAAAAAACAGCATACACAACCCTGGTGGAGCTGCCTCTTTTTGATGACTTCTCCAACAGATCAGGAATCCCAGATACAAGTATCTGGAGTGATGCATCGGCTTTTATAAATAATAATTTCTGCAAGGATCCGGTCACCAATGGCGTGGCTTCATTGGATGCTCTGGATTGGGATGGCAGCATCTATCCTCATGCGGTCCTTGATCCCTCCACTTTTGTGGCAGATCATCTGACTACTCATTCCATTGCACTGGATTACCCTGCATCTGACAGTGTATATCTCAGCTTCCTGTATCAGCCCGGAGGACTATGTGACATGCCTGAGGAAAGAGATTCCCTTCTGGTCGATTTTTATGCTCCCGATAGTGAACAATGGATCAATGTCTGGAGTATTCCAGGGAGGGAAACCGGTGCTTTCACTCAGGTTTTGATACCGATCACCGATGAGAGGTTCCTGACCAGTGGATTCAGATTCAGGTTCCGAAACAGAGCCAGTCTGTCGCGAAGCAACGACTATCCGGATAAACGGAGCAATGTGGATTTCTGGCATGTGGACTATGTGAGGCTTGAACGCAACCGGTTTGCAGCTGATACGGTGCTTCGGGATGTGGCTTTCAATACACCGCTGAGTTCGGTACTGAAGGATCTTACATCACTACCCTGGACACATTTTGAATCTGCCTATAATACAATCCTGGATCCATTCGTCTCCGCCAGATACAGGAACAATGATACCATATCCAGGAACGTAACAAGGTCACTCACCATTCTGGAACCCTATTATAACGAAAGCGTCATTCCGGTCACACCCAATGCCCAGGACCTGCCCGCTCTACAGGATACGGTTGTGGACTTCGGATATATCTATCCTTTTAAGTTTCAACGAGGTGATTCGGCCCTGATCCGGTTCAAAGCTGCTCTGCGTACGGACGAACACGATCCCAAGGTAAATGATACGGTAATTCATGATCAGTTCTTTAAGGATTATTACTCCTATGATGACGGAACTCCTGAAGCGGGATATGGTCTGCGTGGCGGAGGAACCAGTGGTGGAGTAGTTGCCATGAAGTATAATGCCTATGTGGAAGACCAGATTGGTGGAGTGGATATCTACTTCAATCATGTCTATGATTCTCTCAATCTGAACTATTATTTCAAACTGGTAGTATGGGATGAGTCGGAAGGAGTGCCAGGATCAATCCTCTGGGAAGATGAAAGTGATTTCAGGCCAAAATATGCCTCCACTTTCACAGGTTATACTAGATATTACTTCTCACAACCGGTGACCGTAGATGGGACATTTTACGTGGGGTGGCGGCAGTACAATGAGTTCCTGCTTAATGTGGGACTGGACCTCAATAATAAGCCTGTTCCTCCCGTCATGTATTACAATCTGCAGGGTGAGTGGACTCCCTCTGCAGCACCTGGAATTCTGATGTTCAGGCCGTTCCTTTATGATGAGACTACAGATTTGGAACGAAACTCATACCAGACCCATTCACTGTTTATCTATCCTAATCCTGCACGCAATCTGGTTTACTTCGATCTGCCTGATGATTCAGCCGAAAGTGAAGTCGAATTGGAGATATTTGATGTTTCGGGTCGACTTGTCCAACACACTGTGTCGTACAGTCAAAGTGTAGATGTCTCGTCATTACCCACCGGGATTTATTACATCAGGGCCCTTGCTGGAATGAAGACGTATCACTCAAAGCTTCTGATAAATCCGTAGCAATGACCGGGGATCTATCCGATCATAACGAACTCTTCGAACACTTTCGTTTCACTGCCGATCCCGGACAGAGCGTTTTAAGGATCGACAAGTTCCTTTTTAACAAGATGGAAGGGGCTTCCAGGAGCCGGATTCAGGCTGCCTCCAAAGCAGGAAACATCCTGGTAGCAGGCAAGCCGGTTAAACCCAACTACCGGGTGAAGCCTGGAGACAGTATCTCTATTGTCCTCCCTCATCCTCCACGAAAAATCGAGTTGATCCCGGAGGATCTGCCACTGGACATTGTCCATGAGGACCAGGATGTGATTGTGGTAAACAAAAAGCCTGGAATGGTTGTACATCCGGGGTATGGAAATTACACAGGAACATTGATCAATGCTCTGATGTACCACCTGAAAGACAATCCACTCTTCCACAGTGGAGAAGAGCGCCCTGGACTGGTTCACCGTATCGATAAAAACACATCAGGGCTTCTGGTGGTGGCAAAAAATGAACTGGCTCTCAATAAGCTGGCCAGCCAGTTTTTCCACAAAACCTCCGAAAGAACCTATTTAGCTCTTATATGGGGAGAAATGAAAGAGAAAGAGGGAACCATAGAGGGACATATCGGCCGAAATCCGAAAGACCGTAAACAGATGCATGTCTTCCCATCCGGAGATCAGGGGAAAGAGGCTGTAACCCATTATAAAGTCCTTGAAGAGCTGGGGTATGTGACCCTTGTGGAATGTAAACTGGAAACTGGGCGAACCCATCAGATCAGAGTCCATTTTCAATATCTTTCACATCCGGTATTCAACGATCCCGAGTACGGAGGTGACCGGATCCTCAGGGGCACTACCTTCACGAAATACAAACAGTTCGTTCAGAATTGTTTCGATCGGATACCGGGTCAGGCATTACATGCCAAAACACTTGGGTTTGTGCACCCCACTTCCGGAAAGACCATACGATTTGAGGCAGACCTTCCTGAAGGTTTTCACACGGTATTGCATAAATGGCGGACCTATATCCAGGGACGAAGCCAGGAATAATGGCGTGATTTGATGGATTTGGGACATTCGTGGATATATGAATGCATTCGTCAAATGGGGAACAGTTTCTGTATCATGTTAACCATAAAAGGTGTTAATTTTATATGAGATTAAAGGGTAACTCACAATTATGAATATTGCTGTATATGCCGGAGGGGATTCTTCAGAATATGTGATCTCCATGAGAAGCGCCGAGCAGGTGAAGAATTGGCTGGAAAAAGCCGGACATACCTGCTACGTGGTGGAGGTAAAAGGAGCTAATTGGACCATTCATAATGGAGGGGAAAAGATTCCCATGGATATGAACAGCTCCGGTTTTACAGGTGATAAGGGTTCTGTTAATTTTGACTTTGCCTGGAACATCATCCATGGTACACCGGGTGAAGACGGGAAACTGCAAGGATATTTCGATATATTGGGAATCCCTCATAGCAGTTGTAACCACCTCTCCTCTGCCCTTTCGTTTAATAAGTATACATGCAAAAGCTTTCTGAAACAACATCAGGTGCTCACCCCCGAGGCAAGTCTCATTAGAAAAGGGATAGACGTTGACCTGGAGGCTGTTGGAGAATCGGTGGGTTTTCCTTGTTTTGTTAAACCCAACAGCGGAGGCTCCAGTTTTGGTATTGCCAAAGTGGTCCGACTCGAAGAGCTTGAATCGGCTGTGGAGAATGCCCTCGAAGAGGATCGCGAAGCCATTGTGGAGAGGTACATCAAGGGTACCGAAGTGACCTGTGGTCTCATGAAGACAAAAGAGGGATTTACCGTATTCCCTATTACTGAGATAGTAACGAAGAACGAATTCTTCGATTATGAAGCAAAGTATACTGAAGGCAAAGCAGAAGAGATTACTCCGGCACGCATTAGCGACCAGCTGACACATAAATGTGAGGAGATGGCCAAGAAAATATATGACCTCACCGATTCCGCCGGTATCATTAGGGTGGATTTTATTCTCAAAGGCAACCAGTTATATTTTCTTGAACTCAATTCCATTCCAGGCATGTCGAAAGAGAGTGTCATTCCGAAACAGGTGGCCTGCATGGGGATGACCATGGAGAGTGTGTTGCAGCAAGTGATCGATACCGCTATTCAATAACCTCAATCCTGCTCCTTCAGTGGGGTTCTCATTTCATATATTTTTCACTACTTTTGGCGATCCATGATACAGAAGCGCCTCATCATCGTATGGGTAGGTTTTACCTTGCTGATATCTGCCTGTATATACTCTGAGTCCGGAATCTACAATGTGGATCCTGTTCCTGGCGATCCGCCTGTTATTGCAGTGACTACCAACCTGGATACTGTAGTCGACCCGGTGGTAACTGACAGCCTGGAGGTTACTTATGAAGTGTTGATCGAAAACGGCGAATTTTACGTGGTAGAAGCCTTTATCGCAAATCAACAGATATATTTAGCCGACACTACATCTGGTTCCTTCCAGATTTATAGCCATCTTGTATATCAGCCTGGTACCGACACCCTTTATCTCAATTTCTATTACAGTACCAATTCCAACAGCCTGGCTGATATTTTTAATCTGGAAGCCAATGTGGTCGACCTGAAATATCCGGTCAGTTTTCTAGAAGGAGGTGCACGATGAATAAGCTAGGGATCCGATTTCTTTTGGGTGCACTTTTACTCCTACCCTCTTTCACCATCCAGGCTCAGAGGACTGGATTACAGATTGCCATAGGTCGAGCTTCTTTCAGGATGGATGACATGAAATATTTGCAGGAATATATACTGAGCAACTATCCGGTAGAAGGAAAAATCATCAGCTCCTTTCCTTCACACAATATGGTGGGTGTAAATCTAATAAGGAAACCCCTTCCCAATATCAAAGTGGGGGTAGGATATGCATTCAGTACCACGGGCGGAAAGATGAACTATACAGACTATTCAGGTAGTCTAAGTACCTATATTATAGCCTCTTCGTACCGTCTCGGAGCTTTTATATCCTATGATTTTCTGAGCAGTGAACGTCTTGATCTTGCCCTGTTCGGGAGATTGGATGCCAATATGTCCCAAACGGAACTAACCACCTATCTTAGTGCATCCGGGTATTCAAACTCAGCATCCGAAAAGTATAGGGCTATTAGCCCTAATGGTTCTGTCGGGTTTGAACTGGGGTATAACCTCAAGAATATTTCTCTGGGACTGGAAGGAGGCTACCTGGTTGACCGTCCTGGTTCACTTGAGAATGTGGACAACAAAAGAAAATTCAAAGACCCGGTCAATAATCAAAGAGTGCTCACCACCGACTGGACTGGCTGGCGTGTTGCACTAAAAGCAAACCTCTGGTTCAGTCTCTGAGTGATCGGTGATCGGTGATCGGTGATGGGTTAGTGATGGGTGAGGGGTGAGGGTTGACAAACTGGCATTAGCCGCCTGGTTCTAATATCGATTGTACAAACGCCTTCACAGTCTCCTCAAGTGGTCCGGATTGACCAAGGGCTCTTATGAATGCACTTCCTATAATAGCCCCTCTGGCATGCCGACATGCAGTCCTGAAGGTGTCATGGCTGGAGATGCCAAAACCGATCAAACCAGGAACTGAAAGATCCATCTCCCGAATCCTGTTGAAATACTCCTCCTGGTGACTGCCAATGGCATCCCTCTCACCTGTGGTGGCAGCATCGGCCACCATGTAGAGGAATCCATCGGAAAGGTCAACAATGGAATGAATACGATCTTCTGTGGTTTGAGGGGTGATCAAAAGAGTATGGTATATCCCATATTTTTGAAACAGCTCCCGGTAGTTCGACTTATACTCATCCGGTGGAAGGTCAGGTAGGATCACACCATCGATTCCTACCTCACGACAATGGTCCAGGAAAACCTCCATACCCATTTGCAATACTGGATTCAGGTATCCCATCAATATCAGGGGTATATGAATACGTTCCCGAATGTTTGCCAGTTGATCAAAAAGCAGTTTCAGATTCATTCCATTACTGAGTGCAATCTGACTACTTTGTTGTATCACGGGTCCGTCAGCCAACGGATCAGAAAAAGGAATACCGATCTCCACCATATCGGCTCCATGGTCCTGAAGTGCCTGTAGGAGAAGCGGGGTATCTTTCAGTCCCGGATAACCTGCGGTAATATATATGGAGAGGATCTCTCCGGCTTTTTCCGTAAACAATCTGTCGATTCTGTTCATTCCTGCTCGCTTAAATCCCAAGTTCATTAATGTAGGTCTCCATATCCTTATCGCCCCGGCCTGATAAATTTACTACCACAATGTCGTCCTCACTGGTATCGATTCTTTCAAGCACTGCCAGTGCATGGGCGGTCTCCATGGCGGGAATAATACCCTCCTTCCTGGTACAGAGTAATGCCGCCTTCAGAGCCTCGTCATCGGTGGCAGCATATACTTTGGCTCTTCCACTCTTTGCCAACCAGGCATGAAGGGGCCCCACTCCGGGGTAATCCAATCCGGCCGAGATTGAATAGGGCTCTTCTATCTGTCCGTCTTCGTCCTGCATCAACAAGGTTTTACTACCATGAATAATACCCTTAGTACCCAATAGTGAGGTGGCTGCTGTTAATCCGCTATCCAGACCCTTTCCTGCAGCTTCAGCCGAAATGAATTTCACTCGCTTATCCTCCATGTAGTGATAGTAAGCTCCGGCCGCATTGCTCCCACCTCCCACACAGGCTACCAGATAATCGGGATAATCACGTCCTCTCTTTTCTCTAAGTTGTATCTTGATCTCTTCGGAGATCACAGACTGGAACCGGGTCACCATATCGGGATATGGATGTGGTCCTACCACCGAACCAATGATATAGTGGGTTTCCACAGGATGATTGATCCAGTCACGTATGGCTTCATTGGTTGCATCTTTCAGGGTTTTGTTTCCGCTATGCACAGGTATTACCTCTGCACCCAGCATCTTCATTTTCTTTACATTGGGTGCCTGCCTCTCCACATCCAGGGCTCCCATATATACAATACAGTGGATTCCGGTCAGTGCACATACAGTTGCCGTAGCTACCCCATGTTGTCCGGCTCCGGTTTCAGCTATGATTCGCTTTTTCCCCAGATGTTGTGCCAGTAAAATTTGCCCGATGGTATTGTTTATCTTATGCGCACCTGTATGATTCAGATCCTCACGCTTGAGGTAGATGTGGGTTCCATAGTGGGCCGACAGACGCTCTGCCTTGAATAGCGGAGTGGGACGACCCGCATAATCCTGCAGCAACTGCCTGAACCTCGTGCTAAACTCTTCTGATCCAATAATACTCAGATAGTTATCCTCCAGCTCTCTGATATTAGGATAAAGCATTTCGGGAATATAGGCTCCACCAAATTCCCCGTAAAATCCTTTTTGATCCACTTCAAATCCCATGTGTATCTATTTTCTGATTTCCTTGATAAACCTTTCCAATAATGTCACATCCTTTACTCCAGGATCGCATTCAAACCGGCTGCTAATATCCACTCCAAACATATGGTCCTGACGGATCTCCTTGATGCGCACCTCATCACCCGGTCCGATCCCCCCACTGAGAAGAAATGGAGCCGGCATAGCGATGTTCTCCAACAATGACCAGTCAAATTTTCTGCCGGTTCCCCCGTATTGCTGACTCGGTGTATCGAACAGGAAGTATCTTATCCCGGGGGAATATTCTTCCATCATTCGATTTTGCCTGGCTTTCAAAGGACTTATCGCTTTGATCACTGGAATTCCTGCCTGCTTCAGGTCATGACAATAGCCAGGAGACTCATCCCCATGCAGTTGCACCAGGTCAAGAGTGAGCACCTCGAAAACTCGCAGTACTTCCTCGATTTTCTCGTTGACAAACACCCCCACTTTCCTTGTTCCCTGGGGAGGGATTTTAAAAATGGCCGGATCTGGTTTGTCACCTACATATCTTTTGGAATCCCGGTAGAAAATGTACCCGACAAAATCTGGTCCCAGATGGCACACCTGTTCGATATTCTCTGGTTCGACCAATCCACACACCTTTATTTTCAACACATCCGTCATTTGTCTCTCCTGATGCACCAATGTTATAACTGTTCTATAAACTGCCTGCACGCCTCTCCCGGTTCATTCTCTTTCATGAAGGTCTCACCAATGAGGAACAATTGATATCCGGCTTGTGAAAGCTTCTCAATCTCTGAGGCCTTGCTGATCCCACTCTCTGAAACAGCTATTACACCTTCGGGCATCTCTCCGATCAGATTCAGACTCATCCCCGTATCCACCTGGAACGTCTTCAGATCGCGATTGTTAACTCCCACAAATCCGATGGAAGGGTGGTACTTCTGTAATTCGTCCTCACAATGAACCTCAAATAATACCTGCAATCCAAGCGCCTGAGCCTCCAGGGCCAGATCGGTCACCTCATGCTGATCCAGTATAGCGGCTATCAAGAGGACCATATCAGCTCCATAGGCACTCGCCTCATGTAATTGATAAGGATCGATAATGAAATCTTTCCTGAGTAGCACCAGGTCCGGAAAGGCCTCCCTTACCTGTTGGAGGTCCTTTAAAGATCCTCCAAAAAAATCACGGTCTGTGAGAATACTCATTGCAACCGCACCCGCTTCCCGGTATTCGGCAGCCACTGTCACTGGATCTGCCGTCATATTAATGGGTCCCTTTGATGGTGATTTACGCTTAAATTCTGCAATGATCCCGTGACCATCGGCCAGTTGTATGTGATCAATGATATTGGTTTTTCGCCTGTAATAGGCATAGGTATTGAGGCTGGAAAGTGTACGCTTTTGCTTTCTGACCAACACCTCTACCCTTTTATGTTCCACTATGGTATCCAGTATGTTCATCCTACTTGCTTTCCACCAGGTTCTTAAATGTTTTCAACGCAGATCCCGATTCCAGAGATTCTCGTGCAAGTCCGATGCAGTTTTCAATCCCTCTGGATTCATCCATAGCATATAGGGCGAATGCAGCATTGGCCACCACCACATCATTCTGTTGCCGGCTCCCCTTTCCCTCCAGGATCTTTAAAAAGAGTTGGGCTGCCTCTTCCACACTATCTCCACCATATATATCCGAGCAGCTTACCTTCTCCATTCCCAGATCCTCTGGCATCAGAGTACGTTCTGTCTCCGATGTTAACGCCTTGAATCCGCCGGTTAAAGAGATCTCATCATATCCGTCCAGGGAATGGATGATACAGTACTGCTTCCCTGACTCCTGATATAAATAGTTATAGAGTCTGGCCACATCTAGACTGAACACACCCACCAGCTGGTTCTTCGGCAATGAGGGATTGACCATAGGGCCCAGCATATTGAAGAAGGTCTTAATACGAAGGCTCCTCCTAACCGGAGCCACATTTTTCATAGCCGGATTAAATAAGGGTGCATGCAGGAAACAGATGTTATAACGATCGATCTCCCTTCGTAATCGGTCTTCCTCATTGGTAAAAGAATATCCATAGTACTCCATCACGTTGGAGGATCCACACGCTGAAGAGACGCTGTAGTTGCCATGTTTGGCCACTTTCTCACCGGCACCTGCCACCACAAAAGAGGTGAGGGTGGAAATATTGAATGTGTTTTTCTCATCCCCCCCAGTACCACAAACATCAATGGTATTAAATTCGGACAGGTCCACCGGAGTACACAACTCCAACAGTGCATCCCGAAATCCCGACAACTCCTCAACTGTAATACTTCGCATCAGGTAAACAGAAATAAATGCAGCTATCTCCGCATCGTTGTATTTTCCTTCCGCCATTTTCCTGAGAATCCCCTTGGCATCTTCCTTCCCAAGCGTTCTGTGGTCAAACAAGTATTGTAATATCTCTTTCATATTTTTCCCTTTTTTGCACTTTGCACTATTTGAGTACTGAGCACTTTCCGCTTCGCACTTCCTCACTCTTCAGCCAGTTGAGAATCATCCTTCCCCCATACTCTGTCAGCACCGATTCAGGATGAAACTGTACTCCCCGTACATCAAACTCCCTGTGCCTGATAGCCATGATATACCCTTCGTCGTTCTCCACAGTTACTTCCAGTTCTTCAGGCAGGTTCTCATGCTCTACTACCCAGGAGTGATAACGGCCGGCATCAAATTCCTCCGGGATTCCTTCAAACAGGTAATCCCCCCGGATCATCTGTTTCATCTGCCCCATCACACCATGGTAGACTGTATCCAGATTTACAATAGATCCACCGTAAGCCTCAGCAATGGCCTGGTGCCCAAGGCAAACACCCAGTATGCTTTTAGTTGCTCCATATTCTCTGATAAGATCAATGGATATGCCCGCTTCTACAGGAATACCCGGGCCCGGACTTATAAGAACCTTATCGAATGCAGCAATCTCTTCCAGCGAAATCTGGTCATTTCTTTTCACCTCCACTGGCTCCTTCAGCACACGTTCCAGGTATTGCACCAGGTTGTAAGTGAAAGAGTCGTAATTATCCAGAACAAGTATCTTCATATCCATTCTATTTCTCTTTGTACATTTTCCGCGCCATTTCGATGGCCGATTTTAATGCTGCCAGCTTATTATTCACCTCCTGCAATTCGCCCTCTTCAGTCGACTCAGAAACAATACCCGCTCCTGCCTGATAATAGAGTGTGTGGTCCCTTGAGAGGAAAGAGCGTATCATGATGGCATGATTAATATCTCCGTTAAACTTGATAAATCCCAGGGTACCCCCATAGTACCCTCGTCTTTTCCCTTCATAGGTATCGATCAATTCCATCGCTCTGTATTTGGGAGCTCCGGAAAGGGTTCCCGCCGGGAAAGATTCTGCCAGGATTTGTAACGTATTGGCATGCTCCGGCAGAACACCCGACACCTTGGATACCATATGGATCACATGGGAGTAGAACTGGATTTCCCGGTACTGTTCAACGGTTACCTTATGGGTAGTTCTGCTAAGGTCATTCCGGGCCAGATCCACCAGCATAACATGCTCGGCATTCTCCTTTTCATCCATGGCAAGCTTTTTTGCCAGTTCCTGGTCCTCACTGTCATTCCCTGTCCGCTTAAAAGTGCCAGCGATGGGATTTATAAAGGCTTTCCCACCCTTTACTTCGATCTGAGCTTCCGGAGATGAACCAAACAGTTTATAGCTGCCATAGTCAAAATAGAATAGATACGGAGAGGGATTGATGGATCTCAACGCCCTGTATACGTTAAACTCATCTCCGGTAAAAACCTGGCAAAACTGTCTCGAAAGCACAATCTGGAATACATCTCCCCTGAAGCAATGCTCCTTTCCTTTAGAGACCATCTGCTTGTACTCTTCATTGGTGAGATTGGATGTTTCCCCCCCCATCACATCAAATCCGTACGTGGCAATATTGCGATTGTGGAGCAAAGTGGTCACTCTGTCAATCTCACTATCCCCTCCATTGACTATATGTTCAAACAACATCAACTCATTGGTCAGATGGTTAATGGCCAGCACATACCTGAAGAAGTTATATCTCACCTCCGGGATATCCTCTTTTTCAGGCATTGGAGAGTGCAACCGGATATCCTCAAAGTACTGGACCGCATCATAGGTTGAATACCCAAATACCCCATCCATGAGCATCCCCTCTCCACTGTGATCGATGTGAAACGAGAAGATGAACTCCTTTAACATGTCCGCCACTGTATGCTCGGCACTCACCTTCCTTTCCACCTGATCTTCGCCTGGAAGACTCACACTGACCACTCCTTTGTCAACGAGGAATTCAGCCAGGGGCCCCATACAAATAAAGGAGAAGGAGTTCTCCTTGCTATGATAATCCGAGCTTTCAAGCAACAGTGAATTGGGATAGATATCTCTCACTTTCAAATAGATACTAACCGGAGTAATCATATCAGCCAGTATCTTCCGTTTTTCAATCCTTACCGGGATTCTTTTCATCGATTACCATTTTTCGTTCATAAAAAAAAAAGGCTTCCGCCGAAGTGGAAGCCTTTTGTATTATAATGCACAAAGGGATAGAACCTACTCTCCGGCCAGTCGGGAATAAAGTTGCCACCACCAATTTATGCAAATTCTGATCATTCTGATTGCCTTTATAAAAGTCAAAATAAAGGAAAGATTTTTATTAATCCAAATTTCACTATTTTCGCTGCGCAGAATGGGATCAAAAATGGCAAAAACATATTTCCGGAACATCATCATCTTTTTTGTTATCTGGCTAATAGTTATGGTCATATATGCTGTGGCCGGAAAGGTGACAGATTTCGGATACCTCTGGAAGTTTTTTCTTCTCCCAGCCCTTTTCCTGGGAGCGGTTGCTGCCCTGGCTACCACGTTGGAATCCCTCTTTAATGTAAGAAAAGGCATTAATTGGATTTTTCTTGCAGCCGCTGTGGCTGTTGACCAGGGAATAAAGACCTATCTCTTCTCTCTGGAATGGGAGACTATTTCTATTCCGCTCATACAACCGGTATTCTATATCCAACCCACCCAAAACACACTGGGTTCCTACCTCTGGGTTTTGCTGGGCCTAAAGCAAGGATCGCATGTGGTGAATATTATTCTGTTCAGCCTGATAGGTATTCTGTTTATCGAGATATGGCGATTTTATGTAAGGCGAAAACGGAACAGTTTCTGGATCAACGGTTTTATACACCTGTTTCTGGCCGGACTGGCAGCCAATCTTATAGATAATGCTTTCTGGGGAGGTTCTCTCGATTATGTCACGATCAAACCATTTTACACCTTCGATCTGAAGGACCTTTACATTACCCTGTGCGAACTATTCCTGCTGACCGAACTCATCGACAACAGGCTGCTGAGGCGGTTCCTGAATATGCCCAGGGAAGAGAGCAAGAGGCTCAACCGGGATTTTATTCAGTTCATCAAGCAGGATTTCCGACTGGGGAAAAGGGGAAAAGATCAATGATCTCCATTACCCAGATTAAAGGGGTAGATAGGCTCTGAACCATTGAACTGAATACCTCGTCTACGCTCAGTGAATTTGAAATCTATGTGGATGGTCTTGTTTTCGGTAAATTGCACTTTATAGGTCCCCCTTGCCAGCTTGAAATTCTCACCAAATACATTGTATATATTTACCTCGTAAATGTTCGCCTTCGGAAGATCAAGCACATAATTACCAAAGCTGTTGGATAAGGTGGCGTATACTTCACCGTTATCGGCTGTGGCTGTGACCCTTATTCCTTCCGGAGATATGATTCCTTCGTTAGAGTTGGGATCCCGGTCAATAATGATTTTTCCACGGATCTTATAGCTCTCTACCAGAGGAAGATAATAGACCTGATCTTCCCGGATATCAATGGTTTGCTTCTGTCCATGAAGGAAATAGAGATCGGCCAGATTGGACAGAGGTGAAAGGGTGAGGTCATAGGTACCCTCAGGCAGATTTTGATAATAGATCTCTCCGGAAGGATCTGTGATCATGCTGATCTCTGCAAATCCTGTACGAGCCTGTACATTTTTAACAGGATCCCTGGAGATGCTCACCAGAACATTTGAGATCGGCTTCTCATTCTCATCCTTTTCTCCATCTCCATCCAGATCATTAAATCCAATTATGGTTAAATCATAGAAAGACAAATGTGGTTGCTGGATGTCAAAGGCTTTTCGAACTCCAAACATGAGGTTTACATCCCGGGTAGTCACCCGACCCACATCCACATCATTCCGGCTTATTCTGTAAATATTGAAACTCCCGTAAAAATCCCATGAATTATTCACATAGACATTACCTGTTACGTTGAACAGCATGTTCTCACGCAGGGATGGCATGTAGTAGGAATAGTTTAGAAAAGCACTGAGCCTGATGGTCTCCTTCAGAAAATAACGTTCATAGTATGGCCTGATGTGAAATGCCTGGTTAATGATCGGATCATCTTCGATCACTACGCTTCTGTAAATATCGGTGGCATCGCCCGTGGTATAGTAGGCATTGAGCTTGAATGCCTTATCATAATAATTGATCCCCAGGGTGTAGGTCCAGTTATTCATCACTTCTGCAGGCATATCATCCGACAGGTCCGGTTCAAAACTATAGTACATGGTATTGAAAGAGAGGTTGGGAGAGAGGCTTCTCATCTCTCCCAGCCGGAAAGTGACGGATCCCATAACACCTGGCTGATAGTTGGCATACCTTGTCGAATAATCCCCGGAGGGATAGTAGTAGTTACGGACTGTCCCCGAGTACTGTGGCCCACCCTGATAAGTAAGACTCCCCTGGTTATAGGAGAGTAATATCCGTGCATTCTCATTCATATGGGTATTGGCCGGAAGAATGAAGTTGTATGGGTATTTGCTGGAAGAGTAGTCATTGCGGTGGTAGCGGGCATGTAACCTTAGCCGCTGGCCAAAGAGATACCTGCCATTCAAGTAGATACGGTTAATTCCGCTGTTTCTTAAATAGGCGAAAAGGGTATTTGTATTTTCCGCCCTGATCATCAGACGCTTATCCACATACCGGTATGACAACCGGTAGGCGACTCCTACCACGGTAGTATCATTGTTCAGGTAGCGACCCTCTCCAAACTGGCTTAGAGAGGTAGCCGTCTGAAGCTCAATGGAGTGTTTTTGTTTGATCCTGTACATTCCTCCCATATGAATGGAATAGTGGTTGTACCTGCTATTTGTGGTCGCTTCAAGGGTGATACCCGTGTTCCAGGTTAGATTGCCAATATATCCGTCATAACCTGCAAAACCACCGATATTCCGGGAGTAGGGATTCTGTACCACATTCAGATGGGCTGTACTTCTGTCGTTAATCTGGTGCGATGCACTTACTCCTCTTCCAGTGAGAGTATGCAGCTCCCCTACCCCCAACCTGTCACCCAGCCAGATCATAGACCTCTGGTCATTATACTTTACCATGTACCGGAGTTGCTGATAGAGATCGATATTCGCGTTCATGGCAGGATCAAAATAGAGGTTATAATATCCCATTGAATAACTCAGTTGCTGTGCTTCCGGAAACAGCACCTTCCCATACACCCTTAAGGATGCCTTTTTCTTCTGCTGTGACAACAGGTTATAGGTGGTGACCTCTGTATTCAGAGGAGAGCTTCTTATGGGCAATGTATTGACGTAGCCGCTCTCAAGGGATTTTACACGCACTGAACCAAACAGTGCTTTCTCAGGAGTGGAAGCCTCGATCCCCAGGCTCTTGGATCTCCAACTCCCATTCAACGCTTTTTCCTGCGCATAGGAAAGACCCCGTTTTCTTTGTAGCTTCAGTGTAAGTATGGTATCCTTATAAGCCGGTAATTCCATATATAAAAAACTATCCGCTTCAATTTCTTCCCTGAACTCCAGAAGACCTCCCATATCGAAAGAGAGCTTCACCAGCTCGTTGGAATTACCACTATTCTTCAGGTTAACAGCCAGCTCTCCATATGGCTTATAATCTGACACATAGAGCTGGGTCGTATTCAACCTCATATCCCACCTTGACATACGTTCGATAGAGAGATACGAATTGGCATAATCGTACAGGTCAGGGCCAAATATCTCCGCTCCAATAACAAAAGAGACTCCTCCCAGGGCATTCTTGGGTATGGATATCCTGACCGGTATCAACCTGGTCCCGCCAGGTGGAAGGAGCAACGAATCAGAATCGGCCCCTATGAACTTCCAGCCGTCGGGACATCCCAGCCTGACAACACCCTCAACAGGTTTATCCCCGTTATTCTGAATTTCAACCACATTGAAATATGCACCGGGCTTAGGGATCTCTGTATCCGATTTCAGGAACCTGAATATCAAAAGGCTGTCGGGACTCTGTTCCTGTGCTTCAATTCCTGAGATACAAAAAAATGCAACTGTAATTGCCCACAGAATCCGAGGCATGAAACTGCATTCCATGCTTGTATATCCGGTTATCTGCCCGAACCCATTCATTGCATCGTATTGTTCTAAAATCAGAAACCTAATCCTGTGGGAACCAGCTCCAGCTCAATCTCCACTCTGTAATAATCAGGAGGTTCCCCCAGTAGCGATCCATTCCCCCCCGCCGCCACCGGCTTACCACATTCATAGGATATACCCAATTGGTATGCATCCCAGGTCAGATCGGTAAAGACCGGATTGGGATCGGTATAGTCGCAGAGAGTAGTCCAACCTGAAGTAAGGTCCATGTATCCATATGTAGTGAATCCCACACCAAATCCAAGGTAGTTTTCAGCCTTTACCCGGATGGCATCAAGATCCAGACTGTTCGCATCGCCAAGGATCTCCGTAGCCCCGTTAAAGGCTCTCATATTCAAATCAAAACCGCTTAGATCAGTACCTGCCTGTGCTGAATCTGCCAAAGTCACCCCCAGAATGGTCCCTTCGAGGATCTCGATCCCCTCGGTATACCGTTTTATGGAATTAAAATTGAAAGGAATGTTTCCCCCGTACAGGAGTGCTAACCGGGCATAATTGTACTCCTGTGCAAAAGTCAATCCTGCAGCATGAATGATTAAAATGACAAGGAGCCAGCTTCTGATACTAATTCTTGGAACAGTCACTATCTGTTTTCATGGGTTTACTGCTAATAAAAATAGAAATAGTCAACCATTCAGTTGACTATCTCCACTCATAACTTATGATTTTTTATTAGTCAACCGCCAGCTCAAAGAGCACATTGGTAACATACCTGTCCGGAGTAGGGCTGGGCTGCTGGTTGAGAATGCTTTGAGCAGCCATTGTAACTGGAGCAGTTCCCACTTCACCAGTACTACATCTCCACAACAGGGAGAAGGAGTTTTCCGTCGCGTCACCGGCATTGGAAACCGTACCCGAATCGTTGTCCTCGATCAGAAGTGCCGGGTAATCTTCCAGTCCTGCTACCTGACTGGCATTGTCGGTGGGAGCACTGTAGAGGCTGGAAGCACCTGTGGTACCTTTTGCGCTACCTGCCAATTCAAACACATGCGTTCCATTATTATCAATCGTGAAACCCACATTATTCAGAGCCAATGTATTGGCAGGATTATCTGTACCAATAAATGTGGTCTCTTCAGATCCGTAGGTGATGCTCCACCTGGTGGAAGAAGCCACAGTAAAATCGGTCTGGTAAAATCCTTCCGCTGCAGCCGGATTGGCCGATCCTGAAGTGGCCGCATCTGCTGACAACCCATCACGGTAATCGTCAATGGAGTTGAAGACGAATTCAATATTGCCTCCGTTTGTAATGGTCATACGCAGTACCTGGTTCAGATTAACTGCAACCGGGATTACCTGCCTGTCTTTGACGGCCTGGGAAAAAGCGACCAGTCCTATAGCCAGCAATCCCATCATCATTAGAGCTCTTTTCTTCATAACTTACATTTTAATTAAACATATGGGCTTTATAATTAACTGGGGTATGCACATGTTACATACGTTTAATTAATTTATATTCAACAGG
>CAZURA010000083.1:0-24964 GCA_964622985.1 uncultured Bacteroides sp. | reverse complement strand
CTAACTACTATTTAATAAACTTCTTGGTGAGTACCTGTTTGTCGGTTTTTATTCTCACTAAATAAACTCCTGAATTCAGATCAACAGGGAGGTTAAACACAGTTCCGCTTATGTTCATAGCCTTATTGATAAGCATTGAACCTTTGATGTCGAATACCTGGATAGCATCAACAGTTGTACTGGCTTCCATCCTGATCATTAATTGATCATAGGCCATATAAGCTGCCATACCGTTAGTGTAGCTTAAGGGCTCTATTCCAACAGTTGAGGATTCCTCGTCAGCATAGGCAAAATCATCAAAATATACGTCTATCTCATTTTCACCTATAGCGCAAGGATCATCGCCACACATGTTCTGACAGGTAACAACAATTTCTTTATCAATCGACACCCCCGATAAGGCGGCAGGGAGCATTACCAAATGTTCCACCCATTCATTTCCCCCTCCCGGTGTTAATTCAGTTATGATAGGATCAGGCACCCATTCTTCACCATCGCCGGATCCCCTGAACTTGATGGTATTTTTTACTTTTTGTCCTTCTTGTACGCTATCCTGAAGGATTAGCATCTTAAACCTTAAATACAAGTATTCCTGATGGGCAACCGGATCATATCCCTTAAAATTGAACTCACCAGAATATGCTGGACCCCAGGAGGATTCAAAATTGTGAGCAGGAAAATACATAGCACTGTCGCTGGTATTAATACCGTCAGTCACTGGATTTACAAGCACGTCTTGCCAGTAGATATAGGACCAACTTCCGAAGTCTGTAACTCCTCCGTTACCTTCGAAGTCCGCAAGCAGATATTCATCCTGACCAAAGGCTAGCAAACCAAGCATTAAAAAGGAAAATACAAGGGTAAATTTTTTCATAAGATTTCGAGTTAAATTAATATTTAAAGACTTGATAATTTGTTAGAATAAATGTAGGACATAATTATAGAGGAAAATTTGCGTTATTTGCCAATAGATTGTACTTCTATGATAAAATGAAAAAATATGTTGGAAGAAGAAGAGAAAAAAATTATTTAAAAGCTTCAATAATAGTGTATTAAGCTAAATAAATATGTGATACAAATATGAATATAACACTAGCGTAATCGGGATGATTTCATAAGAATAATTACAAATTCTGGAGGAAAAAATTACGATTAGGATTTGTCCCGGAAATTGAATACTGCAGGTTAGAGAGAGGGATTTTTGAAAACTTTCCTGTGGGAAGCAGAACCATCCCTCATATAGAAAGAAACGATATATATTCCTGCGGGTATATTCCCTGTCTGAACACTCCCCCTGTAATTGAGTCTCTTCCTTGAAAAAATCACCCTACCCTCTAAATCCCTGATGGTAATTCCAGCAAGATCAAAAGGTGAATCATAGTGCAATACATTTGTGAATGGAAGTGGGAAAAGCTTCGGCATTTCAGGGGATGAGTTTTGCATACCAGTATAACCATACCCCGTTCCCGAGCAGGACAATTGGGTGGCAAATCCTTCATCCTCACCCCGGGACAATAATGTAAGCGTGTCATGGTATACCTCATTGAATGCAGGTTTGAAAACCACATCGACAATGGAAGTCTTTCCCGGTCCTATCTGGATCTCATCCTGTTGGATCCTGAAAACATTTCGCCGGCTCTTAAAATCATTCAGAACAAGATATTCCGGTGAATGGTTTGTGACCAGGACCGAAAACACCGATGAATCCCCTATGGCTGTTGCTGTTAAATCGATGTGGCTGGGTTCAAGACTAAAATAAGGATTCCTCCACCTGAATTTTTGAACACGGTAAGTAGCCACCTCACAGTTCAAAAATGAGCCTTTTTGAATGAGCGTATGTTCATCATTATATTCCGAAAAGAATCCTCCTATATCATCTTCATTAGTGCCCGTAGCACCCCAAAACACCAAGGTATTCCCGTTGTCCAGATTTTGAAGGTTGCCCACAATAAAGGCGAAAACATCAGGCTCATGTCTGCATGTCCGCAATTGCTCTGCAATCATGGAATCTTCATCAATGCGGAATTCAACTCCCATGGAGTATCTGGGTTCGGTATATATTCCATTATCATAAAGGGTATACGTTGAGTCCGTTTTTTTACGGATTGTATGCTGACCCGTAAAATGCCTGTCAAAATTTCTCAGTGTGAACTGGTTGTTCTTTCCTCCAAGTCTCCAGATTATAGTGCCTGTATTCAGATCGATCCTGGTGAGCTCACTCAGATTCCTGGAAGAAACGATGATGCTGGTATCTGTATCAATTTCAATTGAGTTGAAGTGAACATAATCAATGACATGCGCAGTCAGTCTAACATAACTATCCACTACGTTATAATGATCTGCAGTGTTCCATTCGAATACTACATTCTTATCTGCATCTATCCTTTGGATGACCATCTCTGTTATCTGGGCCTTGCTGTATCCGCCTTCAACCAGTTTGCTCATATCCAGCTCTCTCCTGTAAGATCCTATGAGGAAATAGCCTCCATCCCCGTCTGCTCTTATTTCATGAAAATCAGATTGATATGAATTTATCACTTTGATGAAATCGACTTCCTGATAAAGGCTGTCGAGAATCACATGGCCTCTTCTTGAATCATCGAAGTAGGAGAGGAATCCATTTGAGAGTAACTTAAAATCATAGCAGTTTGCATCTATCTTCCTGTAGAACAATGCTTCTCCGTTGGGCGCAAAAATGTTCAGGACAGAATAATCCCGGTTTGATAAAACGGTGAACACGCAATATTCAGATGGCTCTTGGTTGTAAGTAATCTTCAGACTTGGAAATACAGTTGCATTCAAGGCCGCCTTGTTTCCAACCATTTCCTGGGCAGGACACCCAGTACGAATGAGCATTAATCCAACACTTAAAAGTATAAAACATGCATGGAAGAAGCTTCTCTTTTTCTTTCCTATACCCGGGGTAATTGTCTCTATTTTAATGATCGCACTCAATATCAGCTAGTCTAGTCTTTTATCAGTTGCAGAATTCTGACTCATCTTATCAACATCATCTTTTTTACCTCCACATATTTGTTGCCCACCCGAAATTTGTAAAAATAAATACCATTCGGAAGACCATCCGCGTCAAAACTAACAGAATATCTACCGGCTCCTTTGGATTCATTGACCAGGGTGCGAACTTCCAGTCCGGCAAGATCATAAATCTTCAAACTGACCAGATATTTTTCTTGTATTGAATATGAAATTTGCGTAACAGATGAAAAAGGATTTGGGACATTCTGTGACAGACTGTTTCCATATGGGATAAGACTCTCTGCATCATAAATACTTACCGTTGTGTCACGCAGGTGAAAATTCCATACCTCGGACCACTGGCTGGTGTGGGATTCCAGTACAGAATTAACGCGCCAGAAATATTCCTTATTTTTTGCCAGGTCATACATTGAAAAATCAGAGAGATTTGTGTTTATTTCGTGTAAAATATTGGTGAAGGAACTATCATCAGATACCTGCACATTAAAAGACTTATACGTTCCTTTGCCTGTCCACCTAATAGTGACTTTATCAACCATCAATAATTCCTGTTGATCCAATGGTTCGTAAAGTATGGGTGCATTTGGCATATTCTGATCTTTATATGGAACTCCAAATACAAATTCACCAAAACCATCACATCTTACAAGGAGTTCATTATTAACATCATCATAAGTAGTCTCCAATGGGATAAATAGTCCCTGGCCCGGGGTATTTCTATAATAAACAACCGCATGCTCCGGATCCTTAATTTCAGGGTAGATTGAGAGATCAAAACTGATCTCAGCAGACTGAGAGAAGATGCTCAAGCCCTCATAGAGCACTGATACAGGATAAACAGTTATCATATGATCCGAAAACTCGGGCAGCACCGGTCCATATGGTACACGGGTAATATGTGATTCATTGTAACCCCACGCATCCAGGGTGTCATATACAATTTCAATTCCCGTAGAAAGTAATGCATCATTAAAAGAATATGGAAAATCCTGGATAACTTCATAATGAGTATAGGTTCGCTCATCAATTGTTTCCTTCCATGGCAGTTTTGAAATTCGGTAAGCCAGTACTCCATCAGGAAGAGAGAGTTCAAGGGCGATTGTGCCATCAGGATGTACTTCAACTGCGTTGCGTTTTACAAATTGTGGATTTGGAACACCATATCCTATAAACCACCCCCCATCCGGAAGAAGCTGGGCATTACCGGCAGTAACACAAAAAATATTTCCTTTTGGATATCTCCATTCCGAGACCAGAGTGGCCACCTTGTTATATTCATCCAATTCATATTCAATTGCACGAGAGTAAGGGGGTGTATGGTATTGACCGTTGTCAAACAAGGTAATATTGCCGTTTGCATGTCTTTGGATATTGTGCTGCCGCGCATGATAGTAGGGTGCGTTTTCTTCATGCTCACCATCATAGGTAAATTCACCGTTTCGTCCTCCCATTCTCCATAGCAGTTCACCCGTCTCCCTGCTTATTTTCATGATCTCGCTATGATTTCTGAAGGATGCCAGTATATTTCCATCATCATCAATATCAAAAGCGTTCAGTGTACTATAGTTTACTCTTGGTTTACTTAAATCCTCATCACTGTCTATAATTGGTATATAATCAATATTGCGCCACTCAAATACAACATTCCTGTCCCTGTCCTGCTCCTGGATGATGTTGATCACCAAGGATGCATCCGTTTGCCCACTGTCAACAACGGTACTCAGGTCGTAGATAATAGTATGGTAGGCCATCATCATCACATGTCCATTCGGCAGCATCTTGAATTCATGAAAATCTGTGGTGTAACCATTCTTCATTTTGAAACTATCCACAAGCGCCAGGTTCTCGTCAAGTACCATATGCTGCAAATCCTCTCCGGGAAGGGGTACATTTGCTGAAAAACCACCTAAAGCATAGGTCAGGAGTCCGTTCTGCTGGATCTGGAAATCAAAGGGCGCTCCATTGACTCTCACCGAGTCGACAATTTCTCCATTTTGATCCAGAACGAATATAAAATTTCCATATTGAGCAGGTACATTGCGATCCCATGTAGCCATAAAAATATACCCGGGTGATGGATTATTGATAGAATCAATGGTTATAGTTGGTGCAGGAAGTAAAACGCTGTTTGCTCCTTTTTTAGCTGCAAGCGGAAATTGGATTTTCTCACTTGAAATATCATCTTTTAATGTTGCGCCAGGCAATTGAATAATTCCCTCACTTGCAGTAAAAAAACGAAAAGAACATTCTGGGATTTCATCACCTGTCAGAGTTCTCACTCCCTGCTCCATCACAACATTTACTTCTTCGTTGCTGGCAAATTCGACATTCGGGTTAAATACAATAGTTTTCCCATCACTAGCAAGGAGTAGCTCCCCATTATGAACACCGCTTACAGAACCCTCAACACGCAATAGTTTCGTTGTTAAGGTATGTTGATCAATAAGCTTTGAATGCCTGAAGATGATGTTCGTTTTATTTGACACCATTTCTGAGGCAGGCTTTGGGTTAATATATTGATAGGGATTGTTTTCCTGCGAAAATAGCTTTCCGGATAAATTGATTATACAGGCAAATACAAGTACTTTATAATATTTCATCTCAAATCTTTTTTATTGAAATCTTTAAAAGGACATTGAACAAATCAACTATGCTTTGCCTGTCAAAAACCTAGTTCGGACAAATTTACTGAATTGGGGAGTGGAATAAAATGGTTATTCATAATAAGAGCAAAGTTGATCATGATAGTATCTTCTGTATGTATCTTTCAATGAATTATATATCAGCTTTATAGGATATTATAATAAGGATATATTAAAAATCACTGTTCATAATATCATCATAGTTTAATATAATTCGCCAATTAAAAATCTGAATAGGGATTTTTGGTATCACTACGTTAACTAGTTTGATTTATTTAAGCTTCAATGTAAATTCTTAATTGCTTGCAAGTCAGGATAAATTTGAAATTCAGCGTGTACACTTTGGCCGGTATTTGCACTTTGACTAAGGATTTACACTTTTATATGGGGACTACATTGATTCCCCATATAAAAAATGCACCCAATCCATTCGTTATTATCGGAACCTTCCATCCAAAGATTGAACAGCAGGGAACTCTATTTCCTTAGATAAATTGGCTTTTATTTGGCTTTCAATAATAACAGTCCCTGTAACATGCTGAATTACAAGGATTATTCGCAAAGTGGTCAGATTTGATTCTGAGACTGTAAGAATTGAATACACTTAAACTAGGGTGGAAAAGGGGACTTGGATTAAGTCCTGAAGGCTGAGATTAGCTGAGTCCTTGGTTGTTAATTCTGGTTGTTAATATGGTGGGGCATCTGGTTGCTAATAACAAAAAAGCCTGTAAGTTAGTAACATACAGGCTTAATGTGCAGTCCGTAGGGGAATCAAAAATAAATCAATGCAACAGTGATTCATAATGAATCTCATAAAGAAGGGATTTGACACCACTTTTGGAACCACCATTCAAAAAAGGTCAGTAAATATCTGATTTACTGACCCTTTGAAATTGTATTGTCGAGGTAGCGGGATTATAGTAACTATCTACATTGCTGGACTCCAATGTTTTTTTGATACCACTTTTGTTACCACTAAAAGAAAAACCCCTGAAAATCAACGTTTTCAGGGGTTTTTTAGTAGCGGGGGTAGGACTTTTTTACATCGCTAAACAACTGATAATCAAGTATGGATTTTCACGCACTTTGCTTGAAGAAGTAAATTTTACGCGCATGAATCTCCTTGCATTCCTTTATTCATCATATTTACAAAGCGTCACTTAAAGTATTGCTTTATTTCTCGCACTTTGAAATCCCAACCTTCGTGTAGTTAGACTCAAGGATTCTTAAATCTCTCCAGATCAAATCCGAATTGAGCAAAAGAACCAGCAAAATAAAGAGGTAGAAACACGATTAATTCATCTTTTAAGATTCCTGTTGGGCCTGAATGAAATACAATCGAATATGGCGGATGATACTGATCCCTGAATAGATGTAGACTTCTGAGTCTCCCTGAAGGACCGTCTTTTACCTCAACCGGAATAAACCTCCCGTCGCGGACTTCCAGGAAATCAATCTCGGCATTGCTATTTTTTGCTTCTCTGGCCCAATAATAGAGCTGTCTTCTGTTTTCTGCTTCAAATTCTTGGCCGACAAACTGTTCAGCAAGTTGCCCCTTATAAATAGCAATTAAATTGTTGTGGATAAAAGCCTCATTATATTCTAGTCCTATCTTACGGTTCATAAGGCCTATGTCCAGGAAAATGCTCTTAAATTTCTTGTTAGATGCATGGACTTCCAGAGGTAATCCAGGACTACCTACTGCTTTTATTTTTGCAGCAATCCTTGCCAATTGTATGCTTTCGAAGGCTTTTTTTATGGTCGGTATCGTAAAATCACTTGCTAATCCTGTATACTTAATCTGCGTTCCAACTTGAGCAGCAACACTCGAGAAAACAGTTTTAAGACAGCTTATGTCTGTCTTTGGCCGATACTTATTGAAATCCAGCTGATACGTTTCAATTATCTCATCCTGAACCTCTGTTGCTGATTTTATAGAGTTCGAAGTGGAATATACATCTACACATTCTGGCATCCCGCCCACTAGCCAGTATATCCTGAGTTGTTCAATCAGAAATTCATGTGTGGCATCTGAGACTTCCGCGATTGGACTGTTACATATTTCCCCTGCTTTGGCATACCCTGCGGCAAGTAGGAATTCTGAAAAGTTCATAGGTTGAATCTCCATGATCTGTATTCGTCCTACCGGGAATGAAATCTCACTGAATACAAATTCCAGGAGTGAACCCGCAGCCACAACATGAATATCTGGCATTTTTTCATAGAAATATCTGAGAGCAATAATGGCCCTGGGGCAAGCCTGAATCTCATCAAAAAACAAAAGCGTCTTTTTTGCTTCAATATCAACTCCTGTTCTTATCTCTAGTTCGGAACATATAAGCTTGGGGTCCAGTTCACCATCGAATATGGATTGAAATCCAGGACTCTCCTCAAAATCAATCTTTAAATAGTTACTAAATTCTTGTTTACCCAATTCATCGACCAACCAGGTTTTACCGACTTGTCTTGCTCCTCGAAGCAATAAAGGTTTTCTTCTGGATTTTTTAATCCAGTCCCTCAAGTCCTTAAAAGCATATCTTTCCATGAAATTTAGTTATCCAAGCCAAAAATAGCCAATTATATTTAGAAATCCAATCATAAACTATCATATTGAATTTAGTTTTCCTGGCTAATCTGATCAAATAGACGCTATATACAGAATTTATTCGGGAATGGTTCTCGCACATTTACGTGCTGAAAAAATAAGTCCCTGAAGATCATTGGCTTCAGGGGCTTTTTAGTGACGAGGGCAGTGTTGCTCATCCGCCTACGGCGGACTCGCGAGTCCAAGAAGGGGTGCTTTACTAAAAGAAACCTTGAGTCGCTGCGATTTTCCAATGCTTTTTCACTCCAGGGCTTGTAAGCAAACTTAACACCCTGAAATAAAAAAAACCTGCACTTTCGTGCAAGGTTCCTTTTAGTAGCGGGGGTAGTGTTGCTCGGCTTGGCGCCGAGCGAGTACCATTTTGGGGGTGCTTTACTAGTGAAAACCCGCAGGACGCTGCGCGCCCTCCGTGCTTTTTATTTCCCAACGCTTACAGAAGCAGGCTTCTGACACTTATGGAAAACAAAAAACCCGAAGCACATTGTGCTTCGGGTTCTTTCTTTAGTAGACTATATGAGTCAAATATCTAACCTTGATTTATTGACAGATATAGGTATATTATTCAATAATCAACTTTCTTGATTGAATAAACTTACCAGCATGCAGAGTATAAATGTAAGTTCCAACAGGCAATTCACCTTTGCTAAATATATATTCATAAGTTCCTTTCGGTTTTTCTGCTGACACTAATGTTACCACCTCCTTTCCCAAGAAATCAAATACCTTTAGTGATACAAAACAATTATTAGGCAGGGTATATTGGAAGGTGGTATTTAATCTAAGCGGATTTGGGTAATTCTTCAATAATTCAATTGATTTCAACAAATCACTATCAATAGTTGTAGTTTGATCAATTGCCTCACCATTAAAATAAATACTTTTTGCATCAGCGTATTGATCTAAAGTTAATTGCGATGTTTCCAAATCTATCCAGGAAACACCACCCACCTCGATATTATTAAAATATATGTTTGATATATTCCCTGGAGTATTATCAGGTTCATGTTGTCCATATATTCCCCCCGGAGTTCCGTGGTCTTGAATAATTATATTATTAAACGTAATATCTTTTATTGTACCACCTTGTTTAATTTGAAGATTGATGGGGTTACCATAAACACCTTTTTCATCGAGAATAATTTCATCTACTGTAACATTTTCAATTAGAATATTATACCATTTTCCTTTGCCATAATTGTGTTTAAAGTCAATTCCATCTCTAGTTGAAACGGCATCAATATTTCGGAATACAACATCATGCATATCTTCATCGCCTTGCATTCCAAAGGTAATACCACGAGTAAGTGTGTAAATAACTGAATTTTCGAAAGATAAATGATGACAAACATAACCTTCAGGAGCCTTTGCACTTAGTCCGTCATCTCCACCATAGTAAAAACAATCTTCTACTGTTGCATTAGAACAACCCCATAAATTAAATCCTCCGGTATTTTTAATATGCATATAGTTAATTGTTATAGAATTGCTAACAACAATATTGTTGCAACCCTTAAAAGGAGCTGATTGCGAGCTTGATTCTCTCACAAGTACTCCATCTATAAAAATATTCTGACTCGATTCTGTGGTAATACCTCGAATCTTCATTTTCGCCTGTTTTGCATCGTAAAGTGGTTCTCCATTATTCAAGTCCTGATGCACATCCATTCCTCGTGGATCAATCGTTCCTCGTCCTGTAATTGATATATTTTTTGATTTGTAAATATGAATGAAGTGATCAATAACCCTATCTCCGGGCTCTAAACCAGAATGCCAGTCTTTAAAATCGCTTCCTTTACCTGTACCTCGTAAAACAGATCCTGGTGCCATATATATATCCAATCCATCAACTCCCTTTATTTCCAGCTGTTTTACCGTATAAACACCCTCTGGAAAATATAGAATTTTTCTAGTTTCAACAGCATCATTAATAGCCTCAACTATTTTAGTTGTTTCATCAATTCCTCCCGTGTTATCTACTCCAAAATTCATAATATTTATTACTGAATCGCTTTCCGAACCGGGAATATTTGTTTCAGGCGAACGGGCAAGAAGAAAAAGGATCTCCTTATCATTGATATTATAAGCAAGGAATTCTGGCTTGTCAAGCTCATGCTCCAGGAGGGTATCCCTAATGTTGGGCATGATGCCATGCCGCAGAGGTCTGATTTGATGTTGGTAAATGTTTTCATTGGCAATGACCCGAATGGTTACGGAGCCTTCGAAATCGACCTGGGCATAGTGACACTGGACCTCATTATAAATGATGAACTCACTTACCGGGATTTCTACTGAATCGATAAACACCCTAAAACCTGAACTTACAGGGTAGACTTCCGGTAACTCTGTGAACTCAATTGTGGCACCAGTTGCGACGTTTGATATCACAGTCAGTAACAGGACAAACAATCCTGGCTTTTTCCAGTATAAACTCCTTTTCTTCATTGGGTTTCTTTCTAAATATTAAGAGATTGATAATCCTATTTCTTAGTGATCCTGCATCTCTTTTTCCGGAGGAGGAAATTCCCGCATGGGACTATAGCGCAAATAGGAATCAAACACCTCTTTGTTGGGACCCACCAGCCTGGGATCACCCGATGCCTTCAATTCCCCGACCAGGGCCTCCCTCATTTCTTTCTCCAGGTCTGCAAAGTCCGGATCCCCGGCCAAATTATTAAGACAAAAGGCATCCTCCTGAATGTCATATAGCTCATATTCGGGCCGCCTGGCCACGGCCAGCTCGAAGCAGCGACCAATCTGTGCATCTGTATGATTCTCCACTAAATATGATTTGGTCGGAGATGCATCGATATCCGTATAGGCCCAGTGACTGTTTATTTTCCCCCGGTCATCAATTCCATGCATGGGAAGCAATTCGCCCCTGTTTTCCGGGTTGATCCTCTGTGGAGCTCCTGCGGGCCAGCGTCCAAATTTCAGGTTCCAGATCAGCAGGTGGTCCTCACTCCGGATAGCCCGCTGAGGGTAGCCCCAATTCTGGTGGCGGGAAGACGAATGGCGCTCCCTGCCCGAGAACACGTATTTCTTGCCCGCATCTACCTTGCCCTGCTCGCGGGATTTTAGGATATGAACAATGCTTTTGCCGGAGATTGGCAACATACCAGTGCTTTCAGTTCCGGTGAGCTCCAGGATAGTAGGTGCCAGATCGGCAAAGCTGACCGGATCACTCACCCTGCGACCTCCCATAATATCTCTGGGGTAGCGGATGGCCAGGGGAACATGTATACCATATTCAAAGACATTGGCCTTGCAGCGGGGAAAGGGCATCCCGTTATCGGCAGTTACAATGACAATGGTATGGTCCAATTCCCCAATTTCTTCCAGGTATTCAAGCATGCGCAGAAGATGGAGGTCGAACCAATCAATCTCCACCGCATAATCCAACATGTCGCCACTGACAATGTCCGTATCAGGGAAAAAGGGAGGGACCTTCACATCTGCAAGATCCTTACTGTTCCGCTTCCAGGAACCTTCCTCGTAGGCCCGGTGAGGCTCGTGGCACCCGTACCAGAAAAAAAAGGGTTCGTCCTCCTTACGAACCTTCTCCATGAAGTATTTGAAGTTCTCAAAGTAATTGGTTGCGCTGATCTTCCTGGCCGTCCGCTCATCATCTTCTTCGCTGTAAGTTATCCGGCTATGGCTAATGCCGGCCGCATTCCCTTTGCGCCAGAGTGAATCATTTTCGTCCCTGGCATATTGAAAGGGATCCACCCCTTTCCCGGTAAGACCGCTCACATAGCCATTGGCTTGCAGTGCATCTATAAAAGGCACATGCTTCTTCATCCATGAGGAGGCATGCTGTCCCGACTGCTCGTTTTGCCAGGGGTAACGGCCGGTGACAATGGAGCTTCTGGAAGGAGCACAACCGGGCGATCCGGCAATGCAATTGCTGAAATAAACTCCTTCCCGGGCCACACGGTCGAAGGCCGGAGTATGGACAAATTTGCAGCCCGCAAAACCGGTGTGCAGCCAGGATTGGTCGTCACTGATTGCAAAGAGGATGTTGGGCACGTTCTGTTTATTGGAATACCGATCACAGGCCAGACTCATTAAGGTGAACAGGATGCTGGCAATTACATGCTTGAACTTCATAATGACAAACCTTTGCGTTTCTTCGCTATAATATATTTTCTCTCACCTCGCTGCAATCTTCAATGATAAGTTGCTCACGTGGATCATTGCATTTCAGGTTCATCTCCACATTAATGAGTTGCAGGCCGTCAATATATCGGAAATAGAATCCATAACTGGGAAATCTCCCTATCACGTTTGGTGAGGGGTATTTGGGCTTTCTTTCATTCAGCACAGCTGAAACATCAATGTCTCTGTCCGACTCAAGCCCCGGCTGGGTATATTCGATATAGACATTCTCAAGTTCCACATTTTGAATCCTGTTATCACTGTTTAAGCCAGTCACCGATGGAGTAATAGGCCCGGCCCCTGTAGCCTCAAAGTTTGAAATCTTAATATTTTTGATGACCCCAATTTTGGGTTCAGGTACTCCAGGGGTATGTTTCCTACTGCGATTGCCCAAAGTAACGAATATGGGTGTATTGCAGTCACGTGCAGTGATATTGTCAACCCAGACATTTTCCATCCTGCCTCCATCTGTGATGATCATGGTAATGGCTGTCCTTGTTGTCTCGATCCCATTGATATGGTGCCATCCAGAAACAGACGGAACCACCTGACAATTCCGGAAGATGATATTCTTGAATCCCCCGGTAGTTTCTGTCCCCAATTTCAGCGCGTTACAGTGGCTGGCCGCCACGCAATCTTCAATCAGAACATTCTCACAGGATGCTGGACCATTGCTTTTCAGGCAGATAGCGTCATCGTCGCTGTCAACCCGGCAGTTGCGAACATATACGTTCCGGCTTCCATCGATATCAATTCCATCATTGTTCCGGTTGGAATGATTAAACACATTCAAATTTTCCAGCATTACATTCTCACAATTGAGGTAGTGTTGCATCCATTGAGGCGAATTCCACAACTGCAATCCACTGATATAAATGTTCTGCGAGCTTACAAAACGCATTCCAAAGGGCCGACTGGGATCATTGCCAAAGGTATGGTAATGACTGGGGTGATTGCCCTGGAAATCAATAAGCACCTTCCCGGTCATGGAAATATCTGTAACATTTTCAGCATAAAACAACGATTTATTCACCTGGCGGTCGGTATTTGCCTTATATTCAGGATAGATGATCGGGTAATCCTCCCGGACCACGCTGGCAATGATTTCTGCTCCTTCTTCAAATTCAAGATGAACACCCGATTTCAGGAAGAGGGTACCTGTAAGGTATACGCCTTTCGGGAAGAATACCCGACCCGGACCATTCTCATTGCAATGGTCAATTGCCTTCTGGAGCTCAACTCCGGTATTAACCAGTCCTGTCGTATCTGCATGAAAATCTTTTACAACATCAACAAGCGGTAAATGACTTCGATCTACAGCCAGGTTTTCAATCAGCTCCACTGCCATTTGCTCAAGTTTACTTTCCAGCATTTCCGTATCTATTCTTGATTCGATGTACGCTTCCTCTGGGGATGTGCAGGAGAAGAAATACTGAACAAAAAGCACAGCTGCCAGGAAGCGAATGACACTCCTTGGGTAATTCTTCCCGGTTGACCTAAGTTGTTTCATAATAATGAATTCAAACAAATAGTTGATTTTCCTTAATCTGCAAACAGGCTCCGAGACTACTCTTCTTTCTGCCTCGAAGCCTGTTTAAAGATCTATTTCAATTTTACCGCATTTACTGCTTGATCAGATAAGTGGCATTGTGTGCACCATATTCTGTTTTATGAACCAGCAGGTAGGCTCCGGCGTCCATGTCCTCAAGGCTGATGCGCAGAACAAAAGTGCCGACAGGTCTGAATTCATTTTCAACTACTTTCAGCCTGCGGCCATTGAGATCATAGATCAGCAACTGAGACTCCCCTGCCTCTGACATGGAATATCGAAGTGTAGTTTCGTCACTTGCTGGATTCGGGTACACACTGAAGGCATCTTCCAGGCCCTGGGTTTTCTCTTCAATTATTCCCACCGGCGCACCGCCCGATTCCCACCTGGCCTTCATCGCGGGGAACCAGTTCAGGTCACCAAGTGGAAATCCATTATCCGCTGCTGCATATGATGTCGTTGATGATGCATAGGTGGCATCAATATTCGGAATAAAGATGAGGGTATCATGAGGATAGAGTTCGGGTGCACCGTTTGCATCCCCAGGGTTTTCAGTAGGGTAGATGGAATCCTGTAGCCCCATCAGCACGGTGGGCATATTGGTGAAGCCTACCTGCTCCTCGAAGAAGGCTTCTCCTGCCTCCTCCTGTAAGAGGGGTAGAACATTCGCAGCTATCTCACCAGGCTTTGCAGCGACCGTACGGGTATCGAAGAAATTCAGGAGCTCATTATCATAAAAGAAATTGTTGTTTCGCACGGTGAACTGACCTTCGACTCCGCTACCCAGGTAATAGGAAGTGTCAAGCATAATATAACTGGATTGATCAATGGTGTCATTATACCAGTAGTTCCAGGCATCGCTGGATCCGAAATAATCAGGATCCTTGGTGATATTATTGGTAATAAAGACCTCACCCACAGTCCCGAAGGTAAAAGGAGCCTCCACCCTGGAATACCAGTTCACACCCGTGTTGTGATCGAATTTGAAATATTTGATGTGATTTCCACTGGTCCTGACTATGTGATAGTTGATGTCATACATGGTACAATTCTGTATGACCACGGTATCTGTCTCAGTGGCCCGGCAGTCAATCAGATCCCCAAAGCCTTTCACCCTGTGGGTCTCCCCCAGGTTGCCGATTCTGCAATCATAGAAGAATACGCTTGTGTTCATTGCATTGATATAGGCAAGCCCCCTTTTAAATCGCTCCAGGTAACAGCCCTGAAATATGATCCGTGAGCCGTCTGCCTTAATTCCATTTTTGTTGGAATCATAGTTAGAGGTCATGGACCCTTTCATGGAATTGATATGCACATTGGTGAAAGTGGCATCATCCAGGAGGTCCAGCATATTCGGCCAGTCACCGGCTTCGTTTTGCCGCAGGAGGATGGAGGGTTTGGTATCATCCGGGTTTTCTGCAGTAATACGCAGGTGAAAACCATCATTGGTCAGCGGGCGGGTCACAAAATACAGGCCTCCGTTTGAAAGGACAAATTCCACATTCAGGTCCTGTCCCGCATCGGTCCGTTCGCTTATAATGGCCTCGATTGAGTCCGTCAGGACAGAATACAAAATATCACCTGAAAAGTCGCTTGGAGCAATCATGTACTGGTCCTGTGCTGACACAGTGCAGATCGACACAAAGAGCATCGCGGTGAATGCAAATAATAACTGGTAGTTCTTTTTCATAATTATAAGATTTAGTGAATATTTCAATGTATTTGTTAGTATGTTTTATAAGTCGAGAATCAGGCCGGTGAATATGCTCATACCCCATTGCTCCTCACTGGTTTTGTAATAAATGTCATATGAGTAATCGATGTCTTTCCGCAGATTGAATAGGTTATTCATATTTACAAAGACAGACAGGCGTCGGCCAAACTTTTGCTTCAGTGACACATCCATCTGATATGTATCCAGGTTATAATCATCCAGGCCCTTATTGGATACGGAAGTAATTCTCACCCCCTGATAGATAAATGAAATTCTCGAAGAAAATCCTTTATAATCATAGCCCAGGGAGGCATTAAAAATATGCGGGGTCTGGTCAGGCATGGCAATGGTACGGTACGATTCTTCCACAACCGTTTGCATAATAGGAACTCCCGTCACAGGATTTACACCAACCACTTCTTTGAATTTCAGGGCGTTCTGGACTGTGGTCTCTGAGAACAGCCTTGCGTAGTTGAGTGAAAGAATAAGCCCGTTCATGGGATAGGGAAGAAAATTGAAGTTCGCTTGCAATTCCGTTTCCACACCCCATACACTGGCATCCGCATTCTCAAAGCGGGTGATCGTATAATCCTCATATCCCGGGAAGCCATATACCATAGCGATGGAGTCATTGTAAAGCATAAAATTGCTCCGCCTGTAAAAATTATTTTTTATGTTCTTGTGAAATGCACTTATGGAAAACAGTCCGTAACGACTTTCGTAAACGGCCATATTCAGGTCGAAGTTGCTGGAAACGGCCTGCTGCAAATCCGGATTCCCGCTTTTGATGTGCTCGTCATTCTGGGAGGTGATCTTGCCATAAGGCCTCAGTTGATCGTACCTAGGCCTGGACAGGGTCTTATTGTATACAAACCTGACATCCATCCACTGAAATGGCTCATATTTCACATGAAAATGAGGCAGGAACTCAGGGAAGCTTACGCTTGAAAGCCTTTCTTCCGAATCAAAGCTGTCCCAAACTCCGTCAACCACCCATGATTGATATTCTCCTTCCATTAATTCGAAGCGCACACCGGGTATGAGTGTTAATTTGCTACCCAGGTGCAACCTGAACATGGCATAGGTCGCCATGACGCTCTCATCGGCTGTGTATGTCTCGGGTAATCCGTCCGGAGCAATGGGATCAAAATTCATCCTGTCAGCTTCATAGGCCAGCCTCATCAGCTCCTCATCCGCCGGAAAATCAAAATCGGTATGGCCTCCCAGAAAATCAGGTTGATCCTGGTCATGGTCCAGGAAGTTCACCAGGGAAATGCCCCCGGTACTGGAAAGAGTCAAAGGATAAGGGTAGTTGTCTTTGAACCTGTTTACCCGGTCAGTGCTGCCTTCGTACCCGGGTGACCTCCATACATCTTCCACACTTTCCCGATTGGTTTGCTGGTATTTCACACCTGCTTTAAGGACTCCGCTTATGTTATCTGTGAAATTTACAGGGACTTCCACATTTAAAAATGCCGAGAGAATGTTTTCCGAGGTTTTTCGGGACCTGTCTTTGGAAAAGCCACGCAACTCCGTTTCGAGAAAATCGGGATTCGCAGCTGTATCCCAGTGGACCGGTGCAAGTACCCTCAGGTCCTGTGGAATGGGAGTAATTCCAGTATACAGACGGAAATCATGCTCATAATTGTATGGAATATCTGTTTTACCCTGGGAGGCAGACAGGCCCCAGTCCAGGTTCATATTAAAAACTTTGTGATTGCCCGTAAAGGCCGCTGTCCAGACATCCTTATCAGATTCACGTATCATGGAACCATAGTCCAGGCGCCGTTCATCCACGTTCATGCCAATGGTATTGCTGAAAACATGGGATTGGGTTTTTCCGTACATCCCGTTGAAGGTGACATCTCCATTCTTCATGGTGAAGTCCATGCTCAGGCTGGCTCCATACCGGTTCCTGTCCTCAAATTTCCTTTGCCGGTTGTAGCTTGTCCAGATAAAGGGCAGGTTTTCTTCAGGCTGGTAAGTATCCAGGTCTGATGATTCATAATCCAGACCCCGGTTCAGGTTTTCCGCATTGGCCTCCACCACAATTCCGAACTTCTGATCCAAAAATCTTTTCCCGGCCATCACCGATGTCTGGTAATTCATGGGGTCATTCCGGTAGGCATTGTATACATTGGCCACTTTCACCCTGAGGGTTGGATCTGCTGAGGCTTTTCTTACGCCCAGGTTCACTGTTCCGGCAATGGCATCTCCGTCCATATCGGGTGTGGGAGACTTCACCACTTCCACACTGGATAACATATCACTGGAGATGAGGCTCAGGTTTGTGGAGCGATTTCCGGCTTCAGACGAAGCCATTCTCATCCCGTTTACGGTAACGGTAGCATAATTCGGTTCAAGGCCGCGTATGATTACCTTCTGCCCTTCTCCTCCGGATCGTTCAAGGGCGATGCCGGGTAAGCGTCCTATGGCTTCCGCAAGGTTTACGTCAGGAAGTTCCTTGATCTTCTCCTCGGATATCACATTGACCATTGCATCTGAGTTGAGCTGTTGGTTCAGGGCTTTTGTCTGGCCGTAAGCCTGTACAGATACGACTACCTCCTCAAGATTCAGGTATTGTGATTCCAATTCAATAGCCAATACATGATTTTCACCTGCCGATACATTCACTTCACTCTGTGTGGTGACATAGCCGATAAATTGGCATGAAATCCTTTGGATGCCTACTTTCACCCGTGGAAGAAGGTATTCCCCGTTCATGTCAGTAATGGTCCCTATGGTCGTACCCGTAATACTCACACTGGCATAAGGAAGGATTTCGCCGCTTGCCTGATCCCGCACTGTACCACTTATACTGCCAAATCCCTGGCCAAAAGCCTCAGATCCTATCCCTATTATCATAAAGCAGGCGGCGGTGGCCCCAATGAGTGATCTGCTCAATTTCTCCTTCAGTATCTTCATCATAATCAATTCGTATGTCCGTAGTTGTTCATTTGCAGTTTCAATGTTTTGTCGATTCTGCTCACCAGACCATCAATGTCAAAATTACCCTCTTCAGCATACCATGCAATATAAGCGTGGTTCCCAGAGTCAAAGACATGCTCCCGGGCGTTCATGGCAGCATAAAGTGCTAACCTGAGGTTTTCCTCCTGCTTGAGTACATTACGGCTCTGGTAGGCCTGACAGTAATAATGCAAGGACTCGTTGAGATACATCATATAACGGGAAACGCTCAACAGGTTATCCTTAAAAAACACTCGTTTCTCAGAATCCAGATGCTGTATCAATGAATCAGCTTCCCAGGCCACCAGGCGAAAATTGCGGTATGATTCCTCCGTACCCTTTAGCAATGCGCTTCGCAAGTTTTCCCCTGAGGAATCCAGAGGTTCAAAGAATATTTCCGAAAGTTGTTCGATCGTTTGTTTATAGTTCAGGATATAGAAGATTTGTTCCCCCTGATATTCTTCTTCTGCACCAGATATTTGTCCATAGCTTGTCCCTCTCCAGTAAGCTCCGTAATATTGTTTATAGAGTTTTGAAATAGAAATTGCATGCAGATCTCCGTATGAACTTGCGCAGAATGATCTGACAAAGCTATCACTGCAATAATTTCTATAGTTCCACAACATTTCGGCATGGGCAGAAAGGGCGAGTACCTGCTCTCTGAAGTTCTTGGTTACAGCCGAGGAGAAGTAAAGAGGAGCCTCATTAACTGCGTCCATTTGCCTGAAACGTTTTTCCATCTCCCAAGGTCCTTCTGGTTGAACACCAAACACTTCTGCCTCGGAAAATCGGAGATTAGGACTGTTTCCAGTCTGTGCCTTCTGAGGAGGTACCAGGGGATAGATGAGCGTTGCATCAACTGGAGCTTGAACCAGGCCTTCGGCGAGCAAAGCCAACATCTCCTCAGAAAGCACTAATCTCATCAAAGGGTTCTGCTGGCCTGTTTCTTCCTGCAATAAATTCACCTGCATTTTGATCAAGTTATTCATGACTTCAATCTTGGACTCTTTCGTTTCCGGCGCATCCTCGAATTTTTCCCAGAAGGAAATATTTCCTTCTCCCTGATAATTCAATACCCAGATGGGATCAATCCCCTTTTTCACCTGGCGCCGCACAATGTATCTCCAGAACTCCTCCAGTTCATTCGTGTTTGATAGGAGTAGTTTCTTCGGGCATGTATTTCTAATCTCCCTCCAATAATTGCCCCAGTTATTGGAGGAGGTGTTCAGGGATATGCATTGACCTCCTGTGATTTTTAGTCCCGATTCGTGGATCCGATTCATCCGTGCACTGAGGGCATTCATATCCGGGCAATCTTCACAAGAATTCAGTTCAACACAGTTAATCTTTAAGCGTAGCATGGTTTCCAGCAGGATTGATTCCTGAAGCTTCGATCCCGAGTCTATGGAGGCATTTAAGCCGAGCTCATAAGGTGACCAGCAGCGGTATTTGACGTAGGGTTCACCAGAATCATAGACAAAGTCATTAGCCACATGAATGCTTCCTTTTGGTGACGGGATCTGCCCTGTCCAGTGCCACAGAGGATTAATCCCCAGAAATTTTTCACTGAATGTGTATATTGCATAAATGGTTCCCCGGATATCAGCTCCATGGAGCACTATATTTTTCTTCTGAGTATAAATACGATGACGCTCAAAGCCCTGCAACGCCCTAATTTTTAGTTCTGAATTTGCATCATTAACAATGATCAGCGAATGATTCAGATCCAGGTTATTGATGGGCCCCGAGACTATCTTAGCTTCCTTCCCCAACACCGCCTTTATATCCCGCTGCAATATTTCAACTGCCAGGTTAAGCGCTTGAGAATTGCGATCTTTTATATAAATATTGAACTCAGGCTGAAGCTGAAATTCGCTTATCCTGCTACAGGATGATAGCACCATAAGGAGCATGATGGTTAGCATCCCTGTCTTAGGTAGTATATGTTTTTTTAACTGTGACATACTCTGATTTGCAATATACGGCCCCCACCTTTAAAGAAGGATAGAATAATTTTGAAAACATGTCGGAATATTTTGAAATGAAGAACTCCTTATCAAAAAATACGTATATTGTCTCTGCACCCATTTATTTTATATAAACAGCTAGTAATGTGTCTTATGAATGGCTTGCGCTTCATGATTTCTCGGTGGCAATCGGTAGGAATAATTCTTATGTGCCTGCAATTGAGTGCAATTTTTTCCAACACCAGTGCACAGGAAAAATTCATCCAATATTCGGTAGATGATGGTTTGAGTTCGAATGCAGTTTACTCTATTGAAATGGATCATGAGGGTTATTTGTGGGTGGGAACTTATCATGGTTTGAACCGTTTCGACGGAAGGGAGTTCAAACAGTATTATTTTGGTGAACTTGCCAGCAGAAAGACAGACATGATAACTGATATCCACCTGGATAAAAAGAACAGATTATGGGTCAGTACAAGGGGAGGGCTTTACCTATATGACAGGGAAGAAGACATCTTCAACAAAATTAATCAAGGTATTCTGAAAATTGGGGAAATTGGGGAAGATCCCTCAGGAATTATCTGGGCAGTGGGCTATGGTGCATTCATCCTTGACGATTCCACCCTGACCCTGACGGAGGTGGAAATAGTCAACTGCGAAAATCGTATGATTGAGGATATTCTTTTTGATCAATATGGATATATCTGGCTGGGATGGTATTGGGGAGGGCTTACCCGTTGTACTTTCGACCAGGATAGTACTTCCGGAAAGCTGCACATTGACCAAGCCTTTTCCACAACTAATGTTCCTATCATGAAATCTGATGTTATCAGAGAATTGTTGATTGACAAACAGGGTAGACTGGTATTCACAAGCTACCATGGTCTTTATTGGATTGACCTGAACGAAGGAGGTGAAGAATTAACAGTACAGGGTTTTTCAGGTGATTTGGAGGATGCGCGTTATAGGAGTGTTATTCAGGATCAACAGGGAACTATCTGGGCAGGAAGTTATGGTGAAGGACTGTTTAAATTGAACGGTGACTTGATAAATCCAATCATGCAATCCCTTACCACAAATTTAAACAGTCCTGCAAGCATTAGTTGCAATGAAATATATTCAATTTTCGAAGATAAAAACATGAACATTTGGATTGCCACTGAAAACGGGCTGAACAGGATCATTAAAAATGAGATCCCTCATACTACCTATCAGAATATCCCCGGTGATCCAAACAGTATTGCCAGCAACCATGTATTCGGGATTTACCAGGACAGTAGTGCACAAATCTGGTGTGGAACCCCAAAGGGGATATCCGTTTTCGATCACCAGAAGAATTTGGGTGTTTTCAAAAATCTCCGGCTGAAAGGTATAGAAGGTGAAGACAACTTTGTGTATTCAGTATTTCCCACAGGTCAAAAGAATCAATTTTATGTAGGAACCCTTGGAGGACTTTATGAATTTGAGCCTGGAGGAACTGCCTCAAAGATTGAAGGAATTACACACCGAGTAAGATCAAAGATTACAGTTCAAGATATCATTCGAACATCCTCCCTGCTTTGGGTAGCGACCGATGATGGGTTATATTCTTTCGACAATCAGCTTAACAAAGCTGTTAGTTTTTTCGACTTTGGACAAGAGCCGCTGGACTGTAGGAAAATTCTTTATAGCAGGGATGGATCCCTCTGGCTGGCTACGGACAATGGCTTAATCAGTATTATAAATCCTGAAGCCGGGAATGAAGAGAATAACATTAGGAACTATCCATTGCGCATTGAATCAGGAAATAAGTTTAACAATGACGTTACTGATATAAAAGAGGATGCATCTCTAAACAAATGGATTGGGACAGGAAACGGATTGTATTTTTACAATCTGGATACACGTGAATTTGTGGAATTTAATTCAAGGAATGGATTGTTGGAAGACTATGTATCAGGAATACAATTGCTTGAAGACATGGTCGTTGTAATGGGATTATCCAGTATTGCTCTAATCAATAAATCCGATCACACAGTAGAGTCCTATTCATTTGGATCTGTTATAAGTAATTACAAAGATCCATTGTACTCCGCCGTCCTGATGGATGGTCAAATAGCAGTGGGAGGAGTAAACGGTCTTAAAGTATTTAATCCGAAGGAATTCAGAAAAGAAATAACCCACTTTCCTTTAAAAATCCAGGATTTTAGGCTTGGCAATGAAAGTGTAAAACCGGCCATTAACCGCAAAATGGATCAGTTTCGAAGGATCGAAGTGGTAAAAAAAATATACCTGGATAGTAAATCCAACACCTTCAGACTTGATTTCAGTTCCCTGAACCTCACTTTAGCCGACAAATTCTCCTACAAATATAAATTGGACGGCTACGATGAAAATTGGTTGTTCGTCAACAGTGATCAAGGCTTTGCGCACTATTCCAAATTAAAATCCGGAAAATATTTATTCAGGGTAAACGCAACCAATTCTCTGGGACAGTGGAATATCAAAGACACCAGCCTGGAGATTATTGTGCTCTCTCCTATCTGGCTGAGGTGGTATTTTTTATTGCTTTATGCTGCTATCCTGGTATTATTAATGATCCTTATTAAAAACGAACTGGCCATCAGGTATAGATTGTCTTCAGAAAAGAAACTCTCCAGGGAAATCCAGAAGAAAAATGAGGAACAAATGAAATTCTTTATAAATATTTCTCATGAGCTAAAAACTCCCCTAACCATGTTGCATGGCCCTCTGGATTATCTGAATAGTCATCTGGACCGGGAAAATGAACTGCATAAGTATACGGAGTGGGCCTTGAACAATACTCATAGGCTTACATCTATTGTGAACGAAATCCTTGACTTCAGGATGCTTGAGGCAGAAAAGCTGGAACCTTCCCTGACTTCAATAGACTGGATCAGTTTTATCGAGGAGACCTTCGCCTTGTTCAGTCATGCTGCCAATTTGAAAGGCATAAGCTATATTTTAAATAACGAATTCAATTCAGCGATCACTGTGGACAGGTCGATGATCGAAAAGGCAATAGTAAGCCTCCTGGATAATGCTTTCAAATACACTCCGGAAGGGGGGCAGATTGTACTTCATGCTGAACCTCATAAAGGATCAGATAGCGAGGGTAAGTTGGGTGTACATATCACATGTTCAAATACAGGATCATTCATTCCTGCTGAAGAAAGGGAAAAGATATTTGAAAGATTCTACCGAAGCGGGGATAACGGAGAGGAAGGGACCGGGATCGGCCTGTCAGTTACCAAGCAGTTCATTGAGCTTCACCAGGGTAAGGTCTGGTGTGAATCGTCAAAGGAATCAGGTGTGGAAATGCATATACAGATACCCTGGATCGAAGCAGGACCTCCTGAACAGGATTTGAGATATAGCACCCCAGAGGAATATGGTCGAATCTATGGTGCAGGACCCGTGGAGTTCAATAAGCAATCTACCCAGGCTGAGCTCTCCGAAGAAAAGACACGAAAAAGTATACTCATAGTTGAAGACAACCATGACCTGCGGAATTTTATGGCTTCCGCCCTGAATAGCCAATTTGAAGTTAGACTAGCTTCAAACGGAAAGGAAGCTATGACGATGATTAACGGGGATGTACATCCCGAATTGATCGTCAGCGACATAATGATGCCACTGATGAATGGACTGGAGCTTTGCCAGGCAATCAAGGAGGACGTTTCCACTTCTCATATACCTGTAATCCTTCTGACTGCCCAGACCGAAAGATACTCTCAACTTGATGGGTATTCTCATATGGCCAACGCCTACCTTGAGAAGCCCTTTAACATGGAATTGTTCAATGCCTGTATAAGCAGTATCCTGAAACATAAGGATGTCCTGAGAAAGTATTACAGCTCCTTTCTATTCGATTCTCACAAAATGGAGGATGATGATCCTAATGCAGGTTTTATAGACCAGCTGAAGCAGATTATCCTGGATCATTTGGACAACACTGAACTGGATATTGATATGCTATGTGAGCTTATGTCCATAAGTCAGTACATGCTTTATAATAAAATAAAATCCATCACAGGAAAAACTCCCGGCCAGATTATACGAAAGATCAGGATCAAAAAGGCAGAAACCCTATTGGCCAGTAAACAGTATTCCATAAAGGAAGTACAGTACATGACCGGATTCAGTAATGCCAAATCATTCAGGGATGCCTTCGGGGAAGAGTTTGGGCTCTTGCCGTCGGAGTATTTGGCATGATAGCATTTTATATTTATCTACAACTATTTCAATTGATCTGTTAATTCTTTGTTTCTCGCAAAGTACCAATTTAAAAGGGATTCAGGGGATACAAATAAAAAACTCCCCATCAAATCTGATGAGGAGTCCTCTCTAGTAGCGGGGGTAGGACTT
>CAZURA010000082.1:0-25182 GCA_964622985.1 uncultured Bacteroides sp. | reverse complement strand
ACTAGGAAACTTTAGTAAAATAATTTGCAGCTCCCAGTGTTTATCATTTTCGCGCGCCACTACTTTTCTGATCGTATTCTTTCCATCAAAACCAGCACTTCTTGCAAAAAGAAATCCTCGTATTGATGTGCCAACTAGTTTTATAAATCTCTTTTCATTATTGCTATTTTCTGATTCTAACTCAAAATCTAGATATTTCCCAAATTCATCCAAGGCACTTGACCTATCAAGAAATACTGCATCGATTCCCAAATTTGAAGAAAATCGAATGTTGGGATTTAAAGGAGCGGGAGGCATATTATCAAGTACCTCTTTTAAGTCAGGCCACCATTTTTCGAAGGTCCTTTCCAGCATTTTATCAGGTAGTGCATATTCTTTTAGTGCACGATTAATTGATTTTACCAACCTGAAAGTTCCATCTTTATCACAAATTGTAGCATTAAATTGAAATAAAGGTGCTGGAATTTCTTTTGGAGTCATATTAAGAAGATATGGACATAACACAGAGCTATCCAGAGCTTTAGCTATAGCACCCGATTCAAACATAACCCAATGGGAATCCACGGATTCTGGAGTTAAGCAAATGATTCCAAAATCGGAAGAGTTTAATCGGATGGCAATTTCCCTGGACCACCTTGAGCCAGCGAGCAAATCTTCATCAGACATCCATGGTCGTGATCTATGGATGATCAATCTTAACCAACCTTTTAATGCATTTGCCATATATTTAGCTCTCGCTCCGGACCAACTAATAAATATTTCCACTTTAATATCCTCCTTATTATAGATTTCTTGTTTATCCATAACCTAAAATGTACTGATAGATGCAATTTTTTCAGAGCGCACTCACACCTACAAATTAAAAAGTCGTTTGATGTGTCTTTCAAAAATATTGGTGGTTACCTGTTCACCCACCACCTGGCTGTGGTCAGCCACCATTTGGAGGAATTGATCCCCCAGTTCTGCGGCCACTTTATATCCAACATGTATCAATTGTCTGAAACCGGCATGGTATTGTGGATGACCGGGAATATGACGGAGCGTATTGGCGAATTGATCTGAATTCCACATGTTTACTTCAGCAGGTGTGGGAAGTGTGTCCGGATCAATATCTATGACAGTTGCATACGGACCGCACAACTCCTGCTGTCGTTCATATGCCCGGAAGTAGATATCCTTGGCCAGTTCCAGTGCTTCACCTCCGGCCATTGCCAGACCAATAACCTCCTCCAGCCAGGTGGTTCCAGCCGTCTTTACGTGGATTCCTTTGTTGTGTTTTGCTATCAGTTCTCCCATGATGGGGTAGATGGTAAATTTATCACTCCCCGAGTGTACGCTTAATTTAAGGTTGTCGTGGAGATCAAAGGTGTTTATTCCATGCTCAATGACCAGTAGATCCTCTTCAAATTCCTTTCTGAACTGCTCTACATCACCCACGTAATCGACGCCTTTGTTGAACCTGCCCGTAAACTTAGGAGCAATGGTCTGTGCAGGGATTCCGTAATGTTTGATCATCAGTAGAATAAAGAACAGTTCAACGGGTGTTTGGGGATTCTCCACTTCATCCATGGAGACCTCTGCGATAAATCCCTCTTCTCCTTTTTTGGATGCAATATGTTGATAGATCGTTGATGCTTCGCGAATAGCGCCCAGAAACCGGTATGCTATGCCGGTCAGTTCATCCCTGTCGATCCGGAAAGGCTCAGGGATACCCGGAATAGTGAGGTCACCCTCATAATGTGAAGCCAATTCCAAAAACTGTGCTAATTCTTCATCAGAAACCTCACTTCCAATGAAATCAGCCACATCCAGCGTGAAAAAGTTGGAATGTTCCAGGAATGCATCCACCGTTTTCAGATTGATATGATCGGCGTCCACATAATAGGCCTCTTTCCAACCCAGTTTCTTCACAGCATTTTCTGCTGCTTCTTTTGTATCCTGAGGGGAAGAGTGGATGATCTGATGCTCCCGGTTGGATTTATTCCAGACGGGAACGATATCAATCCCCAACTTTTTTGCTTTAATAATGGCTTCTAACTGCGCTTTACCCTGCTGGGCAAACCTGTCCCCGATCCCAAATGAATATTTCTCTAATTTCATGTTATTATTTATTACCGTGTACGTACACGAAAATAGAGCATTTCTTGGTCAAAACCTAAAAAAAATATATATATTTGTGATGTTGTTTAGCAGGGCTTTGTATTGAGTAATCTAGATATATACCAGTAAAAGAGTAGTTTATGGGGAAAATAAGGATCAAGGACATTGCCCGGATAGCCAACGTTTCTATCGGTACGGTTGACCGGGTGATCCATAACCGGGGTGAGGTTTCTCAGGCAACCCGTGAAAAGATCCGGAAATTGCTCCTGGAGTATGACTACAAGCCTGATATTATCGCCAGTTCCCTGGCTTTGAAGCGTCTGGTCAGGTTGGTAACCCTTATGCCCAATGTCGTTAACGAACACGCCTTTTGGAGATTACCTCAGGAAGGCATCAATAAGGCCATGGATGAGCTTGTCCACTATGATATTTCTTTGGAGAGCGTCTATTTTGACCAATTCAGTCCTGATGATTTTGTTGAGCAGATAAAGCGCATTCCTTATGAGGAAGTCGATGGAGTGTTGTTCGCACCTGTTTTTCAGGAAGAGTCTGTTGATTTTCTGAACAGATGTGAGCAGGCACAGATCCCTGTGGTACTCTTTAACTCATATGTTGAGGGACCTTCAGTACGAAGTTTTGTTGGACAGGATGCATATCAAAGCGGGTACGTTGCTGCCAAATTGATTGATTATGGTATTGAGCCAGGTCGTGATGTGGTTGTGATCAATATGTCGGCAAGGAGAGATCACTATCCGCATATTATAAACAGGGAAAGTGGATTTCGCAGTTATTTTGTAAAGCAAAGTAATCGATTAAATCAGTTGATTCCCATCGATCTTCACGGTGCCGATGATCAAAAGATGAAATCAAAGCTGGATACAATTTGGAAGCAGTTTGATATTGCTGGACTTTTTGTTACCAATTCCAGGGTATACCGAGTGGCTCAGTATCTAGCTGACCAGGGTGCAAGGAATGTGCGTTTAGTGGGATATGACCTGCTGCCGGAAAGTATTGAGTACCTGAAGAGGGATTACATCGATTTCCTGATTTCCCAGAAACCGGAAGAACAGGCATTCCGTGGTTTATCCACGCTTTTTAACCTGGTGGTTTTCAATAGGGAACCAGAGGAGAAACAACTGCTTCCCATCGACATAATTACCAGGGAAAACCTGCTTTACTATAAACCTTAATACTTGTATGAAAATGAGAGAACTTTCCTTCAAAGATTTACTAGATAAAGTGTGTGTGCTCACCGGTGGCGGAGGTGTGCTTGGAAGCGCAATAGCCCGTGGACTCGCATCGGTCGGAGTGGTTACAGTGATTCTGGATATTAATGAGGAAGCGGCCGAACAGGTGGCAAATGAGATCACATCTGAATTCGGGGTTAAGAGTTACGGGTACAAAGCCAATGTACTGGACCGGAATTCCCTGGAGGAAGTCCGGAGTCAGATCATTGAGGAAGTGGGCGAGGTAGACCTGCTTATTAATGGTGCCGGTGGCAACTCCCCGTTGGCCACAACCAAACTAGAGGAAATTACAGAAAACGATCTGGGCCATCTGGATGAGGGGGTATTCGGGCTGCAGCTGGAGGGATTTCAGAAGGTGTTTGATCTCAATTTTACCGGAACTTTACTTCCCACCCTGGTATTTACTAAAGATATGGTATCGAGGCAAAAAGGGGCAGTGCTGAATGTCTCCTCCATGACTTCATATAAACCACTGACCAAGGTGCCTGCCTATTCGGCGGCCAAAGCCTCTGTAAACAGTTTTACCGAATGGCTTTCGGTTCATTTTGCCAAAGTAGGGGTTCGGGTAAATGCTATTGCGCCGGGATTCTTCCTGACCCATCAGAACCGGTTTTTGTTAACTGATGAAAAAACGGGGGATCTCACTCCGCGAGGAGAGAAGATCATAGCCAATACCCCCATGGGAGTATTTGGGGAACCGGAGGATATCAATGGTACGGTCCTCTACCTGTTATCTGATCTGAGCAACTTCATAACTGGCATTTGTGTCCCCATTGACGGAGGCTACAGCGCTTATGGAGGGGTCTGAATCGCAGAGATATGATCTATTTCGAAAAGGGGGCACCCCACATAGCACTGACCGATCAGGAGATCAAAGAGGGACTGTTTGAAGCCTTGGATAAACTGGGACCGCGTAACAAGGTACTGGCCCTTCCTCCCGATATTACCAGGTTCTACAGTAAAGCGGGAATGCTGACTGAGCTGGCCTGGGAGTATTATGGGGAGAAACTGACCGATGTACTGCCTGCCCTGGGTACCCATGCTCCTATGAGTGACATGGAGATTGAGAAGATGTTCGGCTCTGTACCCCTCTCTCTGTTCCGGGTGCATAACTGGCGGAACGATGTGGTCACCCTGGGTGAGGTACCGTCAGAATTTCTAACCCGGATCTCAGAAGGGAAGGTCAATTACCCCTGGCCGGCACAGGTTAACCGGTTACTGGTGGAGGGAGGTCACGATCTTATACTTTCGTTGGGACAGGTGGTGCCTCACGAGGTGATCGGTATGGCTAACTACAATAAGAATGTCTTTGTGGGGACCGGGGGACCGGAAGGGATTAATAAGAGTCATTTTCTGGGTGCTGCTTATGGAATGGAGAAGATCATGGGTAGGGCCGATACTCCGGTCAGGCAGGTGCTCAATTATGCTTCGGATCATTTCGCCGGGGAAATGCCTCTGCTATATGTCCAGACGGTCATAGGTCGTGAAGCCTCAGGTAAACTGGTGGTCCGGGGACTCTATATCGGGGATGATGAAGCCTGCTTCCTTAAAGCCTCTGCACTCTCTCTTCAGGTCAATTTTGAGATGCTTAACCAACCTCTTGAAAAGGTAGTGGTATATCTGGATCCAGAGGAATTCAAGAGTACCTGGCTGGGTAATAAGAGCATATACAGGACCCGGATGGCCATCGTCGATGGAGGTGAGTTGGTGGTCCTTGCCCCGGGATTAAAAGAGTTTGGAGAAGATGGCGAGATCGATCGCCTCATCCGTAAATATGGATACCTGACCACGCCTGAGATCCTGGTGGCAGTACAGGAAAATGAAGATCTGAGCCTGAATCTGAGTGCTGCAGCCCATTTGATCCATGGATCCACAGAAGGGAGGTTCACTGTAACCTACTGTCCGGGTCATATCACCAGGGAGGAGATCGAATCGGTGAACTACAACTATGCCGGACTCGATGAGATGCTCCGGCGTTACGATCCCGGTAAACTTCATGAGGGATTCAATAAGATGCCTGACGGAGAAGAGATTTTTTATATATCCAATCCTGCACTCGGACTCTGGTCCTGGAAGGAGAATTTTACATGAATGGAATAATGCTGAGAATCGTTGCTGATGATAAGATCCCCTTTTTGAAAGGTGCTTTCGAAGAGGTTGCCCGCGTGAAATATTTGCCGGGTACCGCGATCTCAAAAAGTGACCTAACGGATGCAGATGCGTTAATCGTAAGGACCAGGACTCTTTGCAATCGGGAATTGCTCGAGGGGACCAGTATAAAGTTCATTGCCTCGGCTACCATAGGGTTTGATCATATCGATACAGATTATTGCAGATCGGCGGGGATCCAGTGGACCAATGCACCCGGATGCAATTCCTCGTCAGTGCAACAATACCTGGTCTCAACGTTGCTCTACCTGGCCAATCTGAGGAACTTGAAATTGAGTAAACTCACACTTGGAGCAGTAGGAGTTGGGAATGTGGGAAGTAAGGTTGCACGAGCAGCTAAGGCTCTTGGAATGAAAGTGCTGCTGAATGATCCGCCCAGGCAAAGAGAAGAGGGAGCGGAGGAGTTTGTCTCTCTGGATCATTTGCTGGCTCACTCCCATGTGGTGACACTGCATGTGCCTCTGAATACAGAGGGAATCGATAAAACGGAGGGAATGGTGAATGATGATTTCATCCGGCATATGAAAAAGGACTCTGTGCTGATCAATACTTCACGTGGAGGGGTTGTGGAGGAATCTGCTCTATTGAAGGGGATCCGGGAGGGCATCCTTTCAGATGTGGTCCTGGATGTATTCCGGAACGAACCTCATATCGATCCGGAGCTATTGCATGCCATCACTCTGGGAACACCTCATATTGCAGGTTATTCTTTGGATGGCAAAGCCAACGGAACCATCATGTCGGTGAGAGCGGTCAGCCGCTTTTTTCATCTGGGATTGGATAACTGGGAGCCTGATGGTGTTCCTGGCCCGAATCCCCGTGAATTGCTGGCAGATGCTTCCCAGGGGATTCTACAGGAGATCGTATGGGATCTTTTCCGGGTAACCTATGATGTAACTGCAGATGACCAGCGCCTCCGGGGTGATCCGGGATCCTTTGAGCAGCAGAGAGGGGATTACAGACCACGGCGGGAGCCGGCGGCCTATGTTGTGAGGCTTTTTCAGGGGTATGAAGAGATCCGTTCTCTTCTTGAAAAACTCGGTTTCTCCGTATTGTCTGATTACTGTGCCTAAATAGAAATAGTATTACCAAGAACAAAAAAGAATCATACGAATGAAAACAAGAGCTGATATCGGATTGATAGGTCTCGCCGTCATGGGTGAGAACCTGGTATTAAACATGGAACGGAACGGATTTACCGTAGCGGTCTACAACCGGACCGTGGAGAAAGTTGATAAGTTTATTCAGGGTCGCGGAAAAGGAAAGAATTTCATGGGTGCTCACTCAGTGGAGGAGTTCATTGCCTCATTGGAACGTCCCAGGAAGGTGATGATGCTGGTGAAAGCCGGGAAACCGGTGGATGATTTCATCGAGATGTTATTGCCTCACCTGGAGGAGGGTGATATTATTATTGACGGGGGGAACTCTCATTTTCCCGATTCCATTCGAAGAACACAATATGTGGAAAGTAAAGGAATGCTCTTTATAGGTACTGGCGTTTCCGGAGGTGAAGAAGGTGCCTTGCTTGGACCTTCCATTATGCCCGGGGGATCTCCAGACGCCTGGCCTCATGTGAAGGATATCTTTCAGGCAATATCGGCCAAGGTGGAGGATGGTACACCATGCTGCGACTGGGTGGGTCAAGATGGAGCCGGTCATTTTGTTAAAATGGTGCACAACGGGATCGAATATGGCGATATGCAACTGATCAGTGAATCATACAACCTGATGAAAAACCTGTTAGGAATGAATGCTGATGAGATGCACCAGGTATTCAAGGATTGGAATGAAGGGGATCTGGACAGTTACCTGATTGAGATCACAAGGGACATACTGGGATATAGAGATGAGGATGGAGAAGCCCTGGTGGAGAAGATACTGGATACAGCGGGACAGAAAGGTACCGGTAAATGGACCGGGGTTGAGGCATTGAACCTGGGGATACCGCTGACATTGATAGGAGAATCGGTCTTTGCCAGATGCCTGTCGGCACTAAAGGAGGAGAGGGTGGAAGCTTCCAAAGCACTTTCCGGACCCATACCTTCATTCAATGGGGACCGGGCTGCTTTTATCGAAGATATAAAACAAGCACTATATGCCTCCAAACTAGTCTCTTACGCACAGGGGTACACCTTAATGCGTGAAGCGGCAAAAGAGTATGGCTGGGAATTGAATTATGGAGGAATTGCTCTTCTTTGGCGTGGGGGATGTATCATACGTTCCGTTTTTTTGGGGAAGATCAAAGATGCTTTCGACCGGAATCCCGAGCTTCCCAACCTGTTGTTGGATCCCTTCTTCAAGGAGAAAGTGGAATCAGCTCAGAAAGGTTGGAGAAGGGTGGTGGCCACGGCACTGGAAAACGGAATTCCTGTTCCGGCCTTTACCACGGCCCTGAACTATTTTGACGGATATCGTTCCGAACGGCTTCCCGCCAATATGCTGCAGGCCCAGCGGGATTATTTCGGAGCTCATACCTATGAGCGGGTGGATAAGCCCAGGGGAGAGTTCTTCCATACCAACTGGACCGGAAGGGGCGGGGATACCAGTTCTTCAACCTACACTGTGTAGGGAGTGGGAAAGTGACCATTCTAAGGCAAATAAAAACCGGAGTGCTTATTTAGCGCTCCGGCTCATATATTATCTATCTTTTACCTTTCTACTTTCTACTTTCTACTTCTTCTACTCCAGGCACTGAGTAACGGGCACTGAGTACCAAGCACCAAGCACTGAGTACCAGGCACTAGGTACTAACTAGCCGTTGAACCCGCCCACACGGTTGTAGTTCACCTGGGCATTGATGTAGAAGGCTTTGTACTTGATGTAATGGTTGCCTTTCTTATACTCCCAGTGGACATTTTTGGCTTTGAAAATCTTGCCGATGCAGGCTTCAAAGATAAGGGTGTAATTTATGCCGGTGATCTGTTCAGCTTCAATGATGCTTTTGAACTCCACACTTCTGTCGGCAAAATGACCGATTACCGGAAGTGAGTACTTTTTCTGAGCTCTTTTCTTTCTTTCTCCCTCATTCAAGACGGCTACTCTTCTGACTTGTGCTGGCTTATGTTACATACTCCCTGTTTTTTCTTTAATACGTAAATGTATTTCAATTTGTTATGTCCCTGGTAAATTTAGTAAAAAATTTAAAAAACAAAGGGGATGGAATTATTAACAAATAGTGTATTTTTGATCCCGGAGGAAGCGATAGATTTTAAATGAACACATTGATTGCATATTCCACCACCCTGGGCTGTACTGAGCAATGTGCCGCAAAACTGAAGGACGACCTGGGCAATGGTGTAGAAATGGTCAGAATCTCTCGCAGGCGTCGATATCACCTGCAACAGCACGATACCATCATTATCGGAGGATCCATTCACGAGGGTATGATCCAGCGATCGGTCTACAAATTCTGTGAGAATAACCTGGACGTACTGCTCCAGAAGCATATTGGTTTGTTTGTCTGCTGCATGGATCCCGATGCCAACGAGCAGGAGTTAATCGAACAGGCCTTTCCCGAACAACTTGTACAGCATGCTTTGGCCAGTGGCTTCTTCGGAGGTGAGCTGAATATTAAGAAGATGAATCTGCTACAGAAGATTATGACCCGTAAGGCGGCCCGCCTTCAGCAGGAACCCGACATCAATTTCCAGAGAATTCTCGACTTCGCACGAAAGATCCAGGAGCTTTAATCAGGGATTTATCTTAATGGAGCCATCATACACATGTGAGGCAGGACCTGTAAGATATACGTCTGTGTACTGATTATGGTGCTGGGTTTTAAAGGAAACATGTAGTTTCCCGCCCAGGGTACGGACAGAATATGAAAAAATGTCAGACTTAAAGTGGTAGTATGAACAAATGGCAGCAGCAGTTACCCCGGTCCCACAGGAAAATGTTTCAGCTTCTACTCCCCGTTCAAAGGTCCTTACGGAAAGCCGGTTGGAGCTCCCTCCCTGTTCTACAAAATTTACATTCACTCCTTTTTTTCCAAACCGGGATTGACTCCTGATCTCTCTTCCTTCATGCTCCACATCCACCAAGTCCAACTGGGAAACAAATTTCACAAAATGAGGTGATCCCGTATCCAGCAGATATCCGTCTTCCATCCAAACGAGACTATCTACATCTTTCAGCTTTAACCGAATTTCCGCGTTGGGCAGTATAGTTGAAGAGTGCATGCCGTCGATGCTTTCAAACCTGGTTTCCAGCCCCGAAACACCCACGTGGTAAGCAAAAGCTGCAACACACCTCCCACCATTTCCACACATGGTACTCTCCAGTCCATCTGCATTGAAATAGCGCATTTTAAAATCTCCGCGCTTTGATTCCTGCAGGATGATGAGTCCGTCGCCACCTATCCCGAACCTCCTGTCACACATCTGACCGATCAGATCTTTATCCAAATAGCTGGTGTCCTGTTCCCTGCCATCAATGATAACAAAGTCATTCCCAGCGCCATGATATTTCGAAAACTTAACAATCACTCCCGTTCTCGTTAAAAAAGGTTAAAAGAGCACTCCTACCTCAATTTTTTTTCGGTTCAAACTGTTATGATAGTAAATTGCCTCCTGAAAGGCACAGATTTTGATAAACAATTTGACAGTAACAAATGTATTAATTAAAAGGATAAAAAGATGAAAGCGAGGAGATTCTTAGGGTTGTTTGCCGTGACTATCCTGGGTGCACTGGTGGCAGTTTTTGTGTATGCCAGGTTTTTTCAACCGGAGGCCGCTGTGGTGGAAGTTCCAGTGGAAAACAAGATGAAATATGTGAATCTACCTGGGCCTACCGGGGGAGAAACCCTGGATTTTACTCAGGTTGTCGGACAATCCATTGACGCAGTAGTACACGTAAAAACCAAAGCGTTCAGGGAGTATGCAGTCAACCCCCTTTATGAATTCTTTTTCGGAGAACAACCCAAAGGTGAAGCACCACCTGTCCTTGGGTTTGGCAGTGGGGTGATCATTTCAAGCAAGGGGTATATCGTTACCAATAATCATGTCATTGAGGGATCAGATGAAATCGTGGTTGTATTGAATGACAAAAGGGAATATGATGCTGAATTAATTGGTTCCGATCCCAACACGGATATAGCATTACTTAAAGTGGAGGCAGATGGATTGTCACATCTTGATTTTGGTGATTCTGAGGGATTGCAGTTGGGCGAATGGGTGGTTGCCATAGGGAATCCGTATAATCTGACCAGCACTGTAACAGCTGGAATTGTAAGTGCCAAAGCAAGGGATATCGATATTCTGAGTAAAAGAGAGTTCAGCATTGAATCATTTATACAAACGGATGCAGCCGTGAATCCGGGTAATAGTGGCGGGGCTTTGATCGATACACGCGGAAAGCTTGTGGGGATCAATACAGCCATTGCTTCAAGAACCGGAGCCTATACAGGCTATTCCTTTGCCATTCCGGTAAGTATAGTGGAAAAGGTGGTGAAAGACCTGATTGAATTTGGTACGGTGCAGCGTGCCATACTGGGAGTTAGAATTTCTGATGTTGATGCCAGACTGGCAAAGGAGAAGAACATCGAAGAGATAGAAGGAGTATATGTATTTAGTGTAACTGACGGTGGAGCGGCCAGACAAGCAGGAATCAAGGAGGGAGATGTAATCCTTTATATCAATGATGTTCAAATGAAAAGCGGAGCTCACTTACAGGAGCATGTATCTCAATATCGACCCGGTGAAAAAGTAGAAGTGGTAGTCCGGCGGGATGGGAAATTGAAACATTTCGACGTGGTATTACGTAATCTTGAAGGAAATACGGAAATCGTCAAGAATGAGGGTGTCCTGGAGGTCCTGGGAGCCAGTTTTGAATCCATTACGGATAAGGAGAAACGTTCTCTCGGTATTCGAAATGGGTTAAGAGTTAAATCGGTAGCACCGGGAAAATTCATGAAAGTGGGTATAAAAGAGGGATTTATTCTAACTTCAGTAAACAAAAAGCCGGTCAGCAGTGTTAAGGACATTGCAGATATACTTGAGAATACTGAGGGAGGAGTGATTATTGAAGGAGTGGATAGAAATGGATCCAGATCCTTTTATGCGTTCGGTATTTAAAACAATCCTCTCACATTATACGTATTATATGTTAAGAAGGCTTTGAAGGCCTTCTTCCTGTATAATGAGACCTGGTCTAATTTAAATTGATTATAGATAATAAAGCAGGTAAATTTGCAGAGATTTTTTTATTCAAAATGTTTGAGGAGTAATACATGAGACAGTTAAAGATCACCAAATCTATTACCAACAGAGAAAGTGCTTCATTGGATAAGTATTTACAGGAGATTGGTAAGGAAGAGTTGATCACTGTTGAGGAAGAGGTTGAATTGGCTCAACGGATCAAGAAGGGCGACCGTGCTGCCCTTGAAAAACTCACGCGCGCAAATCTGAGGTTTGTCGTTTCTGTGGCAAAACAGTATCAAAATCAGGGGCTTAGTTTGCCTGACCTTATCAATGAAGGTAACCTGGGTTTGATCAAAGCTGCAGAGAAGTTTGACGAAACACGGGGATTTAAGTTCATCTCTTATGCCGTCTGGTGGATCAGGCAATCGATCCTTCAGGCACTGGCAGAGCAATCAAGAATCGTACGCCTTCCATTGAACCAGGTAGGTTCGCTTAACAAGATCAACAAGGCGTTTTCGAAATTTGAACAGGAGTTTGAACGTACACCCACCCCGGAAGAACTTGCAGAAGCACTTGAGTTGCCCAAGGAGAAAGTGGCCGATACGCTCCGCGTGTCAGGAAGGCATGTTTCCGTTGATGCACCCTTTGTCGATGGTGAAGACAACAGTCTGCTGGATGTACTGGTGAACAACGATTCACCCAATGCAGACAACACACTTATTAATGAATCCCTCTCCAGGGAGGTGGATCGGGCCTTGGCCACGCTGACCGAAAGGGAAAGGGATATCATCAAGCTGTTCTTCGGAATAAGCACCCAGGAAATGACCCTGGAGGAGATTGGCGAAAAATTCGGACTGACGCGCGAACGCGTTCGTCAGATCAAAGAAAAAGCAATACGCAGACTACGCCACACTTCCAGGAGCAAATTACTTAAAACGTACCTGGGGTAGAACCATATTTATGATCGTGAAGCGGGATTGTCATTATGGCAATCCCGTTTTTGGTTTGGTGCATATTCCCGTTGTATACACCTGTGGTTGTACTTGACAAGTGCAACTGAAAAGGTTATCTTTAATTATATAACTTAAAATGACTTATATAGAATGGAAGAGATGGAACTTAGTACGAAATTTGCACCTGCTGAGCGGGCTGATCAAAGCACTGTACTAAGGCAGTATGACCAGTTCACGCAGGACGTATTGCTGACCCAGATCCTGGAGTCAATTTCGATGGCCATTTTGATCCTGAACAGCAACCGGCAGTTGGTTTTCGCCAACAGGGTGTTAATGAATGTAATGAAAGTAGATGACATACATGAGATTTTAGGTCTTCGTCCGGGAGAGGCGCTGGCTTGTACCCATGCATCCGATGAGTCGGGAGGATGTGGTACCAGCGTATTCTGCACTCATTGCGGTGCTGTAAAAGCGATCCTCTCCAGCATTCAGGGAGAGGAGGATGTACAGGAGTGCAGCATAACGGGGGCGGATCAGCGTCATGTGTTGGATCTCCGGGTACAGGCATCTCCGCTAGACTATTTTGAGGATCGTTTTATTGTCTTCTCGGTAACAGACATTGCAGATGAAAAGAGAAGAGAGGTGCTGGAACGGATCTTCTTGCATGATGTGAAGAACACAGCCGGGGGATTACAGGGATTCACCAGGTTACTGACAAAGGTACCTGAAAATGAGCTGGATAATTTTAAGAAGATGATCCAGGAGTTGGCTGATAAACTGATCGATGAAATTGATTCATACCATCAGCTGGCAAAGGCAGAAAGCCACCGTTTGCAGGTGCATCCAAACCGTGTGAGCACACTGGGATTACTGATCAGGCTCAAGCACCTCTATATGAACCATGATGTGGCGAGGGGAAAAAGGCTTGAAGTGGACCTGATGTCTGACGATGTCATGATGGTCACTGATGAAACCATACTTGCCCGGGTGATCGGAAACATGACGAAGAATGCGCTTGAAGCCATTGGTCGTGATCAGTGTGTTACGCTTTCCTGCAGGGAGGAGGATGGCCAGGTTAGGTTTAAGGTACATAACCCGGGAGTGATACCGGAAGAGGCACAGCTTCAGATTTTTCAGCGTTCTTTTTCCACCAAAGGTACGGGAAGAGGAGTGGGGACCTACAGCATCAGGTTACTCAGTGAAGAATACCTGAAAGGAGAAGTAGGCTTTACTTCCATGGAAAATGAAGGAACCACATTCTATGGTGTTTACCCGGCCACTTTGCATGAAAACCAGCAGGAATCATGACTTTTCACGCAATATCTCCTGGTAAGCATACATCTCATCCCTGAAGCGGGCTGCCTCAATGAAGTCCAGCTCCTTGGCCGCCTTTTCCATCTGTTTCTTTGCCTTATCGATGGCCTTCTCCAATTCAACCTTCCCCATATATTTTATCACCGGATCGGCAGCAATATCACTTTTTGCCTGATCTGCGTAATAGCTGCTCCTGCTGATCTCCTTTTTATTTTGATCGAAAAGAGATACCGTCGCTTTGATGATCTGCTTCGGAGTGATCTGGTGTTCTTCATTATATCCCAGTTGTTTCTTTCTCCTTCTATTGGTTTCATCAATGGTCCTCTGCATGGAACCGGTCATATTATCAGCATACATGATCACTTTCCCGTTCAGATGTCTTGCCGCTCGACCGGCCGTTTGGGTCAATGACCTTTCAGAACGGAGAAAACCCTCTTTGTCAGCATCCAGGATGGCCACCAGGGAAACCTCCGGCAGATCCAATCCTTCACGTAGCAAATTGATCCCCACCAGTACATCAAAGATCCCTTTTCTCAATCCATCCAGAATCTCAACACGTTCCAGGGTATCCACATCAGAATGGATGTATCGGGTCTTAATGTTCAATTTGATCAGGTAATTGGATAACTCTTCAGCCATTCTTTTTGTGAGGGTAGTGACCAGGACCCTCTCACTCTTTTGCACGCGTAGGTTGATCTCTCCAATGAGATGATCAATCTGGTTCAGGCTCGGCTTGATTTCGATCTCCGGATCCACCAGTCCGGTTGGACGGATCACCTGCTCCACGATCACTCCTCCGCATTTTTCCAACTCATAATCTGCCGGCGTGGCACTCACAAAAAGGGTCTGACCGATGAATTCTTCAAATTCGTGAAACTTCAGGGGCCTGTTATCTACCGCTGCAGGCAGTCTGAAACCATACTCTACCAGGTTCTTTTTGCGTGAGTAATCCCCTCCATACATGGCATGTACCTGGGGAATGGTCACATGGCTTTCATCGATCACGGTGATAAAATCATCCGGGAAATAGTCCAGCAGGCAAAAGGGCCTGGTACCTGGAGGCCTTCCATCAAAATACCTGGAGTAATTCTCAATACCGGGACAAAACCCCAGTTCACGTATCATCTCCAGATCATAGGTTACTCGCTCTTCAATTCGCTGGGTCTCAATAGGTTTATTTTCTCCTTTGAAGAATTCGATCTGTTTGACCAGGTCATCCTGGATCTCCTCAATAGCCGATTTGGTCCGTTCTTTGGAAGTGATAAAAATATTGGCAGGAAAGATGACTACCTCCTTATGCTGCTCTATGGTGTGTCCTGTTACAGGATGGATCGATTTGAGCGATTCAATTTCATCTCCCCAGAACTCCACCCGGTAAGCCAGGTCTGCATAGGCCAGGTGAATATCCACCGTATCCCCCCTGACCCTGAATGTGCCCGGTTTGAAATCCACTTCATTTCTCGAATAGAGGCTGTCTACCAGCTTCCTCAGGAACACATTACGGCTTCTGGTCTCCTCTTTTTCTAACCGGATGGTTGAATTGTGAAAATCATCCGGGTTCCCAATACCATAGAGGCAGGAGACCGAGGAGACAACAATCACATCCCTTCGGCCCGATAACAGCGATGAAGTAGTACTTAGTCTCAGCTTTTCAATCTCGTCATTGATGGAAAGATCTTTTTCAATGTATGTATCTGTCACCGGAAGATAGGCTTCGGGCTGGTAATAGTCGTAATAGCTCACAAAATACTCCACCGCATTGTGAGGAAAGAACTGTTTGAACTCGCTGTAGAGTTGTGCTGCCAGGGTTTTGTTGTGACTGAGCACCAGTATGGGTCTGCCCAGCTCCTGGATCACATTGGCTACGGTAAAAGTTTTCCCCGAACCTGTTACTCCCAGAAGGGTCTGGAAAGGATCACTACGTTTAAATCCTTCCACCAGTTGCTGAATAGCCTCAGGCTGATCACCTGTAGGTTTGTAGTCCGATATGAGATTGAAATCCATCTTACCAGGTAAATACGACATATACTGGTAAATGGTCAGATGGGCCACCATAATACTCAGGTCCACCATAGGTGGCTGAAGGCAGCATGGATTGGTAGGTTGAACTCTCGTACATCATCCACTTCTCCTTCAGGATCTGACCACCATCATATCGTGTGGTTAATCCGCGTTCCTGGTTCACTAAGTTGTAAGACACTATAATCTGGTCCAGCATATTCCATTTGCCTTTGTAATGATATGTGCCTTCTTCATGCAGGTTATGCAGGTCATAGTGGAGGTTGTAGTGATCCCCAAAGTTAATATTCTGCCTTTTGTTGGACGCCGATAAACCATGACTGATACTCCTGTTAGTAGGTTCATCATTAAAATCACCCATTAGGATCACTTTGAAATTGGATTCGCTCGAAAGCAACATATCCAAATACTTCCTTAACGTAATAGCTGAAAACATCCGCTGTCTTTCTGTTTCCTTTAATCCCCCGCCCCGCGACTTCCAGTGATTCATGAAAACATGCAGATTAGAACCTTCCGGTCCGGTTCCTTTCACATGCAGGATCCCACGGTAGAGGTAATCGGGATCCACAGGATCATCAATGGGAATATAGTTGTGGGATTTGTATTTGAACAAGTCCGGCCTGTAGAGCAGGGCACACTCAATACCCCTGGGGTCCTTATCCTCTTCATGCACTATCTGGTATTCTCCTCTGCGCAGACCACGATGCTCTGTCAGGTCCCGAAGCACTTGCTTGTTCTCCACTTCAGCCATTCCTATGAGAGCTGGCAACTCCTTTTCCGGTAATGAAAGAATTACCCTGGCCAGATCAGTCAGTTTCTTCTGATACCGGTCGTAGGTCCACTCTTTCTCTCCGGATGGAGTAAATGCATCATCATCATAGGAGGGAGCATTGAGGGTGTCGAACAGGTTTTCAACATTATATGAAACCACAACGAATCTATTCTCGTTACTCTGAGAAAGTACAGGTGACAAACCAATGGTCAGGCAAAGGAGAAATGTGATGGCTCTTTTCATCCGTATAAAATTTTCAATTCCTTTCAGTTTATTTGAAAATTTGAGAACGGATGTAACCGCTCCGCTCTCACATGAACTCTTTTAATCATGATTATTTGCTTTCAGCGAGCTCGCAAGCTCGGTTGTGAAGATATGATTAAAAGAGTTCATGTTCGTTTCATAGTTACATATTGTGGATCTAAACAAAGATACCAAAACAAAAAAAAATTGAAATCCTCCGAAAAAGAATATAATTTTAATCAATATGCGACACGAACAGGATAAGCTGCTGAAAAGGATCCAGAAACTGGTCAAACAGAACCAGAACCTGATCGATAAGAATGAGAAGCTGCAGAAAGCGGTCAATGAATTATCGGAGCAGAATGAGATGATGAAGATGCAGCTTAAGGAAGCCAAAGTCGCCATTAAGGAGGGTGCATTACCGGAGGTTGAAGAGCGGGTGAAGAAGTACAAGATGGCCACTGTACTCTTTGCCTATATCGGAGGTTTCAAACACCTGACAGGGGCTGCAGACTCGGAGGTGATCATGGATCAGCTGGATGAAGTGCTGATCGAGTTTGACCGGATTCTGAAAAAATACCAGATCCATAAGATCAAAACCATCGGAGATACATATATGGCTGCCGGAGGGATCCCGGTTAAAAACATTACCAATCCCATCGATGTAGTAATGGCAGCTCTGGAGATGAATATCTTCTTAAACCTGTTGAGACGAATCGATGGCAAGCGGTACTGGAATCTGAGTCTGTGCATTCATACCGGCCCTGTCACTGCCAACGTTTCAGGCAAGAAGAAGATCTCCTATGACATCAAAGGAGATACAGTCAATATTGCCCACCGGATGCAAGGGGTGGGTGATAGTGGTAAGATATTGATATCGGTAATGACCTACGAGCTGATCAAGGAGTTCTTCATTTGCGAGTATTACGGGAAAATGCCGGTGAAGTATAAAGGGGATCTCGAAATGTTCATGGTTAACGGGATCAGGCCCGAGTTTTCAGCGAAAGGAAAAGGGCTCATGCCCAATGCGCTGTTTGACACCAAATTCAAACTCATTCAATTTACCGATATCCAGGAATTGATACTTGATAAACTGGAGAGTGAATTGCCTGCTATTCTGTATTATCATAATGTAAAGCATACTGTGGACGTAGTGACGGAAGTAGAGCTGATCGGATGGGCTGAGGGATTGGATGATGATGGAATACTCCTGCTTAAGACAGCGGCTCTTTTTCATGATGCAGGTCACACCATCGCTTACAAAGACCATGAATACCACGGAACCAGGCTCGCAATAGATTACCTCCCCGAATATGGCTATTCCGAGGAGCAGGTAGCAAAGATCTGCGAAATCATCATGGCCACTAAGCTACCACCGCAACCTGAAGACATATACCAGGAAATCATCTGTGACGCCGATCTGGATTACCTGGGTAGAAGCGATATGATCCCGGTTTCCAATACCCTTTACAAGGAGTTGAGTGAGCAGGATATGATTGGTACTCTGAACGAATGGAACAAGCTTCAGCTGAAGTTTATCACAGGGCATTCCTACTTCACCAAAACAGCCCAGAGTCTGCGAGAGGTTAATAAACAGAAACAGATTGAACGCATCAAGAAACTGATCACTGACGATTGACCTGCTGGCCGGACAGCTTATTTCCCCACCTTAATGTTCAACGTGGCTCCATAAAGAAGAGAGTTGGAGGTGTAATGTTTACCTGTCTGCACTACCGATCTTTCCGGGTCCCACATCCGGGCATATGAAATAAACAGTTGCAAACCAGTAAAAAAACTTGCAGCCAGGTGCCAATCATACCCATATTTTAACGCACTACTCATTCCATACGTTCTCAATGTACTGTTCACTCCTGAAGCGCTGATTCTCAGATGACCCAGTCCCACACCCGCTTCAGCACCGAAATAGGTATTTCCACCAAGGATATAATAGTTACCTCCCAAGTGCATACTGGCATTGATCCAATACTGAAGACGATCAGCTAATCCTACTTCCCGTTCACTCAGCTCCATATTTCCGGTGAAGCCAAAGTAAGCCCCCAGTTTTCTGTTCATTCGTTTGCCAAGCTGCAGGTTGAGGCTGACCGGACTTATTACCACATCTTTATACGTGGTGTGGTAGTTATAATTAGCTCTGGCAAAGCCGATCCCAGCTCTGAAATAGCTTCCTGAGAATAGATCGGGATTCTCAGACTCAGCCTGGTCCAGATCTACTTTTTTCTGTCCATGTGCCGGAATTGTCAAAAGGGAAAGAAAAATGAGGATAACCCAGGCGGTAAAGTTTCGTATAAGCATCTTGAAGGAATAATTTGAGGGTTAAAAATATGAAACGACACGTTATATCGCAAACCATGAAGCAAGTTGGGCTTGTGCTATGGTTATGGGTATGTATAACGGGATTGAACGCACAGGGTAATCAAGGGGAGCAGAATAGCAGGGTGGCTCTGGTCATCGGTAATGCCAGTTACCTGACCGGACCACTTAAAAACACGGTCAACGATGCACGTGCCATGGCTATGACATTGGAGAGTTCGGGTTTTGAAGTGATGCTTCATGAAAACGTAACCAATCAGAATGAGATGAAAAAAGTGGTGCGTGAGTTTGGACTTAAATTAAAGACAGGAGGAACAGCACTATTTTACTACTCCGGTCATGGTATGCAAGTGAAAGGTTTCAACTACCTGATTCCCACACAGGCAGTCATGAATATTGAGCAGGAAGTAGAATATGAAGCACTCGATGTGGGTTTTGTTCTTGCCTACATGGAGAGTGCGAAAGCAGATGTAAATATTGTGATTCTGGATGCTTGCAGGAACAATCCCTTCGCCCGTACATTCAGGGATACCAAGCAGGGACTGAGCAGTATTGTGGCCCCCACAGGTACCCTGGTTGCCTATTCCACTGCTCCCGGATCAGTGGCTTCAGACGGAGAAGAAAAACTGTGGCACTATACAAAATAACTCCTGCGAAATATGCAAAGGCCCGGATTAAAAGTAGAAGAGGTGTTTAAGGCTGTCAGAGCTGAGGTCCTTAAAAAAAGCAATGGCTATCAAACGCCTTGGGAATCAAGCTCTTTGGTAGGAAATTTCTATTTCCACCATTCCGATGACCTCTCCATCCGGACTGAACCCTCGCAGGACGAACATACAATCATTACTGACCATTCTGTGATTCCACGGCATGCCATAAAAAATGCAGGCACCAAAGTACGATTCAAATGGCGTGCCTCCCATGATGGAACCTATTTTCTGAAAGTAAACGATCAGGAGATCAGTGAGGAAACTGTGTATGAATTGCGGGATGAACACCTTTATGTCTATCATCCCTCTTCCAACCGGGTCTTTAAACTCAACTCCTATATATACAGGTTGGATGGCCGATGGAGAAAGGGAGTCACCTATGAATAAACAGGTATATTTAGACTGACCATACTTAAATTATAAACCGTACTCTAAGGTGAGTACACGTTGGTTAAATATCTGAATACCCGGTAGGGAACATCAGGTATCTGGTAATGTGAGATACCGTGTTCTTATAACGCTCGATCTCTTTCATCTCCAACCACTCAGGATGTACCCTGAAGGCGTCCCAATGCTCTTTCTGTGAAAGCGTGTCAGAAAATGTGGTCATATACATGAGGTGCGGCATATGCGCACTGGAGATTACCTCCCCGAAGAAGACAGGATTGAACTCCAACTTCTCAAACAAGGCAGATTCTCCTTCATTAAACATCTCTACCTTCCGGTTATAGAGCTGCTCTGTAGCCCCTTCATAACTCCGGAGTTCATAAACCCTTTCTGAAGCGGGAGAATCGAATTCGGGCACCTGGAGCTTTGGAGTAGCGCTAAAGGCCCTCAAAAGCGTGCTTTCAATACGTGAATAGGGAGGATTGTCATGGGCCGCTTCAATATAATCCTTACCGATCTTCATATACTCCTCATCCCTTGCCAGCATAACGGGTATTTGTTCAAACTCTTCCAGGGATTGGAATGTGAGCAGGACCATCACAAACATTTTATCTTCGTTCTTTCCCTCAATGGGTTTGAAGACCCCAATTCGGTCTAATCCTGCACTATGCAATGCCGGAAGGTAGGCATCCTCCAGGTATTGATCCAACCGTGCCTCCTGCTCTTCAGTGTCGTAGCTGTAGATTTTGATCTGAAAATATTCCTGTTCAGAGGAAGGTTCACAAGAGGTCAGGAGAAGGACCGATAGTAGTGTGAGTAATAGCGTAATCTGTTTCATGGCGTATGATTTAGAATAGTATAAATATAACCATAAATCAGAGGGAGTTTACCGAGGATTAATTTACATTGATTTTAATTAAAATGAGTCGCATTTGATGAAGTAAATTGACTACTTTTGTTTCGCTTTTTTTACGATACTTATGAAATCAATTCCCATTCCCTTGTTTTTGTTTTTTCTCCTTATTTCTTTTCCGGTCCGGGGACAGCAGATTGGATCAGAAAGTGGGACGAGTGACAGATGGGATCGTACTCAAGAGATTCTGAAGTGTGCACCCAGACTGGTGGATCGTCGGGATCTGGTAGAGGACAACTTTGATCATCGCTATGTGACCAATAATCCTAGGGATATTGAATTAGGTTATTTTTCCGTGGAACCTACCACATATTTCGAGGAACGCAGCCGGTTTTGTGAAGCTTCACTTCCGGCAGCAGGTGTCAGTGATACCTATTTCAGGGGGACCTATGAAACGTTATATACCCTCCCCGGGAAGGGCGTGTACCGAATTCATATCGAGTCTAATGCCCTGGTATTCAACAATGGTGTAAGGATCATTAATGCTCAGAACACAGTGGCTTCAATCGATGCCACACACCGTTTACAGATTATTGCCGATACTACTCTGCATCATGCAGCTTTGTTGGATCCCAACTCTGTCACAGCTGATGTCTATCACTGGGAAGTAGAGGTAGAAGAGGGTGGTAGCTGGGAAGGAAGTGTTTGTACAGGTGATTGCAATGATCTGCATGGCGAAGATATTCCCATTGGTAACTCAAACCTGGAAATGGTACGAGAATATGAAGGACCAGGGGTGATCACCATCAGAGAATCGGTGATTTTCCAGGTGGATGCCCTTTCCGCATACAAGTACGAACCCATCTTTCAGGTCTTGTGCCTCTTCAATCTTGAACCCCTCAGCATCTCTGCCAAATTGCTGCCGTGTGAGGAGTAAAACTGGAATCAGTATCATAATCAGGTTATCTTTTGTTTTGTCAGCATCCCTGGTACTCATTCAATGTGAGCGCCTTAGTCAGGATGAAGTCATCCACATACCTGACACTTCGTTACGGAACGCACTCCTGGAGGAGGGTGTAGACAGTAATGGAGATCAGCTGATCAGTGTGTCAGAAGCGAAATCTGTGACCAGTTTACAGCTAATTGATAAGGGTATCTCAGACCTGACCGGTATAGAAGCATTTATCCACCTGGATTCAATTACACTCTCCATGAATCCGTTATATGCACTTGATCTTTCCGAAAACAGGAAGTTGAGGTTTTTGGAGTGTGTGGGCTGTGAATTGTCAACACTGGATATATCTTCTAATGCAAAACTGACCCACCTGGATTGTTCTAGTGTTTTGGCCATGCAAAACCATCTTACCACTCTTGATGTCTCAAACAATCTGGCACTGGAATATCTCCGGTGTGCCCATAACCAGCTAACAACACTTGATATCTCTCACAATCAGGCACTAATAGTGCTTTCATGTGCCTGGAATCAGTTATCCAGTCTGGATGTCTCTGGCAATCCCAGTTTGATTCAACTATTCCTGAACAACAATCAGATTACCAGCCTGGATGTAACTTACAATAGGAACCTGACTACTTTGATCAGCTGCGGAAATCAACTCACAAGTTTGGATATTTCTGCGAATACCTCACTGGTAAAGATCGGGATTGACAACATGCCCTCTTTGCATGAGGTTTGTGTCTGGACACTTCCCTTTCCTCCTCCCGGTATTACCGTATTGTCGGGATACAGTCCCAATGTCATTTTTAGTAACGAGTGCAACTAGTTTGCAGGTTTTACTGCTGGGGAATAGTTTTCCGGACTAAATCCTTCTGGGATGCCCTGAGGAAACCTTGAGTAGTTGTTTAGGGTTTCCAGATCATAATTGTAGAATCTTAGCTCTTTTCGCTCCTGTGAGTTGGTTATCTGCGTCAGGATGGCATTGATGGGCACCGTAAAGACCAGCCACCATCCATGGGTGAAAGCGATGAAAACAGGATACCCGTATCGTTTATGTTTGCTGAATTGGATGAAGTACTCCTGTACCTTAGACGTATCAACTTCCTGGATGATGGGTGCCCCCAAAGAGCCAATGATCAGTTTTCCCTTCTCTACTGCCAGCAGTTCCCCGGTGATTTTTGCTTCATCATCCATCTTAAGTTTAATAAAAGCGCCATAGGGGCTGGTGTGAACCTCTTCAAAATCAGGCAGGAAATAGAACTGACGGGCACAACCCAGGGTTGTGCTGAGCAGGATGATCCAGATAAGAACTCTATTCATGATAGCTAAAGCTTTGCGTGTTGATTCTTGAGTTCCAGAATATATTCTCCATTTCTGACTCGTATTTTGAATATATCCGGGCTTCCTTTCGGAAGAATTTATCAGGTTTTTCAATCAGTCGGTTCAGCTTCATCAGATTCTTATCCTGTAACCAATGATCCCTCATCCATTCCAGGTAATACCCTTTCGAGTAGAGAAAGTAATCGTATTCGGTCTCAGTATCGGGTACTGAAAAGTAAAAATCCACTTCATCACCCGGCATGGATATCAGGTAATTTTCATCATCATGGATGGCTTCTAAACTCTCATGATGTTCGGTTTCATTGAACAGAACCTTTTCAGGTCTCAGGGAAACAGGATTAACATCACCGAGTAATGGAGTCAGGGCCGCATAATCAATCCTCCATAATCCCTGGTTCATCTTCAGCTTGAAAGTAATCTCCTTCGTACCGTTCAAATCCGGCAGAGACAATACCTGGTGATTATAGGCAATAGGACCAGTTTCATGGAATGTTCCACAAAAGAGTTCCTTTTCCCCGTCCATCAAATACACCTCAATACCTCCGAGCTCATCTTTGATCAGATCGTGTTTCTTGATTACCGGATTGTCTTTATCCAGTTCAGCGAGAAAATCACTTACCGTATTTCCCATGTAGCCCATCACACTGTAAATCAAATAGGTGGTCATAAGGGTTTGCCTGAAATTCAGAATGAGGCCCAGCTCTTCACCTTCAGATAAATCCATTCTGCCAAAGGAAAGAAGGACCTCCTCTTTTGTTTTCATATTCGATCTGTTGGCCATGCTGAATCTCTCTTCCTGATCATGAGCAGAGAGTAATTCAGTGATATCACCCTCCGGTGCCATGGCAGCAAATGGCCCCACAGTATGAGAAGGATCACCCAGAAAAAACCGGTCGTTTACACCATGGAGGATATTCATTCCCGGCTCCCTTTCCAATGCAAGGATTTGAACATCTCTTACCACGTGGGTTTCCAGCGCCTCATTTTTCATTTTGATAGAGAACTGCCGGGTTTTGGGTGTAAAACCCTCCAATGCATCAATATCTCCATATTCCAGGGAAGGAATGATGGCATTGGAAAATCCCTCTGCATCGGCGCTGAAGAGGTAATCTCCTTCACCCGTATAGAAAGTCGGGCAGGAACCCCAGCATGCTTTAGGGACGGTGAGGCAGATCACCCCAAATACTGCGTCTACCGATGTGAGAATGGTTGTAGCTGTAATTCTGGACTTTCGTCCTGTGGGATCCAACGGCCGGTTCGACTCAAACAGGACTACTGAATCAATATGTATCTCTGTGTTTCCCTTGCTCAGCATCATCCTTCTTGCGTTATACAGCTCTGCATTGCCCTCCAGGATATCTGATTCTTCATTGAATGTCCAAAGAGTATCCGTATAAATACATAATCCGCCACCCTGCAAATGAGCTTTCAGAAAGGGACTGGTCTTTCGGCCCTCATCTGAATTGTTAAAGGCATTAATGTCCCTGAAAGTGGTTTTAAAGTTGGCCTGTTTCATGGTGACGCAGGATGTAAACAAGAGGAACAGCAGGGGAAGAAAGGAGTTTTTTCGTAGCATAAAAGAGAGCTGTGTTAGTTTGCACTTTTTATCAGATCGATAAATATCTTCAGGCTGACTGCGGGCAGTACAGGGATT
>CAZURA010000081.1:0-25455 GCA_964622985.1 uncultured Bacteroides sp. | reverse complement strand
TAACGGTCATCGAACGCTCCTGCACTACCTATCCAGACCAAGTATTCAGGCTTTTCACCTTTCGTTGCAAGATCCGCCATGACAGGCACCTCGACTTTTCTTTGCTTCGTTTCCATACCTACCGGCTCTTTTCATTGATCATAATATCCTCAGCCCACAGTAACCTGTCTTCCTGGGAGAATTGCCACGGAGCTCCGTTATTCTCGATATTGGAAAAGATGGAATTCAGCTCTCCGGGAGCAGACGATTCTTCCATCACCAGATAACGTCTCATTCCAACAATCAGAGAGGGGTGATTAATATTGATGGGACACTCCTGTGCACAGGCATTGCAAAGGGTGCACGCCCAAAGCTCCTCCTCCGAAACGTAATCTCTAATCAGAGATCGCTCATCGGAATACCCATTTCCATTTTTAACGATTCCCGGGCCCTTCTCCTTCATCCTGGCTCTCACATCCATCACTACCTTTCTTGGGGACAATCTCTTTCCGGTAATATTGGCAGGACATACAGAAGTGCACCGGCCACATTCGGTGCAGGAAAGGGAGTCCATGTAGTTTTTCCAGGTTACATCTTCAACATCGAGAATACCGAATCTCTCCGGCACCTCCTCTTCCTCACCTTCGGCAGGAGCAGCAAAAGCCTGGTCCGGATCCATCATGATCTTCACCTCTCTGGTGATGCTCTCCATGGTATCCAGTTTACCCAGGGATTCCAGTCGGCTTAAGAAGACATTGGGCACCGACATGAATACATGAAAATGTTTGGAGTAAGGCAGGTAATTGGCAAAGACAAATATAAGCATAATGTGGGCCCACCAATTGACCTGATAGAGCAGGTCGCTGCTCTCATATCTGTAACCAATAAGATCAGCCAGCGGGCTACTCACCGGATAATACCCCATAATCTCATGTCCGGCCTCTGCAGCTGAAATCACATAAAAAGTATTCATCCCCAATAAAGAGACCATCAACAACAGGATCATGGTTAAAGCAATATTGGCGTCCAGGTGAGATATATGCTTCATCTCAATACCTGAGAACCTTTTCACGTTCAGGAACAGTCGACGGGCTAAAAACACAAGAATAGCAATGGCGATGATCAGGGCAAACAGATCTCCTGATGCCATGATGATATCGTATACGATCCCCAGCACCGAAAACAGCTTCTCCTTTCCGGTTAAGCCATCGACAACCATCTCAATACTTCCGATCAGAATCACCATGAAACCCCAGAATACCAGGGCATGAAGCAATCCCATAACGGGTTTGCGAAAGATTTTGGTCTGACCGATGGCCACATCCAGCATGATTCCGATTCGACGCCCGATCTGCCTGACTGGAAAACCTTTCCTGGTGATCTTGAAAAAACCTATAAATTTATAAGTAGTATATCCAAAGACAAGCAGGGTTATCAAAAGTGCAGCCAGAAAAACAAGTTGCTTCGACATAGATATAAGATTGGTTTTGCTACTGTGCCTTGGCGGCTTTTATCTCTGTGATCAATTCAGGAAGCACTTTCAGAGCATCTCCAACGATCCCGTAATCAGCTGCCTCAAATATGGGTGCATCTTTGTCTGTATTTACAGCCACTATACACTTGGATGAACTCACACCGGCCAGGTGTTGTATGGCCCCTGATATCCCAAAAGCAAAATAGAGATTGGGAGCAATGATTTTCCCTGTCTGTCCCGTATGCTCTTCATGAGGGCGCCACCCTTCATCAGATACGGGTCTGGAACATGCCGTGGCTGCTTCCAGTACTGCTGCCAATTCTTCAATGGGTCCCCAGTTATCGGAGGATTTCATTCCCCTGCCACCAGACACAACCACCTCAGCATCGGTAAGCAAGAGTTTACCTTCCTGTTTCTGAACACTTCGCACCGTGGTTTTTGCTCCGGCCATATCCACAGCAGGATCAAAGGACTCCACTGAAGCAGATCCTCCTGTTTCTGAGATCTCATACGAATTCTGAGCCAGGGTGAGGATGGCTGATTCACTGACGATCTTTACTTTGGCAAAAGCTTTACCGCTGAATACCTTCTTCTTGACCACCACAGGATCTACCGATTCAGGAACCGCTGTAACTCCTGCTGCCAGTCCGGCATTCAATCTGACCGAAAGTCTGGGAGCAAGTGCTTTCCCTGCATTGTTATGAGCCATCACCAGGATCTTCGATCCGGTCTTTTCCATGGCAGCAGCAATGATTTGCGTATAGAGCTGATTGTCAAGTCCGCCCGATACACCATCCACGGTCAGGACGCTGGTTGCTCCATAGGCACCCAGGGTTGACAGTTCATTCTGATTCACATTCCCTATAGATAGAGCAGTAACCTGGCCTCCAGCCATGTTTGTAATACTGGAAGCATAAGAAACCAATTCATAGGAAAGCTTCTTGAATTTCCCGTCCCAGTTCTCTGTATATACTAATACTGACATATGACTATTGTTAGGATTGTTAGCTTAATTCACTTCATTCATCTTTCTTTGTTCTGAGTAGTGAGCACTCTAAAGGACTTTTGCTTCGTTCTGGAGAAGGTTCACCAGCTCTTTTACCTGGTCAGCCTCCACCATTTTGCAGGGTGCCTTGGGCTCGGGCATAGCATACTCCTGGTAGTTGGTCAATGTACCAGTTTCCACTGCAGAGACAACCTGGAGAGGTTTCTTTCTCGCCATCATGATCCCACGCATGGCTGCAATTCTGGGTTCTTTGGCAATTCCTTTCTGTACGATACCCACAAATGGAGCAGGCACTGAAACCTCCTCCTTACCCCCGTCAATATCACGGGTAATCACAGCTTCTCCATTATCGATGCTCAGCGATGAAATGGCAGAAACAGAGGGGGCTTTAAGCATTTCTGATATCATTCCTCCCACAGCAGATCCATTATAATCACTGGATTCAATTCCGCAGAGTATGATATCAAAATCGCCGTTTTCAACCACAGTTGCAATCTGGGCAGCTACTGCATGAGCATCAGTTGCTTCACTATCCACTCTGATGGCATCATCTGCACCAATGGCTAATGCCTTTCTGAGTGTAGGTTCGGCTCCGGCAGGCCCCACAGTAACTACGGTCACATGGGATACATCATTGGAAGTATCCTCTTTCAATTCCATGGCCCTGGTCAGTGCCAGTTCATCCCATGGATTAATGATCCACTGCACCCCACTGTCATCAAAGGAAGTGTGGTCGTTCGAAAACTTCACCTTGGTAGTGGTGTCTGGAACATTGCTGATACAAACAAGAATTCGCATATCTAGATATTTATATAATCCGACAAATATAAAAGAATTCTAAAAACGCATCACAAAAATGGGGTTATCTAAAATCAATACAAAAAAGAGGAAGCACTCACCTGCTAGGGAAGGATAATCTTCTGTGTTGCAATGTCTCCACCTGTGCAATATTGAATCAGTAACAGATGTGATGACCGGTCAATGGGGATAAGGATCATGCCTCTCAATCGATGATGCTGAAACACCAACTGTCCTGACAGGGTGAAAATCTCCAGTGAATAGAGTGCATCTGAGTCAGGCTCCACAACCAGTTGATTATGCCAAAGGGTGATCTTACAAGAGTTTGCAATTGGATCCGGTTCCTCTCCCCTTCCGGCAAAAGTGTACTCAGGTGCGGTAAATCGAGCATTTGTTACACCCAATAGCTCTTTTCCATCGAGAGAAGTGAGCTCCTTGGCATGCACAATAAGGGTCGAAAACGGGGGAAGAGTATTCAGACCGGTGAAGGTAATAATCACCGTATATGGATCCATCAGCTCCACTGAAAATTCAGTGTTTTCAGCACCTGCTGTGCCACTAATCTCGAACTGGTCCCCGTGAACCGTTAAGGCGTCCACGGGTAAAGTAAAAGAGATCAGGAATGCGGAATCATTGATCTGGACCAGCTCGGAAATAACAGAAAAAAGAGTGGTCCCATTTACTCGTTCATCAAGCTGAGCATCGTACAGGGAGCCCGGGAACAGCCCTGGCATATTATGTCCCACCCAGACCCCATCAGGTCTTCCTGACCTGGCACCTCGTGACTTTACACCCTGGAATCCGAAATTGTAATTCTTTGCCGATGTCCATGGATTCTGGCATATCGATACCGCCCCGGCACAATTCCAAAATACCTGGTTCGCTCCGGCCCAACCATGCCCGGTGCCCATGTTGTCCCGGTCCTGTACATTGATGGGCCCGTCCGATTCGATCATATCGAATAGTGTTCCCATGGCCCAACGATGATGGGGACCAATGTCAGAATGGGTGTTTATGGCTGAACAACGCGTAAATACATTGGGACCACATACCCTTGATGAAGTAACAAAGTCATGTCTTCCCTCCGAGGCTGTACATCCTTTAAACAGATTGAGTGAACCGACCAGATTAAAAGAATATCTTCGCCCCCCCGTGGAGATAGATCTGGGTTCTCTGCAGTGACAATTTTCCACAGTGATCAGCCTGGACTCTCTTTCCAGGTTTACGCAGCTGTAGGCAAAATACCATGAAGTTACATTCCTTACCCAGCTGTTCTCCGCGCTGTAAAAGAGGATGGCATTCCAGGAATGCTCCTCATCTGTCGCCGAAATATAGGCTGATTTGAGGCACATATTTTCAACACCCACATTCTCCAGCCTGTTAAAAGAGTACCTGTAGACCAAGCCTCCGCCATACTGTGTTTCCATGGCCATCACCACCGGGTTCCTGAAAAAGAGGGTGTCGCTGCTGATCCGGGTGATCTGCCTTTCAAAATAGAATGAGTATGCGGCGGGATCCCATTGAATCGTCCCTTCACTGGGTGTGATCTGGTCCATTTTAATATCAGAGATCCAGTTGGAGGTTCCGGGGCGAAAGAGAACTATTTGATCGCCTTCATTGTATCCAGCAGCATCCTCAACGATCACATATCTTCTCCCCACAGCTATATACTCTTCGTCAATGGAGACCTCACTATCGGTAAACACGACTCTGGATGAGCCATTATCAACCTTGATCAATCCTCTCAGATCGGTGCCCTCCGCAATAATCACAGTTCCTTCATCGGTGTCTCCCTCGCCACGAAGCACCACTCCGCTCTGGTTTATGACCAGCTGTCCGGCCACGTGATAAGTTCCCGCCTTCAATAGAACTGCTCCTCTGAATCCATGGGCGTCAGGTGTCAAAACGGCCACTGCATCTATGGCCTCCTGTATGACCGGACCATCATCCCCTCCACTGGGCTCAACCTCTATTTTGACGGGAATATCCGGAATGGGTTGGTCTCCGTAACGGTATCCCACATGGCTGAAATCAGGAATCACATTTCCCAGTTCATCAGGAGAATAGGTGAGTCTTCCCCCCTTTCCATAATAGACATGTTCGGGAGACCAGTGGTCCTGGGCCAGAGTGAGCACAGCAAAGAGAGCCCATATAACGGAACAGGCAATACCGTTGGTTAGTCTCTTCATATTCTAACCGGTTTTTATTGAAGCCTATGCGCTCGCGGGATTCACACAATCAAATATACTCCACTTTCACTAAAAAAGCCATCCGGAAACTATTCCGAATGGCTCTTTATGATTAGTGTGAAGAATATTTCGACTGGACCCTGCCTAGCAGGACGTCTCAAGCCTGCCCTGTGGGACCTCCGAAATTCATAGGCATCACAGGTCCGGCAGTCGGTTCAATATGCTTGATGGGCCCGTGCATCTTCTCAAACTTTTCGATGTTGTCTGTCAGTGCATGCAATAATCGCTTCGCATGTTCGGGGGTAAGGATTACCCTCGATTTCACCTCCGCTTTCGGAATCCCGGGCATCACCCGTACAAAATCGAGTACAAATTCAGAAGATGAATGGGTAATTATCGCCAGGTTGGAGTAAGTACCCTGTGCCACCTCTTCCTTCAACTCAATGTTGATCTGGTTCTTTTTGGCTTTCTCTTCCATGGTTCTCTGTTTATTCCTGTACGGGCTCTGTAACCTCTTCCTCGGCGGAAGCCTCAGTTTCCGGAGTACCGGAAGTGAGCCTTTCATACTCCTCACGCGAACCTACTACCAGGTTATTATAGACCCTCGCACCTGTACCAGCCGGGATCTGATGACCTACGATCACATTCTCCTTCAAACCATCCAACTCATCTACACGTCCAAAAATGGCAGCTTCATTGAGTACCTTGGTGGTTTCCTGGAATGATGCTGCAGAGATGAAACTATTGGTTTGCAATGCAGCCTTTGTAATACCCTGAAGGACCTGTGAGGAGGTAGCGGGTATCGCATCCCTGGCCTCTATCAGTTTCAGGTCTTTACGTTTGAGTACCGAATTATCATCCCTCAATTTACGGGCTGTGATGATCTGTCCAGATTTGTAATCCTGAGCATCACCCGCGTCCACTACCACTTTCTTGCCGTATATCCAGTCATTCTCATTCATGAACTCCCATTTATCGACAACCTGCTTCTCCAGGAATTTGGTATCACCCGGATCCACAATCTCAACCTTCCGCATCATCTGGCGAACAATGATCTCAAAGTGTTTGTCATTGATCTTCACACCCTGCATCCGGTATACCTCCTGTACTTCGTTCACAATGTACTCCTGTACCTTGGTCGGTCCTTTAATGGCTAGAATATCAGCTGGCGTGATCGCGCCGTCAGATAACGGTATACCAGCCCTCACATAGTCATTCTCCTGTACCAGGATCTGCTTTGAGAGGGGAACCAGGTACTTCTTTACCTCACCAGCTTTCGAGGTAATGATAATCTCCCGATTTCCTCGCTTTATCTTTCTGAATTCTACCTCACCATCGATCTCAGAAACTACGGCAGGATTGGAAGGATTCCGTGCCTCGAACAGCTCGGTAACGCGAGGCAGACCTCCGGTGATGTCACCCGATTTACCAACTGCACGCGGAATTTTCACCAGGACTTCTCCAGCACTCACCTTATCTCCCTCACCCACTGCAATATGAGATCCCACCGGAAGGTTGTAATTCTTGACCAGTTCATCTTTATTATTAAGGATCTTGATCAGCGGGTTTTTGGTCCGGTCGCGGGTCTCCACGATCACCTTCTCTTTGAATCCTGTTTGTTCATCCGATTCTTCGCGGAAGGTAATTCCTTCGATCACATTATCGAAACTCACTTTTCCAGCAACCTCACTTATGATCAAGGCGTTATATGGATCCCATTCACAGATCAAGTCTCCTTTTTTCACCTTGGCACCATCTTTAATATACAGCTTGGAACCGTAAGGAATCGTATGAGTGGTCAACGAAATATTGGTATTCTTATCCACCACCCTCAGTTCAGCCAGACGACCGATCACAATATCGATCTTCTTGCCTGTCTCAGGATCGGTGGATACAACCGTTCGTAACTCTTCGATCTCAGCGATACCGTCATATTTGGAGATCACATTGGATTCCGATGTGATATTGGAAGCAGTACCCCCCACGTGGAAGGTCCGAAGTGTCAGCTGTGTACCGGGTTCCCCGATAGACTGTGCAGCAATGACACCGGTCGCCTCACCCATCTGCACCATCTTTCCGGTGGCCAGGTTACGGCCGTAACATTTGGCACATACCCCTTTCTTCGACTCACAGGTAAGTACTGAACGGATCTCCACATGCTCAACGGGGGATTCTTCGATAACCCTGGCAATCTCCTCAGTAACCTCATGTCCGGACGGAATGATCAAATCACCTGTAAGTGGGTGGTAAATATCATGTACCGTAGTACGTCCAAGCACCCTTTCATAAAGGGTTTCAACCAACTCTTCGTTCTTCTTAATGGCTGAGGCCACCAGTCCACGCAGCGTTCCACAGTCAGGTTCCTGAATAATCACATCCTGTGAAACATCCACCAGTCGTCTGGTCAGGTAGCCTGCATCGGCAGTTTTCAGGGCCGTGTCAGCAAGACCCTTACGGGCACCGTGTGTCGAGATGAAGTACTCCAGCACCGATAATCCCTCCTTAAAGTTCGAAAGGATCGGGTTCTCAATAATCTCTGATCCGGAAGAGCCTGATTTTTGCGGTTTTGCCATCAAACCACGCATTCCGGAAAGCTGACGAATCTGCTCTTTGGAACCCCTCGCACCCGAATCCAGCATCATATAGACCGGATTGAAACCCTGCTTATCTGAACTCAGCTGCTTCATCAGTGTCTGAGTAAGTCGTGCATTGATGTGCGTCCAAACATCAATGATCTGGTTATACCTCTCATTGTTGGTTATGACACCCATGTTATAACTGGCAATCACGTCATCAACCTGAGAGTATCCATCGATAACAAAGGTCTCTTTCTCGGTAGGAATGATCACATCATCAAGGTTAAATGAGAGCCCTCCTTTGAAAGCCATTCCATAACCCAGGTTCTTGATATCATCCAGGAATTTAGCAGTTTTGGCAGTACCGGTGATCTTCAGTACATGACCTATGATGTCCCTGAGGGACTTCTTGGTCAGCAGTTCGTTGATAAATCCGATCTCCTCGGGCGCAAACTCATTAAAGAGCACTCGACCCACTGTAGTTTCAATCAGTTCGGTCTCCCCGTTTTCGCTTCCGATTTTAGGAATACGAACATTAATGATGGCATGCAGATCAACCTGTTTTTCGTTGTATGCAATAGTAACCTCCTCCGGGGAATAGAACATCATGTTCTCACCCTTCACCGGGTCATCCTTCATGGCACGTTTAGCCTTGGTAATGTAGTAAAGTCCCAATACCATATCCTGGGAAGGTACAGCAATTGGAGCACCATTTGCAGGATTCAGAATGTTGTGTGACGCCAGCATTAAGATCTGCGCTTCCAGTACAGCTGCATTACCTAAAGGAAGATGCACAGCCATCTGGTCACCATCAAAGTCAGCGTTAAAAGCAGTACACACCAACGGGTGAAGCTGAATCGCTTTTCCTTCAATAAGTTTCGGCTGGAACGCCTGTATACCAAGCCTGTGCAGGGTAGGTGCACGGTTCAGCAATACCGGGTGACCTTTCAGCACGTTTTCCAGAATATCCCAAACCACCGGGTCTTTCCGGTCTACAATCTTCTTCGCCGATTTCACGGTTTTCACAATCCCGCGTTCAATCAGCTTACGTATAATAAATGGCTTATAAAGCTCAGCAGCCATATCTTTTGGAAGACCACACTCATGCAATTGCAATTCGGGTCCCACAACGATCACAGAACGGGCCGAATAATCCACACGTTTACCTAACAAATTCTGACGGAAGCGTCCCTGCTTTCCTTTCAAACTGTCGGACAACGACTTGAGCGGACGGTTAGCATCGGTCTTTACCGCATTAGCCTTTCTGGAATTGTCAAAGAGAGAATCTACGGCTTCCTGGAGCATCCTCTTCTCATTGCGAAGGATCACTTCAGGAGCTTTAATCTCAATCAGTCGCTTTAAACGATTATTCCGGATAATCACCCTCCTGTAGAGATCATTTAGGTCCGAAGTGGCAAATCTACCCCCATCAAGAGGTACAAGAGGTCTCAGCTCAGGAGGAATAACAGGCACCACTTTTACAATCATCCATTCGGGACGGTTCACCCCTTTGGATGCACGGAAAGCTTCTACTACCTGCAACCTTTTCAACGCTTCATTCTTACGCTGCTGGGAAGTCTCTGTGCTGGCCTTATGCCTCAGTGAGTAGGAGAGCTCATCCAGATCGAGCCTGGAGAGCAACAAATGTAATCCTTCTGCGCCCATTCCGGCAATGAACTTATCCGGATGATCATCTTCCAGCATCTGGTTCTCCTTAGGCAGACTGGCCAGAATATCCAGGTACTCATCTTCAGTAAGAAAATCCAGATAGTTCACCCCATCGGCCTGCTTAATACCAGCGTTGATCACCACATACCTTTCATAATATATGATGGAATCCAGCTTCTTGGTAGGCAGTCCTAACAGGTACCCAATCTTGTTGGGCAGCGAGCGAAAATACCAGATATGCGCAACAGGTACTACCAGTGAAATGTGGCCCATCCGTTCGCGACGTACCTTCTTTTCGGTCACCTCTACCCCGCACCGGTCACAAACTATCCCTTTATAACGGATCCGTTTGTATTTTCCACAGTGACACTCGTAATCCTTCACCGGCCCGAAGATCCTTTCACAGAACAGACCGTCTCTTTCCGGTTTGTAGGTACGGTAATTAATGGTTTCAGGCTTCAGGACCTCTCCGCTGGATCGTTCCAGAATCTCTTCCGGTGAAGCCAATCCAATGGAAATCTTGGTAAAACTGCTGCTTTTTACTTTGGTGTCTTTCCTGAATGACATATATAATTATGTTTTATTGTTTCTAATAAGTTACCATGACCAGGCCGAAGCCTGTAAAGCGAGTTACACCAGGTTTACACTCAATCCCAGTCCACGAAGTTCATGCAAGAGCACATTCAGAGATTCGGGTATTCCGGGAGTCGGCATGGGTTCACCTTTTACAATGGCTTCATATGCTTTTGCCCTTCCGATCACATCATCCGATTTCACGGTTAAGATCTCCTGCAGAATATTGGCAGCTCCAAAGGCTTCCAGTGCCCATACTTCCATCTCACCAAAGCGCTGTCCTCCGAATTGTGCTTTACCCCCCAGAGGTTGCTGAGTGATGAGTGAATAAGGTCCAATAGACCTGGCGTGCATCTTATCTTCCACCATATGTCCAAGTTTGAGCATATAGATCACACCCACGGTGGCCGGCTGATCAAATTTCTCACCCGTACCCCCATCGTAAAGATGAGTCTTTCCATACCTTGGAACACCTGCTTCGTCTGTAAGCTCATTGATCTGGTCAATCTTCGCTCCGTCAAAAATGGGAGTAGCAAACTTCAATCCCAGATTCTTTCCGGCCCATCCCAGCACAGTTTCATAGATCTGACCCAGGTTCATCCTTGAAGGTACACCCAGTGGATTCAATACAATGTCGACCGGTGTTCCATCTTCCAGGAACGGCATATCTTCCTGACGTACAATCTTGGCAACAATCCCTTTGTTCCCATGACGCCCGGCCATCTTATCACCCACAGTGATCTTGCGCTTCTTGGCTACATAGACTTTTGCAAGCTGGATGATCCCGGTGGGCAATTCATCGCCACTGGTAATGCTGTGCTTCTTCCGCTTGTAAAGACCATCTATCTCCTTGAATTTGATGATATAATTATGCAGAAGATCTCTGATCAGGTCATTCTTATGCTTGTCTGTGGTCCACTTGGTTGGATGCACATTGGCAAAATCGAGTTCCAGGAGTTGCTTCTGTGTAAACTTGGTACCCTTGGGGATTACATCCACGTTCAGAAAATCCTTCACACCCTGTGAAGTCTTTCCATTCACCAGTTCAAACAGTTTCTCAATCAGCTGACTTTTCAACTCGGCAATATTCCTGTTGTACTCCTCTTCGATCTTCTCCAGGATCTGCTTAGTGGCAGGTCTCGATTTCCGCTCCTTCATGGTCCTCGAAAAGAGCTTCTTGTCAATGACCACTCCATAAAGCGATGGTCCAGCTTTCAAAGAAGCATCTTTCACATCTCCGGCTTTGTCACCGAAGATAGCCCTCAGCAATTTCTCCTCCGGAGAGGGATCTGATTCCCCTTTCGGTGTAATCTTACCAATGAGAATATCGCCAGGTGTTACTTCTGCACCTATCCGGATCAGTCCATGCTCATCCAGGTTCTTGGTAGCCTCTTCACTGACGTTAGGAATATCCGAAGTAAGTTCCTCGAGCCCCCGCTTGGTATCCCTCACTTCAAGCAGGTATTCATCCACATGAATAGAGGTAAAGACATCCTCCCTCACCAGATTCTCAGAAACCACAATGGCATCCTCGAAGTTGTACCCTTTCCATGGCATGAAAGCCACCATTAGGTTTCTTCCGAGGGCAAGTTCACCCTGCTGGGTGGCATAACCCTGGGTAAGGATGTCGCCTTTCTTCAGTTTCTGGCCTTTACGGACAATGGGATTCAGATTAACGCATGTATTCTGGTTGGTTTTTCTGAATTTTGGGAGCTTGTAGCGCTTCACATCGTCGTCAAACCTGACAAAGCGTTCTTCCTCGCTCCGCTCATACCTGACTATGATCTCATTGGCATCCACAAACTCAACTATACCGTTCTCCTCTGCACGGATCTGCAGTCTGGAATCACGCACTACATTCTGCTCGATTCCTGTTCCGACAATCGGTGCTTCAGGATAGATCAGTGGTACCGCCTGACGCATCATGTTAGATCCCATCAAAGCCCTGTTGGCATCATCATGTTCCAGGAAAGGAATCAACGATGCAGCGATGGAGGCGATCTGGTTTGGAGCCACGTCCATCAGTACCACATCACCTTTTTCAGCCAAAGGATAGTCAGCTTCGTAACGGGCTTTCACCTTGGGATTTACAAAAGTGCCATCCTCATTCAATGGTGCGTTCGCCTGAGCAATGAGTTTATCCTCTTCCTCCTCAGCACTGAGGTAAATCACTCCCTTATTGGACAACTCCACTTTTCCAGACTCGGTTTTGCGGTAGGGTGTCTCGATAAAACCAAGATCACTGATCCGCGCAAACACACACAAAGAGGAGATCAGTCCGATATTAGGTCCTTCAGGCGTTTCGATGGGACAGAGCCTGCCGTAATGTGTATAGTGAACATCACGCACCTCAAAGCCAGCCCTTTCTCTGGAGAGACCACCGGGTCCGAGAGCTGACATACGACGCTTGTGTGTCATTTCAGCCAGCGGGTTGGTCTGATCCATGAACTGTGATAGCTGGTTGGTCCCAAAGAAAGAGTTGATCACTGAAGAAAGGGTCTTCGAGTTGATCAGATCGGTGGGTGTGAACACCTCGTTGTCACGCACGTTCATCCGCTCACGGATGGTTCTTGCCATACGTGCAAGGCCCACACTGAACTGATTCATCAGCTGCTCACCTACCGTACGTACCCTCCTGTTACTCAGGTGGTCAATGTCATCCACGTCGGTTTTGGAATTGATCAGCTCAATGAGGTATTTGATGATCTGGATAATATCCTCACGGGTTAATACCCTGTTCTCCATATCGGTATTCAGACCCAGTTTCTTATTGAGCCTGTAACGACCCACCTCTCCCAAATCATATCGTTTGTCAGAGAAGAACAATTTATCGATCACATCCCTTGCAGTGGTCTCATCCGGTGGTTCCGCATTCCGCAACTGCCTGTAGATATGCATGACCGCTTCCTTTTCCGAGTTACACGGATCTTTCTGGAGCGTATTATAGATAATAGCAAAATCGGTAATATTGGCTGTATCCTTATGCAGCAAAATGGTTTTGGTACCTGAATCGATGATCTCATCGATGTGCTCATTTTCCAAAACTGTCTCCCTATCGATGATCACCTCGTTCCGTTCGATGGATACCACTTCTCCAGTATCTTCATCCACAAAGTCCTCGATCCAGCTCTTCAACACCCTGGCAGCCAATTTCCGGCCCACCAGTTTTTTCAGACCTGTTTTGGAGACTTTCACCTCATCGGCGAGTCCGAATATTTCCAATACATCTTTGTCACTCTCGTATCCGATGGCACGGAGCAGGGTAGTGACAGGTAATTTTTTCTTCCGATCGATGTATGCATACATCACATTATTGATGTCGGTAGCAAACTCGATCCACGATCCTTTAAAAGGTATGATCCTTGCGGAGTATAACTTGGTGCCATTGGCATGTACACTCTGTCCGAAGAATACACCAGGTGAACGGTGTAACTGGGAAACCACTACCCTCTCGGCACCATTAATAATAAAGACTCCCCTTTCGGTCATGTAAGGAACAGTGCCCAGGTATACATCCTGGATCACTGTATCAAAATCTTCATGCTCAGGATCCGTACAGTACAGTTTCAACTTCGCCTTCAGGGGAACACTGAAGGTGAGTCCCCGCTCGATACACTCGTCGATGGAGTATCTGGGCGGATCGATAGTATAATCCAGGAATTCCAGTACAAAATTATTCCTGGTATCAGTAATGGGAAAATTCTCCTGGAAAACCTGGAACAGGCCTTCTACTTTCCTGTACTCAGGGGTGGTTTCCAGTTGAAAGAAATCGTGAAATGATTTCAGCTGTACTTCCAGAAAATCCGGATAATCCAGTTGATTCTTAATGGAAGCAAAGCTAATTCGGTTTTGATTTTTATTTGGCATTGACATCGCGTTTTAATCCCGTGAATAAGGTGATAACATAAAACTGCAAAAAGGCTTAGACCCCTGGAGGGATCTAAACCTGTAAGTGGATAATGCGATTGCCCTATTATTTAAGCTCAACTTCTGCTCCAGCTTCTTCTAATTGGGTTTTGAGAGATTCTGCTTCATCCTTGCTAACACCTTCTTTTACAGGTGCAGGTGAGGAATCAACTACTGCTTTGGCCTCTTTAAGTCCGAGTCCGGTGAGTTCTTTCACAAGCTTAACAATCTGAAGCTTGGCTCCACCGGGAGCTTTCAGTATTACGTCAAATTCGGATTTCTCCTCAGCGCCACCGCCTTCACCGCCTCCTGCAGCAGGACCGGCAACAGCCACTGCAGCAGCTGCAGGTTCAATACCGTGCTCTTCCTTTAATACATCAAGCAATTCATTTACTTCTTTAACGGTCAGTTCGACCAACTGATCTGCAATTTTCTTTACGTCAGCCATTTTTATTGATTTTTAATGTTATTAGTTTTCTTTTTCTGATAAAGTTTTAAGGGCTCCGGACAGTTTTGATCCGCTTGATGCAAGTGCAGACACCAGATTTCTTGCAGGTGATTGCAGCAACATCGCCAGATCGCCCAGTAGCTCCTCTTTTGATTTAATATTGGAGAGTGCTTCCAGCTGATCATCTCCGATGTATATCGACTCCTCCACAAATGCGGCCTTCAAGACCGGCTTTTCCATGGTTTTTCTAAACTCTTTGATCAGTTTGGCAGGGATATTCCCTGTTTCACAGAACATGATAGAGGTGGAATCTTTTAATACATCGTAGAGTTCATTAAAATCGCTTTCTGACTTCTCCATAGCTTTACGGAGTAATGTATTCTTGACAACCAGCAGACTGATCTCCTTTTCAAAACATTTTCTTCTCAGGTTCGAAGACTCCTCAGCATTCAGTTCGGAGATATCGGTCAGATAGAAATGCTTGGTGGCGTTCAGCCTCTGAGCCAGGTTATCAATAATTACATCCTTTTCTTCTCTTCTCATGGTATTGAGACACTTTAGCGATTATTATTCTTCGATAGCTTTTGGATCTATCTTGACGCCCGGACTCATGGTACTGGACAGATAGATACTCTTGATATAGGTTCCTTTTGCTGCAGTGGGTTTTAACTTCATGATCGTTTGTACAAACACACGAACATTTTCAGCTATTTTCTCTGCAGTAAAGGAGACTTTACCAATAGAGGTGTGTACGATACCGTATTTATCTACTTTGAAATCGATTTTCCCCATCTTCACATCCTTCACAGCTTTACCGATTTCCATGGTAACCGTACCGCTCTTTGGATTAGGCATAAGGCCTCTGGGCCCCAGCACACGGCCGAGTTTCCCAATTTTAGCCATCACGGGAGGCATGGTAATGATCACATCCATATCGGTCCAACCTTTCTCAATCTTCTCGATATAGTCATCAAGCCCCACATAATCGGCTCCTGCCTCTTTTGCCTCATCTTCCTTATCCGGAGTACACAGAACCAGCACCTTGATCTCTTTCCCCGTTCCATGGGGCAGGGTGACCACGCCTCGTACCATCTGATTGGCTTTCCTGGGATCCACCCCCAAACGCACATCGATATCCACCGATGCATCAAATTTGGTAGCGGTCATCTCTTTAACCAGGCCTGAAGCCTCACCAATGGTATATAGTTTGTCCTTGTCTAACTTCTCTAAAGCTAACTTCCTGTTTTTAGTAAGTCTACTCATCTTTCTTAACGAATTAATTGTTAGACGGGAATTTACCACTCACTGTGATTCCCATACTCCTTGCGGTACCAGCAACCATTCTCATAGCAGACTCTACAGTAAACGCATTCAGGTCGGGCATCTTTGCCTCAGCAATCTGACGAACCTGATCCCAGGTTACATTCGCTACCTTAACCCGGTTGGATTCGGCCGATCCGCTTTTGATCTTGGCCATCTCCAGCAGCTGTACAGCTACCGGGGGAGTTTTCACGATAAAATCAAATGATTTATCGGAATACACGGTAATGATCACTGGCAACAGTTTCCCGGCCTGCTCCTGGGTTCTGCCATTAAACTGCTTGCAGAACTCCATGATGTTGACACCCTTGGCACCCAGTGCGGGTCCCACGGGAGGGGACGGATTAGCAGCGCCTCCCCTGATTTGCAACTTGATTAAGCCTTCTACTTCTTTTGCCATTTTTATTAACTGTTTATATACTTACCGCTTACAACATCCGTCGACAACCATACAGGAAGCATTCAAGGGACATATCATTGTCTGGAAATTGTAATCTTTTAATTATTATCCTTCTTTTTCCACCTGCATAAAACTCAATTCCAGTGGAGTTTTTCGACCAAAGATCTTCACCATCACTTTGAGTTTCTTCTTCTCATCATTCACCTCCTCGATAATTCCGGTGAAACTGTTAAACGGGCCGTCTATCACCTTAACTGATTCTCCGACAAAGAAGGGTACGGTGATCTCTTCATCACTGGCCGACAGTTCATCTACTTTACCCAGGATCCGGTTCACCTCCGTTGGTCTCAGGGGTGTGGGCATCTGGTCTGCTTGTGAGCCCAGGAATCCAATAATGTTGGGTATATTTCTAAGGATATGAGGTATCTCCCCGGTAAGTACTGCCTCAACCAGCACGTATCCGGGAAAATAGTTGCGCTCCTTACTGATCTTTTTACCATTTCTGATCTGGTAAACCTTCTCTGTGGGGATCAGCACCTGTGCAATATAGTCTTGCAGGTTCAACCTGCTTATTTCACTTTCAATATATTCTTTGGCCTTCTTCTCTTTACCTCCGATAGCTCTGAGAACATACCACTTCTTTTCCAGATTGCTCATGGATTACACTAATTTATAAATGCCTTCTAGGATCTTCTGAAAAGAGATATCCATGGCGAAGACGATCAATGCAAAAATCAGAGATGCAATCATGACCACCAGTGCACTGCTCTGCAAATCTTTCCATGTGGGCCAGGTCACTTTGTGTACCAGCTCGTTATAGGATTCCTTCAGATAGCTAATTATTCTCTTCATCTCGACTAAATATTTGCACGGGAGGAGCGACTCGAACGCCCGACACCTGGTTTTGGAGACCAGTGCTCTACCAACTGAGCTACACCCGTGTACTAAGTGTATCTAAACAGGAAAGCCGGGATCATATATTACGACCCGTGCTCCCCTATAGAGTAACTAAGGTATTGCTAGTTCTCAATGCTGATCACCTGACCTGCTCCAACAGTCCTTCCACCTTCACGGATAGCGAAACGAAGACCGACGTTGATTGCAACAGGATAAATCAGATCTACCTTGATCTCCACATCATCTCCGGGCATTACCATTTCAGTTCCTTCAGGAAGCTGGATCTCACCGGTTACGTCGAGAGTTCTCAGGTAGAACTGTGGACGATAGTTGTTATGGAAGGGAGTATGGCGTCCGCCTTCCTCTTTCTTCAGCACATATACCTGAGCTTTAAACTGGGTATGAGGAGTAATCGATCCGGGTTTGGCAATTACCATACCCCTTTTGATCTCCTTCTTGTCAATACCACGAAGCAACAGACCTACGTTGTCACCAGCTTCTCCTGTATCAAGGATCTTGCGGAACATCTCCACACCGGTAACTACAGTCTTTTTGCCTTCAGCACCTAAACCGATCAGGTTTACTTCTTCACCTGTATTAACCACACCAGTTTCAATTCTACCGGTAGCTACAGTACCACGTCCTGTTATAGAGAATACGTCCTCAACAGGCATCAGGAAGGGCTTCTCCACCTCACGGGGAGGAATAGGGATATACTCATCCACGGCTTCCATCAGTTCGATTACTTTCTTCTCCCACTTATCTTCTCCATTCAGTGCGCCCAGTGCAGATCCATGAATAACAGGTGCGTTGTCACCATCAAATTCATAGAAGTCAAGTAATTCGCGAACTTCCATTTCAACCAGTTCAAGAAGCTCCTCATCATCAACCATGTCCACCTTGTTCAAGAAAACAACGATTTTAGGAACATTCACCTGGCGGGCCAGAAGGATGTGCTCCCTGGTTTGTGGCATAGGACCGTCAGTTCCTGCAACTACGATAATGGCACCGTCCATTTGAGCAGCCCCAGTAACCATGTTCTTCACATAGTCAGCGTGACCAGGACAATCCACGTGTGCATAGTGACGATTGGCGGTCTGGTATTCAACGTGAGCTGTATTAATAGTAATACCACGCTCTTTTTCTTCGGGTGCATTGTCAATAGAGTCAAAATCTCTGATTTCAGAGAGACCCTGCTTAGCAAGGACCTGAGTAATAGCAGCGGTCAATGTGGTTTTGCCGTGGTCAACATGACCAATGGTACCAACATTGACGTGCGGTTTGGACCTATCAAATTTTTCCTTAGCCATAACTTAATTTAAATTAATTTGGTACTTGTTAACGTTTATTATTTTCCAATTATTCAGAGCCAATGACGGGAATTGAACCCGTGACCTCTTCCTTACCAAGGAAGCGCTCTACCCCTGAGCTACATCGGCTTACTCAAGGTTTGAGCGGGAAACGAGGCTCGAACTCGCGACCCCAACCTTGGAAGGGTTGTGCTCTACCAACTGAGCTATTCCCGCTTGAGTACTCCTTTGAGTAAAATTCCCTGTGGGGAGAGAAGGATTCGAACCTCCGAAGTCGTGCGACAGCAGATTTACAGTCTGCCCCAGTTGGCCACTTTGGTATCTCCCCTATTATTCAAAACTTAAAGTATACCTTTAAATAGTCAGAGCCGATGGAGGGATTCGAACCCACGACCTGCTGATTACAAATCAGCTGCTCTGACCAACTGAGCTACATCGGCATACAAAGAACGTCAATGAAATACACCCTCCAAAATCGGTTCGCAAATGTATGAATATTTTAATTAGATCACAAAAAAATATCTCTCTTTTTTATAGGGCAAAAAAAAAGCTGCAGAAGCAGCCTTTTTTCCAGGTTTTTTATAGACTATTTCTTCCTGATTTTCTCTTTTCGTCTTACTAATTGTTTTTTTAGTGCATCCACTGACTGGTCGGTTGCTTCCTCAAAGGTTTTGCACTGTTTTTTGGCAAATACAGTCTGACCTTTTATCTCAAGCTTGATCTCTACCAGTTTGTTCTCCCGGTCGGATGTGTCTTTATCCAACCTGAGGAATACTTCTGCACCCAGGATATCGTCATACACCATTGGCAATTTCTTGACTTTAGTGTCAATGAAATCTAATAACTTCTGATCTGCGTCGAATCGAATTGAATGCATCTTAATATTCATAAGAACCTCCTTCTTTTTAGGCCCTTGGGTGGGCCTGATTATAAATTGATTTTAGCTTCTTGAACGTATTATGAGTATACACCTGTGTAGCTGAAAGGTTGGCATGACCCAGCAACTCCTTAATGGCGTTCAGGTCAGCACCCCGGTTCAGCATGTGCGTGGCAAAGGTATGTCTTAGTATATGCGGGCTCCTTTTTTCAAGGGTTGTTACCAGCGCCAGGTATTTGTTCACAATCCTGTATATCAGTTTATCATAGGCCGGATTGCCCTTTTCAGTCACCAGTAGCTCTTCTGCTTCGGAATTGCTCATCACATCGGAGCGAAGGGTCAGGTAGTTGTCGATACTCTCAATTAGCTCGTCGTTTACTGGTATTAATCTCTCTTTCCCTCTTTTACCTAGTACCTTGATACTTTTCCCTGACCGGTTCACTGAACCTGTCCTCAATCCAACCAGTTCACTGCGACGCATTCCGGTTTGATAGAGTAGGTCGATCACCAACCTGTTCCTGGCTCCGGTAAATCCCTCTCCAAAATTGTACTCATCCAACAGCCGGTCCATATTACCCTCATCCACAAAAGCCGGAACGCGCTTTTTCAATTTTGGCTTCAGCACTTTGTCCGTTGGATTGGATTCAAGCTCTCCTAACTGGATAAGGTATTTACAATAAGACCTCAATGAAGTGAGTTTGCGATGGACAGTCCGGGCTGAGTACCCCGCATCCATTAATGATACCATCCAGGAACGGATGGTTTTAAAATGCAAATCCATGCCCTCTTGGTCATTTTTCTGACAGAAAGCATGGAATTGATTTATATCGTTTTTGTAAGCCTTTACAGTATGTACTGCATACCTTCTTTCAGCCTGCAGATATATGAGAAAATCATCTATCCTGGTCATGGGCAGCAAATCAATATCTGCCAAAACTCCCGGAATCTAATCTTCCTCCTGCTGCAATTGTTGAATATAGATGGCTTTAAGCTTCTGCTGACGCTTGGTCACAGATGGTTTGGTGTAAGCTTGCCTGCTTCTGAGCTCTTTCACAACACCTGTCTTTTCAAACTTACGTTTAAACTTCTTTAAAGCCCTTTCAATATTCTCACCCTCTTTAATGGGAATTACGATCATTTCAATCAGTTTTTAATTTCGAGCGGCAAATTTAGAAATTCAATTCCTAATATTCAACTAAACCCGGTAATTTTTTAAATGGACTGAAAATGATAGCAGTAATTATTATATGATTAATCCAGGGATTCTGACAAATCATTCGTCAACTCCATATAAAAATATAAAAAAAAAAGGTGCAAGGCAATAGCTAAATCTTTGGACTTTCCTCAAAATTTCTTTTTTATTTTTCTGAGATGTAGGCTGGTCCTTAGTTACAGGGATCAACAAGTGATAAGCATAAAAAATGGGGATACTTTCTCATGACTATGCTCAACTGAGTAATATATGAAAACCGTGTTGTCCATTTCGGAAAATCCAGGAGTCACAAACATGTGAGTTTTTCCCAATGTGTGACTTTTAACTTTATTTGCATATGCTTATGCAGTTTCTATAATAAATTGTATAACAGGGCTTTACAAGGGCGAAGAAAAATGTGTAATGATTATTCATGAGTCACCACTCTGTAAAGAAGTCACTACCCTGTGACTAGCAAAAATCCGTAAATGAGGTATATAGGAGGTCTGAAAGAGACACCGCATGTGTTCCGATGCAGCTCAAAAATGGGGGAAGTCAATCTAAATCTCGCATAATGATCATACAAGGCATAAAAACTTCTGATCTCCTTAATCCGTCCCTGCACCGTTGGTAGCATAGGCCCTTACATAGTAGGTAGTACCCGAATTCAGATCCGTCAGATTACTTTCAAATGAATTCTGTTCGGTTCACTTATCTGAAAACAATATAAGGCAATATTCGATTAAGTGTAGAATCGGGCAAGATGTGATTATCCCGAAACTCCGGAAATGAGTCAATTTCACCTTTAAAATCCCTGTATTGCACCAGAGATTTCACATCCTCAAGTTGCAAATAGGGATGCCTCAGCAATTCCCGAAAGGTCGCGGTGTTGATTGCTATTCCTTTTATAGCTGAGGTATCGATGAAAACATATTCACTAATTTGATGAAGGGTCTCCTCAGATAATCCATATACCTCGCAAAGCTGATCTGCGGAATGAAATCCCCCCAAGAGGTCCCTGTATTTTATAATACGCCGGGAAAAGACCGGCCCGATCCCCGGCAGGGGTAGCAGGTCTGCAGAATCGGCTCTGTTCATATCAATGGGTAACAGAGCCTTTCCCTTAAAAGGTGGATTGGGAGCAATATTCACCCGATCCTGAATAAGGGGAGCTGTGTGGAAAGCAGAATCTTGTCCCAGGCTGTCTGCTTGCTCCATGGCCAGAAGAATCGCCCTGGCTTCCTTTTCAAATTCCTCCATTCCTGCCGGTGCCCTTCCAGGTAGTGTTTGCACAGTGATCCTGACCATAATACCCAGTATCAATAGCATGGATAATATCAATACGGCCCTTTGTTCCCCCCGGGGTAATAAAAAAAGTTCCCTTAAAATTCGTTGTAGCATTTTTAGGGTTGATGTGATCAACCCATTTCCCATCACCCATCACCGATCACCGATCACCCAATTAATTTAGAAGCTAGCCTAGCCCAATGAGGGGAATATTGTGATCAGGCGGCTGTAAACGCCCAATGCAAATAACAGAGCAATGGCGAGAGGGGCCACAAATCTGGCCAGGAACCTGAAAAGTTGAAGATACCCGGCTTTGTACTTGTCGTCACTTGTGAGTTCTTTTCTCACATCTCCCTTGGCCAGGAACCATCCCACAAAAATCACAATGAAAAATCCTCCCAGGGGGAGTAGCAGATCCGGTGTAGCATTAAAGAAATTGAATGTCTCGCTGGATACGGCACACAGAATACCTAGAAAGCTCACAGAAATCATGGCCAGAATGGCTGCCTTTTTGCGGGTCATTGATAACTGCTCCGAGAAATAGGCTACTATTACTTCAAGCACTGAAATAGTGGAGGTGATGGCAGCAAAACATAGGAGCAGGAAGAACATAAATGCCCAGATGAGTCCCCCGGACATGTTCTGAAAAATGACCGGTAGCGTGATATAGACCAGCTCAGGCCCTTCACCTGGATTAATACCGAAAGCAAATACAGCTGGAAAAATGGCCAATCCGGCTACTACGGCTATAAATGTATCGGCAAAAGCCACGCTAACCGCTGTATTGGCCAGGTTTTCCCTCTTCCGAATGTATGAGCCATAAGTAATCAGCGTTCCCATACCAATGGAGAGAGAGAAGAAGGCCTGTCCCAATGCCTCCACAATGATCTTCAGGGGAGCATCCTTGATGGTGGAGAAATCGGGTTTAAATAGAAAAACCAATCCTTCCCTTGAACCTTCCAGGGTGATGGATCTGACCACCAGTATCAGTAACAGTACCAGGAGGATGGGCATCAGTATCTTGGCATATTTTTCTATTCCGTTCTTCACCCCTGAGATCACGATGTAGCCGGTGAAAAACATCATCACCACAAACCAGATGATGGGTCGCCAGATCCCTCCTTTAAAGGTATCGTAGTGGTTGCTGAAAAATCCCATCACCTCCTCATTGCTCATTTCGCTGAAACCGATCTTACCGGAAAAGAGCATCCATTTCACCGACTGGATCAGGTATTCCAGGGTCCAGCCGGCAACAACGGTGTAGAAAGCCAGGATGATAAAGGCTGAAACCACTCCCAGTAAGCCGATCAGATGCCACTTCTTACCGGGAGCAATTTTTTTAAAGGATCCAACTGCATTGAGCTGTGCAGAACGGCCAATCACAAATTCCGACATCATCACCGGGATTCCGATGGCAGCAATGAATACCAGGTATATGAGCAAGAAAGCCCCTCCCCCGTTTTGCCCCACCACATAGGGGAACCTCCAGATATTACCCAGTCCGATTGCCGATCCGGCAGCAGCAGCGATTACGCCAAACTTGCTGCTGAAACTATCCCTTTGTCCGATTCCGCCCTGCATAATAGCTCTGTAATATTACAGCCTGTCGATACAGTTCAGGTCATCAAAAGCCACTTTCATACGCTCGATCATGGACTTTTCACCTTCCCTGAGCCAGACCCTTGGATCGTAGAATTTCTTATTGGGCTTGTCCTCTCCTTCAGGATTACCAATCTGTCCTTGCAGATAGTCATGACGGGCAGCTTCAAATTGCCTTACTCCATCCCATGCGGCCCACTGGGTATCCGTATCGATATTCATTTTGATCACGCCATAACCAATGGCTTCCCTGATCTCCTCTTTGGACGATCCTGATCCCCCATGGAATACGAAATTGAGAGGTTTCTTACCCAATCCGTACTTCTCCTCTACAAACTTCTGGGAATTATCCAGGATCTTGGGAGTCAGTACTACATTTCCTGGCTTATACACACCATGTACATTACCAAATGAAGCTGCAATGGTAAACTGATCACTCACCTTGGAGAGTTCTTCATAGGCGTAAGCCACATCCTCCGGCTGAGTATAAAGCAGTGAGTTATCCACGCCGGTATTATCCACACCATCTTCTTCCCCACCGGTAACCCCCAGCTCAATCTCCAGGGTCATGCCTATTTTACTCATGCGCTCCAGGTAGGTTTTACAGATCTCAATATTCTCCTCCAGCGGCTGCTCAGAGAGGTCCAGCATATGTGAACTGTAGAGAGACTTCCCCCACCTTTCATAATGCCTTTCTCCGGCTTCCAGTAAACCGTCAATCCAGGGCAGCAGTTTCTTAGCCGCATGATCCGTATGAAGAATAACCGGAACACCATACTCTTCAGCCATATAATGAACATGTTTTGCTCCGCTCACTGCACCAGCAAGTGCTGCCTTCTGATTCTCATTGGAAAGTCCTTTGCCTGCAAAAAAAACAGCTCCCCCATTGGAAAACTGAATAATCACCGGAGAGTTCACCACCATGGCAGCTTCAATTACAGCATTCACTGAGTTGGTTCCAACCACATTTACAGCTGGGAGGGCATATTCGTTTTGCTTGGCAATTGCAAACACCTTTTGTACATCTGATCCCGTTACAACACCGGGTTTTACGACATCTAAAATCTTGTTGGACATGATCTGTTATGTTAGAATAGTTGAGTTAATTCAAGCGAACAAAATTAGAATAAATATTGGTAAAATCAACTGAGTTAGAAAGGATAACCGATAGCCACATTAAAGACAAGATCCTGGCCGGTAATACCTGCATTTCCGGGCAGCCAGTTTGAACCGCTAATGGGATACGGATTGCGAAGAGGGATCCCCAGATCAAACCTGAAGATAAAGAAGCTGAACACAGCCCGTGTACCGAATCCCGTACCTACAGCCAGCTCTTTGTAAAACCGCGTAACCTCGAATCCAGCCCCATCCCTGTCATCCTCGTAAGAAAGCGACCAGATATTACCCACATCCAGGAAGAGTGCTGCCTCCAGCTTCCAGAACAGCTTAAACCGGTATTCCATGTTGGCCTCCAGTTTCACATCCCCTGTCTGGTTGGGATAGGTAGTTTCATCCGGATCATCATAAGAACCAGGTCCCAGGTTTTTTACCTGCCAGGCCCTTATACTGTTGGCACCACCGGAGAAATATTGCTTTTCAAACGGCATGGCACTTGAGTTGCCATAGGCATAACCCACTCCGGCAAATCCTCGAAGAACCAGGCTTACGCCCTCATAGAGGAACGTGTAACTTCGCAAATCGATATCGGCTTTCACATAATGGGCAAAGTCTACCCCAAGCAACTGATAATTATCGCTTCCCGGATCCGTTGCCATCAGCTTATATCCCCCGTATAACATATTGCCGGCTGTTTCCAGGTTTAAGCGAATATCCTGGAAATTCTGATTCTTCAATAACTTCTGATTGGACCAGATCATAGAGTACCTGCTGTCAATGATCAGGTGAGGTTCGTAACTGTAGAAAAGATATTTCCCCTCCAGCCATTCCTGAAAAGCA
>CAZURA010000080.1:0-25571 GCA_964622985.1 uncultured Bacteroides sp. | reverse complement strand
TAAATTCTAAGCATACCCTCCTAATTGTGGATGCATCATTTAGTGGATCAATATTCAAAGCAAGGAGTGCAATGCCTACCAGTAATCCAGACCTTCCTGCACTTTATGAACAACCCAGTCGAAAAGCTATGACCAGTTGTAGTTTGACTGAAGCGAGTGATAATGGAATCTTCACCAAGTACCTGGTCCAGGGACTGAATGAGAATGAAGAAATCTGCCTTTCTTCTGACCAACTATTTAGCAGTTTTCGTATTGCTGTGATAAACAACAGTAATGCAATTCCTCAATACGGAGTGATAAGTGATACAGGTGACCAGGGAGGAGACTTTATTTTTCTTAAATCAAAATAGGCTGGAGGATCTGCTGGATGCGGAAAGCACTGCCATTGAGTTTATGCTGCAACACCGTCTTTTTCTTTCTTACAGAATGGAGAGATTATTCACCCCGGCTTTCTTAAACTGGCCTACCCAGGGCGATGGAGATATGACATCCTTCGCACAATGGATTACCTCAGGTATGCACAGATACCTTTTGACGAACGGGTAAGACCCGCACTGGATGTGCTCTTGCGAAAGCGAAGGAAGGACGGTACCTGGTCTTCTTCAAAGCACCCGGGTGCATCACACTTCGCCATGGAAACCAGCGACAGGCCCAGCAGGTGGAACACCCTTAGGGCCTTAAGGGTACTGAAGCTCTACCAAAAATCATAACTATTCGTTGCTGATCCATTCAACCGCTATTGCCTGCCTTCAGCAGTTCGCAAAAGAATACTCCCATGGATGAATATTTTTCAATATACACTATTTAGATTAATTTCTCTCTTATAATCTTTGCTACTTATTTTTTATTTTTTAATCTTTTTTACTTATTTTAGAATCTTATAATCTTTATTACCTTATTTTACTCCTTTCTCCTTTATACTCTATATTTACTATTATAATGTTTATCGCCTTTACAATCCATTATATGCTTAATTAAATATTTTGTTTCAATCAAGAAAGCCATTTGGAGTAAATACAACGAGTAACAACTGGAATATCAAGAACTCCTATTTGTTTTTAAGAATTAGATACAAATATGTACGTCAATTATAAAAAGTAAACCACCGCCCCAAGAGGAGCCGGTTATAATAACATAATCCTCTAAAAGAGGGGGCGTCGTTTTGAGATTTCACGAAGTAACAAGGCAGTGACTTATTCGCATTGTTGTTACTTATATAATCGACACCAAACCTTGTTTTGAGATTTATATATCGTTAATTATAAAGAGGTTAGAGAGGTGCTGATGAAAGTTTGGAATGTACGGATAAGTCACAAAAACGTGAAAAGTAACAAACTTGTGACTTTCTGTTTTCGTGAAATCGACACCTTGGTCGATTTCTACAAAATGTAACACATCAACGGCTTAGCCTTATTTCTATGATTATCGTCAAAGACGATGGGTTTCAATGCTCACCTAAATTTTAATGCCTGCCATACATGTCTGTGTATCAATGCTATAATGAAGTCAATGACAATAATCATAAGAGATTGTATATATTATTTAATATATTGACAACGATTAATAAATAAAAACAACAGATGGAAACTTTAAAATTGACTGAGACAGAATTAGCGGAGATGAAGTTGTTTTACCAGGAGGAGTATGACCGGGCTCTGAAAAGAATACAGCATATTCAAAAGATGCTTATACGCCTTGGGGAAGAGATCCATGCTGATAATTCTAATTTGCCGGATATTCAGCAATCCATTGCTAACTCAGGGCTAAAGAAGACTCAGGTAACGGCCAAAAGGAAGAAAAAGGTTGGAAGAAAATCTAAATGGGATCTGTTGATCATGAAAAGGCTGCGCCAGTTGGATCGACCTGTGACCTACGATGAGCTGACAGAGGAGATTATGGCTTTCTCCAAACTTCCCGAAAACAAAAAAACAAGTACCAAACAGGCAGTAGTGAATGTAATTTTCAGGTTACGAAACCGGGATAAGAAATTGGATACTTTCTCAATGGGAACCAGGGAGAAATATATCGCATTAAAAAACTGGTTTGAAAAACCGGGGGAAATCAAAAAAGAGTATGCAGCAAAGGTCTCATTACCTGAGAGTAAAAAGCCAACTAAGAGAGCCCGAAGGGGACGTCCTCCTAAGAAAGGGTGATGGGTGATGGGTGATCGGTGATGGGTGGGTGATGGGTGAATAGTAAAGGCCCACTCAAGACGATGCAAAAGTGGGCCGGGAGGAAAACCTAATCTAACTACCAGATTAGTCGATATAAAAACCTAATCGTAACTCAACTCTATTGTAGATATCGGTGTACTGATGCTCCTGGTTGTTCCAATCATATCTCTCCAGATATGAGGTCTGCTGATACCTGTAGAGCAATCCGATATCCCACGCGAAGTGGTTTCGGGATTTGATCTTCAACCCTACTCCCACACCCACCAGGGGTCCGCCCGAATACTCATATTCTATATTATAATCGGAGCGATCAGAAGCCAGAGGCAATGAATAACCTCCTTTAGCCATTACGTACGGTACCACATCATTACCCAATAAATCGTATCTGAGATCCAGGAATACGGGCATATAATTAGACGTGAGGAATTCAATCCCCATCCCTACTCCTGTAAAGAGGCCCGTGGAATTACGCCAGCCGTTTACCATCAACAGGCTGAAAGGGGCAACCTGGCTATTGAAAGAGGATCCAGCTAAGAAACCGATGGAGGTCATGTTGACAAATCCAGTATCGAATTCCAGGGATTGCTTGTTCGATGAAGATTCGGTCTCATACATCTCCGAGGTGATCTTTTCCACGTCGGTCATCTTATAATACCAGATATTTCCACATAAATCCTGGATCTTCACATGATCAGCTGGTTCTATTTCCTGTATGTTGCCGCGAATTACACTTCCGGTTTTCAGGTAGATATGATCTACTTCCTGGCCAATCAAAGCCGAAGAAGAGAAAAGAGAAACAAGGATTAAAAAAAGAGCACTATGCAATTTATTATTCATCTTGTAAGTATTAAATTCTGGATTCGTTTCTCTCAGGATGAGGCATCCTGTGAAAAGGTTGCGTCGGACACGCAACCAGCAGTGAGTTTATTGCATCTTAAGGGCGAGAAACAAAAAACGTTAAAAAAGATCGAAATGAAACACTCTATTATATATATAAGTATACTGGTACTGGCAATCACCTCCTGTGCGGACAGACGATTTCAGACTTTCACAGCCAATGTTCCCATTTATATGTCATATGACGAGCTCAGGACCTCGTTTGAAGTAACAACGGATGAAGAACTGATTAAACCCGGTAAGTTCTACTTCAAAGACCAGTATATGTACATCAACGAGTACCAGAAAGGGATACATGTTGTGGATTTGTCTGATCCAGCCAATCCAGATCTTAAGACCTTTATACATATCCCGGGAAACGTGGATATGGCCATAAAGGATAATGTTCTATATGCTGACAGCTATGTGGACCTGGTATTGATCGATATCTCTGATCCTCTTCAACCGACCGAGATAAATAGAGTGGAGGACCTGTTTGAATATGTGATCCCAGCCTATGACTACGACTATCCCCTGGATGAGATCGACGAAGAGAAAGGTGTGATAACTGATTTTGAGATAAAGGAAATCACCAGAGAGGTACATCAGCACATTTACCCATGGCCTATCTTTTACAGATATGAAGATATGGCCCTGAGTAGTATGAGCCCCGGCGCACCTGGAGGTCAAGGAAGTACATATGGTGTAGGTGGATCTATGGCGCGGTTTATTACTTATGATGAGTATCTCTACACGTTAGAAAGCACTTATCTGTTGAAAACGATACTCATTAGCAATCCTGACAATCCGGAAGTGAAAAATGAACAATACTTGTGGGGCAATATTGAAACCATTTTTATATCCGGGGAATACATGTATGTAGGCTCCTCCAATGGCATGCATATCATGGATTTGAGAGAGCCTTCTGTCCCCATTCTTCTTTCCACTTACCAGCATATGACAGCTTGCGATCCGGTTGTGGTAGCAGGAAACCTGGCGTACGTTACACTCAGAGCCGGAAATTTCTGTGGAGGGACACAGAATCTGCTGGAGGTTATTGATATCTCGGATAAGAAAAATCCCGAACGGATGATTTCCTATGGGATGACTGAACCTTACGGATTGGGGATTGATAATAATACCTTGTTTGTATGCGAGGGTGAATATGGACTTAAAGTGTATGATGCTACCGATCCATATGCCATAACATCTAATAAAGTCGCAGAATTCGGTAATATACATGCTTTTGACGTCATTCCGCTTTCTTCATTTCTGTTCATGATTGGAGAGGATGGATTCTATATATACGACTACTCGGACCTACAGAATATATCCTTGCTCGGAACAATTCCTGTGGTCCCCATAGAAGATTAACTGTATACTAATTCATTGGGGGTATCTGTAGCCAGAAAAAGGAATTACAGCACCTCCAATTACTTCTTTTTTTGTCTAATCGATTTTCACTATTTTTGCAGCTTGTAATAAGATCAAGTTTTAGATGTTTGAAAATCTATCAGATAGGCTTGAGCGGTCATTCAAGTTGCTCAAGGGACAGGGAAGGATTACAGAGATCAATGTTGCTGAAACCCTGAAAGATGTAAGGCGTGCATTGCTCGATGCTGACGTCAATTTTAAAATAGCCAAACAATTTACGGATCAGGTGAAGGAGGAGGCCATGGGACAGAAGATTCTCACGGCTGTGAAACCTTCAGAAATGATGGTGAAAATTGTGCATGAACAGCTGACCAGCCTCATGGGTGGTGAGAATGTGGCCATCAATGTGAAAGCGAATCCTGCAGTAATACTGATCGCAGGACTACAAGGATCGGGAAAAACCACATTTTCAGGAAAACTGGCTTCTCATTTGAAATCGAAGTTTGGAAAGCAGCCATTACTGGTTGCTGGTGATGTATACCGGCCTGCTGCCATAGAACAGTTGAAGGTGGTTGGCGATCAAGTGAGTGTGCCTGTCTATACAGAAGAAGGCAACATGAATCCTGTGAAGATCGCAAAAGCTGCAGTGAAAGAGGCGAAACTGAAAGGTTATAATGCCGTGATTGTTGATACAGCAGGACGGCTCGCTATTGATGAAGAGATGATGAAGGAGATTGCAGCCGTTAAAGATGCTGTAAATCCTCATGAAATCCTGTTCGTAGTCGACTCCATGACAGGTCAGGATGCGGTAAATACAGCCAAAGAGTTTAATGAGCGGCTCGACTTTGACGGAGTAGTCTTAACCAAACTGGATGGGGATACCCGTGGTGGTGCTGCACTCTCCATTCGATCGGTGGTGGACAAACCCATTAAATTTGTGGGTACCGGTGAAAAGATGGATGCACTGGATGCCTTTCATCCAAACCGGATGGCAGACAGGATCCTGGGGATGGGTGATATTGTTTCACTGGTGGAAAAAGCCCAGGAACAATATGACCAGGAGGAAGCCCGGAAACTGCAAAAAAAGATCGCTAAGAACCAGTTTGATTTTACTGATTTCATGGCCCAGATTCAGCAAATCAAGAAGATGGGGAACATTAAAGATCTGGCCAGCATGATACCGGGAATGGGAAAAGCCATGAAAAACCTGGATGTGGATGATGATGCCTTCAGAAGAATTGAAGCTATTATCAATTCCATGACCCCTGCAGAACGAGCCAATCCAGCACTGTTGAATGGAAGCAGAAGGAAGCGGATCGCTGACGGAAGCGGCACCACAGTTCCGGAAGTGAACAGGCTGGTGAAACAGTTCGACGAGACACGCAAGATGATGAAGATGATGACCTCCGACAAGGGTAAACGAATGCGAATGCCGAATATGCGATAATCGCAGGCGATAATCGCAAGTGATCGGTGTTGGGTGATCGGTGATGGGAAAAAGAGTACTCCAACTTAATAGATATACAATATGCAGATCATTGATGGAAAGGCTACATCAAAAGCCATAAAAGGAGAGATAAAAATAGAAGTGGAATCTCTGGTAGCTTCCGGTAAGCGACCACCCCATTTAGCTGCCATATTGGTGGGACATGACGGAGGGAGTGAGACGTATGTAGCCTATAAGATCAAAGATTGCGAGGAGGTGGGCTTCAGGTCCTCACTGGTCCGGTTTGAAGATGATTTGGATGAAGCCGTACTGCTGGAAAAGATCAGAGAACTCAATGCAGATGATGAACTGGATGGTTTTATTGTACAACTTCCCCTCCCCGATCATATCAACGAGCAAATGGTTATTGAAGCCATTGATCCCGGGAAAGATGTGGATGGGTTTCATCCGGTAAACGTGGGACGAACTGTCATTGGTCTGCCTTCCTTTGTCTCAGCCACGCCCTTTGGCATTATTGAACTGTTAAAGCGCTACCAGATCGAAACCTCGGGAAAGCATTGCGTTGTAGTGGGACGAAGTAATATTGTGGGAAGACCCATGAGCATCCTGATGTCACAGAAGTCGATCAATGCAACCGTCACCGTGGCCCACAGTCGAACTAAAAACCTCGAAACCCTTTGTGCATCAGCGGATATCCTGATAGCTGCTCTTGGATCTCCAGGTTTCGTTAAAGGCCACATGGTGAAAGAGGGTGCTGTTGTGATCGATGTAGGCACCACCAGGGTACCTTCCACGGAGACTAAATCGGGATTCAGACTGAAAGGTGATGTGGTTTATGACGAGGTAGCTCACAAATGCTCTTACATTACTCCAGTTCCGGGTGGAGTAGGTCCCATGACAAGGGTTTCACTGCTTAGCAACACCCTAAATGCTGCAAAAGGAAATATCTACAAGTGATATTTCGTTTATATTTCTGTTATGATACGTCATCTCTTGATTATACTATCTGTTCTGGCAGTTCCATATGTGTATGGTCAGCCTGATACAGGCAGGGTATCATCTGAAACAGATACCACAAGCGCATCTCCTTGGTTTACTGTCGACGATGCATGGAAATATGTGCATCGGGTCACTACGAACGACAGCCTTTGGAGCAAAGAAGGGGATTCGGTTCAGGCTGCCCTGATCAGGCTGTTGAATCATGCCAAAGAACCTTTTGATAGTGTCATGGTCGAGTTAAGCAGGTTTGATTTTCAATCCATTCCGGTATATAGGGATAAAACTCCGATCAGGGATAGCATTGAAGTTCGCTGGTTGAATGATTCGACCTTTATTATCGATACCGTTGGGTGGAACATCGATCTGTTTATGATACAGGCGGATCAACCTGATGTTCCTTTGGACTTCTCGGCACTCATCTTTTCAGATACTACACTCATGGATAGTAAGCTGCAGGACACAACCCTTACTGTTCCAGATACGATCGGGGCAACACATATTGATACTGCCGCACTGAAATCACTGCAAATCCCAATGTATAGTTACCTGGATCGCCAGATCATTCCTCCGGTAGTTTCTCGTGACCACTACAGCCATCTGGAAGTCCTACACCATCCAGGAGTGTTGGTATATACCGACACAGTCTACCGGTGGAAGGCTGCTGACGACTCTCCTTTCCTGTTTGTCACAGGAGAAGAGCAACTGGATTCTCTGCAGGTCGCTATGGAGACCCTGATGGCTTATAGTGAGCAAAAGGATTCCATCAGGCTGATAATCAATGATATGTACGGGAAGAAAACCCCCATGTGGATTACAACCGGGGATAACGATTTGCTTCGATTCTGGGTAAAGAATTACAAAAACGACTCCATTACACTGTGGTTGGGAAATCCTTCAAACCATGAGATCAGCCTCCTTCTGGAGGATGATATTGATGTGAACCGGATGGAAAGGGTGGAGATGGCTCATCTGCCAAAGTCGCTATCGGAACCTGAGAGGACTCTGGCAAAAATGGATCTACTTCAGCCGGATCCTTTCTATTGGACGTATGATTTTTCCAGTGCATTCACCTTCAACCAAACCTATCTTTCCAACTGGATCAAGGGTGGAGAAAGCTCTCTGACCACCATGCTTGACTTGATTGGCAGTGCCACCTACAATAACAAAGAGGACAATACACAATGGATCAACAGTGCACGAATTAAGTTTGGAACCCTGATGACGGAAGAGAAAGGGTTGAGGAAAAACAATGACTTGTTTGAGATCAATTCGAAATTCAATAGAAATGCATCGGGAAAGATCGGTTTAAGTGCCTCTTTCTACATGAAAAATCAGGTAGCAAAAGGGTATAACTATCCAAATGACTCAGTGGTGGTTTCCAAATTCCTGAATCCGGCTTCGCTAACCATAGGTCTGGGTGCGGAATACAAACCGTTTAAGAATACCACGATCAATATGGCGCCTCTCTCCTATAAAAACACCTTTGTATTGGACACGGTGCTGGTGGACCAGACTCAACATGGGATTGATAAGGACAAACGATCCAAGCAGGAACTGGGAACGCAGGTGGTATTCATAAATAAGATCACTCCCATGGAAGACCTGAACATCACCAATAAACTCAGGCTTTTTTCCAATTATCTGAATCATCCGCAAAATGTAGATATCGACTGGGAATTGCTGGTGGACAAGAAAATAAACTGGTTCTTCACCATCAGGTTTAATCTGCACCTGATCTATGATGACGACATCCGTTTTCCATTGTTTGATTCAAATGAACAGCCTGTCCTGCTGAATGACGGTACCCAGAAGAAGGTGGCCAGAACCCAGTTAAAAGAGTTCGTAGGCTTATCTCTGCTGTTCAAATTTTAAGTACGCGCATCCTGGGTACTCTTGTAACCTGCTTTGTCTTTACGAATTCGATTGCCTCAGAAGATTCGGCTGCCTTTTGGGATTTGGATGTTTTCAGGGATTCGGAGGCTTCTGCTTTTCCGGCATCTGTAGCTGATAATAGAGCTGATTCAATTTGTAGGTGATAAGCTGATTGGAGGGATCCAGCTTATACGCTTTTTCCAACCAATCCAACGATTGCCGCAACTGCTCACGAGATCTCTTCCTGGCAGCCTGATATTCACGATTGTTATAAATCTCCCTTGAATGCTCACTAATCTCAACACCCATGTTATAATAACAAAGTCCAATGTTGTAGAGGATATCCACTTCCTCCGGAGCAAGTCCACTGGCATGGACTAAGCTCTCTATGGCTTGATCATACAGTTCCATCTGTTGGTATACCAATCCGCGTGTCCAGGGAAAGTGGTAGTTTTCAGGCTTACGAGCAATGGCTGAGTCAAGTACCGTAACAGCCTCCTTCTTACGATCGGTTCCTACCAGTAAATCAACCAATCGTAATACAATGGATTCTTCGCTGTTATATCTGTCCATACCTTCAAACAATACCTGTTCTGCCTGAACCGAATCTCCGGTGTTTACATTTGCCGAATAGAGAAGCAGCGCCGTATTGGGAGAATACTCATCATCATTAAGTCCGGTCAGGTAACTAATGGCTTTATCCCACTCCCGGGCTTCATAGGCAGCCACAGCGGTGTTATAGACGAGATTTGTATCGGTAGATACGGAAAGCTGGGGATTTTTACTGATCAGCAATGCATGTTCAAACGCTTGTAATGCTTTGGAATACTCTTTACCTGCATAATGCTTTTCACCCAATTTCTGAAAATCGTTGGCAAGATTGTACAACTGCAAGGTAATGGCTGATGCTGTTTTATTCCTGGAATTCAGTTCCAGCGCCTTATTATAGGAGTCGTATGCAACTATCAGCTGATCCGGATACAGATTAGTCTTACTCTTCTCACCCTTATCAAAGCCTGCTTCGAAAGCTTTCTGACAAAGCAGCCCCTTCGCATAATAGGTTCTGTACCACCTGGAGGTTTTCTCATTCCATACTGCCAACTCAATGGCCTCCTTGGCATCCTTGTATTTCTCCGATTCAATCATCTGAAAAACGGACAGCACCCTGCTCTTCTGACCCATGGTTGACAGGACCAGAAAGAAAAGGATTGTTATGATAGATAAACGCTTTGCCATGACGATTCGTTTACATACGCTCAGGAACCTCAATTCCCAACAGATCCATTCCCGAAGCAACTATCCGCCCAATTACTTCTACCAATAAAACCCGGGTAGATATTATCTCCTCATTTTCCGCACTTAAAATGCTGTAGTCGTGATAGAATTGATTGAACTCTTTAGCCAGTTCATACAGGAAGTTGGCTATTAGCGAGGGGTTAAGGGTACGGGAGGCTTCCTGAATCACATCGGGATACTCATGCATCATCCTGATGAGGGCTACCTCTTTCTCATTTAGTATCTCTTTGCCCACCTGGGTAGATTGACCTTTTCCCTTCTTTAACACACTCTGGATACGTGCAAAAGTATACTGAATAAAGGGTCCTGTATTCCCATTAAAATCGACTGACTCTTTCGGATCAAAGGTCATGTTCTTCTTTGGATCCACTTTCAGAATAAAATACTTCAATGCCCCCATTCCGACCTGCCTGTAAATCCTTTGTTTCTCCTCTTCACTGTATTCCTCCAACTTCCCCAGTTCCTCAGACATCTGTCTGGCCGTCTCCACCATCTCATCCATCAGATCATCGGCATCTACAACAGTTCCTTCACGCGATTTCATTTTCCCTTCTGGTAATTCGACCATGCCATAAGAGAGATGATATAGTTTCTCAGCCCAGGCAAATCCCAGTTTTTTCAAGATAATGGCCAGCACCTGAAAGTGATAGTTTTGTTCATTGCCAACCACATATACATGGGAATCGAATCCGTACTCTTCATACCTTTGGTGTGCAGTCCCCACATCCTGGGTCATATAGACTGAAGTCCCGTCTGAACGAAGCAACAGCTTGTGGTCAAGTCCCTCCCCTTCCAGGTCAATCCAGACCGAACCATCCTCTTTCCTGTACAGCACTCCATCTTCGAGTCCTTTGAGGACCAGCTCTTTCCCCAGTTTAAATGTATCCGACTCGTAATAGGTTTTGTCAAAGTCTACTCCCAACCTTCTGTAGGTCTCCTCAAAACCCGAATAGACCCAGCTGTTCATCATCTCCCAAAGTGATCTCACCTGGGGATCATTGGCTTCCCATTTTCGAAGCATATCACGTGCCCTGCTCATCGCAGGAGCATCGGTTTCAGCTTCCGGTCTGGTTTTCCCCTCATCCATCAGAGATTCGATCTGTGATTTGTAGGTCTGGTCAAACTGTACATAATATTTACCCACCAGATGATCCCCTTTGATACCGGATGACTCAGGTGTTTCTCCATTACCACCCTCTTCCCAGGCCAGCATCGATTTACAAATATGGATCCCGCGGTCATTTACCAGATTTACTTTACGTACCTGTTTGCCACTGGCTTCGAGGATCCTGGCAACTGAATGACCTAACAGGTTATTCCTTATATGTCCAAGATGAAGCGGTTTGTTGGTATTTGGTGAGGAGAATTCAATCATCACTTTTGGAGATCCTGTATGAGTGGGCAGGATGCCATAATTGATTTTTGGTAATTCATCACCTAAAAAGTCTTTCCAATAGTGTTGGGATATACTCAGATTCAAGAATCCTTTAATTACGTTATATGCATCAATCATATCTGAATGACCGGTCAAATAGCCTCCCATGGAATTTCCCGTTTCTTCAGGAGATTGTTTCGAATGCTTTAAAAGAGGGAAAACAACCACGGTAAAGTCACCCTCAAATTCTTTGCGAGTCTTCTGAACCTGTATTTGCTCCCCGTGGAGAGTTACACCCCAGATGCTCTTTATGGCCTCCTCGGCCAGATTACGTATGATGTGATCGATGCGCTGCATGTAGTTATCTATTGACGTGCAAAGATAGAAAATCTCACATAAGGATTACTCCTGCAGGGATGAAGTGAGATCAAAAAAAAGATCCCCCTGCTGGCGCAGAGGGATCAAAAACTAAACTAACCCTAAAACTAAATCTATGAAAAGAAATGTAGAATAAAAGAACGAAATTATCTAATTGATAATCAATAAACTTTCTACATTAAATTTAACGTAAAATTGGAAGAAAAGTTGCATTTTTTATCAAAAATCCGTATTAAAAAATGTTAATATTTTTTTCCTTTATCTTTACCCATTTGACCGCAACTACACTATAAGGTTTAAAATGCCTTCAAGATATCTCCATATAATTGCCTTCAATATTCCCTATCCCGCCAACTATGGAGGTATAATCGATATATATTACAAAATAGCTGCGTTGAAACAGATCGGAATTCACATTATTCTTCACTGTTTCGAGTATGGACGTCAACCTTCAAAAGAACTTGAGGACCTTTGCTTTAAAGTGTATTACTACCCCAGGAAATCGGGATTGAGATACTTCCTTAGCTCCAATCCTTATATCGTAATAACTAGATGTGCAAAATCCATGCCAAAAAATCTTCTTGGAGACTCATTTCCTGTGTTATTTGAAGGGCTACACTCAACGAGCATGATGGAAAGGTGTGTGAAAGCAAACAAGAAAATCCTGGTGAGGGCTCACAATATTGAACATACCTATTACCTGGCCCTTTCAAAGAGCGAACCAAGCCTCCACCGGAAAGTGTTTCTCCGTTCCGAATCCCTAAAGCTAAAGCGCTACGAAAAGATTTTGCACCAGTCAGATCATATACTGGGAATCTCGAAACACGAAACCGAATATTTCATTGACCGCTATGGTCACTCCGTTTTCATTCCTCCTTTTCACCGCTTTGAAGAGGTCAGCTCCCTGTCCGGATCCGGAGATTATATTCTGTTTCACGGTAATCTGGGAGTTCCGGAAAATTCTGAAGAATTCCTTAGGCTCGCAGAAAGAGTGCTGTCGGGTATCTCTCATCCCATAGTGGTAGCAGGTAAAAATCCCTCAGAAAGATTCAAAAAGAAAATTGCCCGCTATCCACACATTAGAGTAGTTGCCAATCCAAGCGACCCGGAACTGGATACCCTTATTCAGAATGCCCAGATTAATCTGTTGCATACGTCACAATCCACAGGCATAAAATTGAAACTAATTTATTCACTCTATGCAGGCAGGCATTGCCTTGCTAACAGTCATATGGTAAGGGGCACAGGGCTGGATCCTCTCTGCACACTGGCCGACACCAAGGAAAGCCTGATCCAGGCCATAGATTCTCTTATGGAAACCCCATTTAGTGAGGAGCAGATCAGAAACAGAAAAAAGGCCCTGAAAGATTTCTCCAACAGGGCCAGCGCAGAAAAAATCCTCAGGCTGATGGGCTAATTTCCTCCTTCCTCGCTTTGATCGAAGCGTTCATGTCGCTCAGGTCTGTCCAAAATGGAGAATATCAACACAATGACTGCAGCTGCCGCAAGTATTACCATGAGTGACTTAAACATGCGGGCAATTAGGTCTTCAATATCCACGATTTCCCAAATTCCCAGGATGGCAACCATTGAAAAAAGGAGTACAAGAATGGATAATGTATAGGCAATGATCTTTTTTACTTTCATTTCCGTATCGATTAGTTTACAGGTTCAAATTACACAATTATTCATCTCTATTCAAGAATCGGGCCAGAGAGTAAAGAGTATGAAATTCCTCTTTCAGCCCATTCCGGGTAAGTATCCACCTAAATCCTGTTTCTGAAGGGGCAACCTCCACATCCATATTCCCGTCACCATTCACTTCGAATCCTACTCTCTCGATGGCATTTCTGGTCCAGATCAACGCAATTTCAGGTCCTCCTCTCAATCGAACGGTACCCTTTGGATCCGATTTGTATTTAAATTTTCTGGCCTCCCTATCAAAGGCAATACCAGCAGCATCAAACAGAGCATCGAACAATCCCGATACCCCCAGGTCTTCGGGTGCTCCTTCCCTGACCACTTCCTGGTGGATAACCCAGAGCTTATCTGCACACATCAAAGCAGTTTCAAGATCATGGGTGGAGTATACGATGGATTTGCCCTGGTTCCTGAACTGGCTCAACAATCGTATCAGTTCGTACTTATTGGGAATATCCAGAAAGGCTGTGGGCTCATCTAAAACCATAAGGGGGGTATCCTGAACGAATGCACGAGCAATAAGTGCACGTTGTCTCTCACCGTCACTTAACTGATCCAGTCTACGATCAATTAAATGTTGCATATTCACTTCCGTCAGCGCCTTTTTCACCAACTTATTGTCTTCACCGCTAAACCTTCCCATCCAACCCGTATGCGGCATTCTGCCTAGTGAAACTAGCTCCCGCACAGATAGGGAGGGCAGTTGAGACACCTGTGAAGAGACATAGCTGATCACTTTAGCCCGCTGCTGGATAGTATAGTGATTCAGGGACACTCCATCCAGATAGCAATTTCCCTTCAACAGAGGAATCAGGCCTATCATTGATTTTAGCAGGGTGCTTTTACCAGTTCCATTCCTGCCAATCAGGGCTACCATCTCTCCACGTCCAACCCGAAGGTCTATTTTATTCAGAAGCTCCCTTCCTTTTGCATAACCAATACCCAGTTGGTCCAGGATGACGATATGATCTGTGGTACTCGTACCCATTACATCGATTGTGCTTTTCGATTGACTATTACCAACCATATGACCACCGGGATCCCTATTAGTGAGGTAACGGCATTGATGGGTAATACCCTCTCTGTTCCCGGTAACTGAGAAGCGATATCACTTAGCACCATCACAGTCATTCCCACCAACATGGTCGCAGGCAGCAGGAGCTTATGATCAGATTGGGCAAAAAGATAACGAGCCACATGGGGAACAGCGATTCCAATAAAACCGATGGGACCACAAAAGGCAGTTATGGTTCCAGCCAATATGCTGGTAGTGGCTAAAATTATAATCCTGCTCCTTTTCACCCGGATCCCCATGGTTACAGCATACTCCTCTCCCAGCATCAATCCATTCAGCACCTTTGAAAAGGCCAGCGAAATCGCAAGGAGCGGGATAATGGTCCATGCCATGATTTGTAACTGTACACCTGTTACGTTTCCCAGACTTCCCATGCTCCATATGATAAATGATTTCAGTGCAGATGCCTGACTGAAGTACTGCATGATACTGATGATGGCAGCCAGACCGCTGGAGAACATGATACCCAGAATGAGTATGGTCATCACATCCTTAATCCTGAATGAGACAAACAACAGCAAGAGCATTACCATCCCTGCCCCTACCCAGGCTGCTGCGGCAAGGCTCCAGGTAGCCACTAAGCCGGTAGCACCAGCACCTAGTACAACAAGGGCCGCTCCAAAACTGGCTCCAGAACTGATTCCAAGCACATAGGGCCCCGCCAGTGGGTTTCGGAAGAGTGTTTGCATTTGCAAGCCACATAAAGGCAGAGCAGCTCCTGCAAGCAGAGCCGTAGCCAGACGGGGAAGTCTGAACTTCGTCAGAATAAGCCATTGCTGTTCCGTGAGTGATTCAATACCCCGCAGATGATGCATCATATCGGAAAATGTAATCCTGGCACTCCCCAAACGTATATCGAGTAAAGCCAGGAATACAATGAGCAGTCCCAGTAAAATCATGATGAATGGACTCCTTGAATGGATCTTCACACCCTATCCCTTTAGGTCCTCAACGACCTCTGCCAGTTTAAGCAGGTCCAATTGCACCTGTTTATAGTGCTCCTTAAGTGATGCGGAATCTGCATCAGTCTCCGGATGATTGGTCCTTAGAATCAGGTCGTTTCTCAGGTGAACAATCTTCTTGATGACGCTGTCAAACTTGTCTTCTGCAATATCATCCGAATAGTGCCTGTATGAGAAACACTCCTGCAGTAAATCAAATGCAAATTTGTTTATATCCTTCTTTAAGAGCCTGATGCTTGCCATGGATGATGAGATTGTTTCCACCCAAAAGTAACGATTATTTTAATTTCCTGTAATATATAAACTGATGATCTCTCATTATATCAGGATGAAAGACCTTCATCAGGTCGGCCAACACCAGGTCTGGCCTGACTGTTCCCGATTCCCAATAATCATTTCCACCGGTCTCATTCACCCTCTTATTATTGTTGTACACTTCCTTCTGTTGAAGGACCGGTAGTTCTGACAAACGTTCATCAAACCTGTGTAACTCGTCAAGAGTGCTGGCTGCGCCCGGATTGACCCATATATCCGCTTCCACTGCACGGATATAGACCGATTCAAGATCCAAAGGTATGGCTTCGGAAGATCTATTGTCGTTCCAAAGAAATGTACCTCCTGCATCTGCAATCAGCCGGGCTGCGAAACTTTTTCCTCCTGCCATATACCATGTGTCATTCCAGGGAAGACCTGTCAACACAGCTGGCTTTGGTTCCGCATCAGAGGCGCGTTGAGTCAGGAGGTTATAGCTCGAGTCGATGGAATTAAAAAAGGCTTCAGATTCCTCCTGTAATCCATAGAAAAGAGAGAAAAACTTGATCCATTCTGACTTACCCAGTGGATGTGGTTCCAGATACTCACCACAATACACCACAGGCACCTGCAGCTCAGATAATTTCTCTGAAATGTTTTGAACGCTGCCCTCTACAGCATAGATGAACAGCACATCCGGATCCATATCCACAATGGTTTCGAAATTGAGGTTCTGGTCATACCCCACATCCACTACTTCCCCTGTGCGAATCCTCTCCCGGATTTCAGGGTTATAGATTAATCGCTCCCCTGAAATTCCTTTTATGGATTCGGTCCTGTCCAGCTGGTGAATCATGGCCACATGAGTGGTTGAGAGTGCAACCACTTTTTGTACAGGGATTTTGATAAATGTTCCCTCTATCGAATCGGGAGCCTGACTCTCCTCTTCTGCCAACAAGTAAGTAAAAGATACATTGCTGCTTTTCTGCCAGGGGTCAAAGACAGTGAGCTGCGTAAACGTATCATGCTCCTTCACATCAAAACCACGGGCATAGATGGTGTATGAGTCTGCACCCCCCATCTCCCGCGCCTTGTAATCACCGGTCGGCCCCGAACAACCCCCGATCCATATAGAGGCAGTGAACATTCCGGTAATGAACATGGAGGCAGTGAACCTTCTGGCCATCCTGAAGCCGGGCTGTCTGCTCATCGGTTCACCACAATTTTATGATTCTCCTTCAACTCGGAAGTTTCCAGGCGAATCAGGTATACCCCGGGCACCAGTGTTGAAATATTGATCCTATTCCATCCTGTTCCGTCCAGGAAACCTGATAATTGCATGGATCCTGACAGATCATAGATATGGTAGTCGACACGCTCTGGCACAAAGGGATAGGAAATGTTAAGCTGTTCTGAAACCGGATTGGGAAAAAGAGTGAATCCCGATCCTTCTTCAGGGATAGGTGGGCCAGTGTCTGTGGGGTGATATCCTCCGATTTGCATTTCCCCGGTATTCAGAGGATCCAACCAGGGTTTCAGGGATGATTCTTCGCCATCAGGATCCCATGCAGCACCTATTCTCGTGAAGTAATCATCATAATTCAGGGCCTGATTATAAATGACCCGGTCAGTTTCTGAATTATATCCAATAGAATCGCCACATCGTGCAATTCCTCCACTCAGCAGGCCGATGACCCGCCTGCCTTCATTGAATAATGGAGATCCCGATGAACCCCCTTCCGTAGTTCCTATATCCCATTCCCTGATCCACCAGTAGGACCAGTAGTGATAATCGTCCAGGTCGGTATATGGCACATCCCCTGGTTGAGTGGGAGTAGAGGGGGCCTCAAAATCTTTCGATACTTTCTTAACGTCTCCCCATGGATGATGTATCACGGTACTTGGTGACGTTTGGAAATCAGAACGATCCCATCCTGCATAGTAGACATCAAAGGAGTCCGGAGGAACCGAAGAGAGTTGGATCAGACTGAAATCCAGACTATCTCCAACGGCCAGTGTATCGCATGCTGAAATGGACATATCCAGGGGTCCGTTTTCTCCGAAGCAGGCAGAGCTCTCGTAATTAAACAGGAATATGGAACGATCAGCTGTATACTCACTGTTTATGCAATGCTCGGCAGTGAGCAAATAGGGAGTGGCGTCATAAGCGGTATTGTTGATCAAAACGCCGGTACAATACTGGTTGCGGGCCAATATTCTTACCACAGATCTTTTTGTAAGCTGCCACGCATCTCCCTCAGTACAATTGATATCAATTTCACATGCGTGGGAACACCCAAATTCACCCGGTGAACAATTTGGCCTGTTGGAAAGCTGCCGGATATCGAGAAATGCATGGGATACAGATTCAATTCCCAGTGCACCATAATGCGTCACATCCCATGGCACCTGCATCTCGATCACCAGCTCATCTCCCTCAATATGACCCACCGGGAGTATCCCGGAAGTTTTATTGTTTCCCGACGTAAAAGCACCCTTTACCTGTTTCTGGTCGGGATCGTAAACAAATACCTTTACCCCGGGTTGAAGCGCATATTCATTGAATACCAATCCCATGGAGTGCGCTGCCGGAGACAAAATATGCACCCTCCAGATTCGATATTCGCCCTGCTCTACCCAGGTGCCATGACTCTCGGGAGAAAGGGATACCGGACGATCCATGGCAAACACAAAAGACTTTTTGACACGATCCAGGTTGGCCAGCTTTACCGCCTCAAGCTCCATGGGATCCAACGGAGGCAGCACATACATCACCTGGGCGGCTTTTATTCGACCCGACAGGTCCATGGGTTTACCCGGAAACTGCAGCTGCGCCTTCAGTGAGGTAATGCCCAAGAGTAAGAAAAAAATGGAGTGAAGCACTCTGATCCCGTAGGTCCTGTTCATCTTAATACATCCATTAGTCATTCTAGCTTCGCTTAAAAGTAGAGAATAAAACCTAAAGGAGAAATATTTTTTACTTTTGTTTAAAAGCAGGTCCAGATGACTCCAGAGCAGGCGAAAGTGAAGATTGATGAACTCAGGAAGAGGCTTCACAAGCACAATTATTACTACTATGTTAAATCGGAACCCATAATCTCTGACTATGAGTTTGATCAGCTAATCAATGAGTTACAGGACCTTGAAAACAGATATCCCCAATTCACTGATGAGAATTCGCCCACTAAACGGGTAGGAAGCGACCTGAACCAGGAGTTTGAATCATTTCCTCATCGCTATCCTATGCTCTCTTTAGGTAATACCTACAACAAAGAGGAGTTGGCTGAATTCGACCAGCGTGTAAGGAAAGTTACAGGTGATGAGGTAGCCTACTTCTGTGAGCTCAAGTATGACGGAGTGGCCGTGGCATTGACCTACTCGCATGGATCCTTATACCGAGCCCTTACCAGGGGAGACGGTACACGGGGGGATGATGTAACCAGAAACATCCGGACCATCAGGAGCATCCCTCTCAACTTGCAGGGAAGCGGATTCCCAGATGAATTCGAAATCCGCGGAGAGGTTATTCTTCCAGCTGAAGGATTTGAAAAAATGAACCTGGAAAAGGAGATGAACGGCGAACCGGCCTTTGCCAATCCCCGAAATGCCGCTTCAGGCACCCTTAAAATGCAGAACTCCTCCCTGGTGGCGCAGCGTCCGCTCGACTGTCTCTTTTATTACATACCAGGTGAGCAAATGTTCTTCGAAACACAACATGAAAGTCTGGAAAATGCCAGCAAGTGGGGATTTAAGGTGCCCTCGTTCGGAAGAGTGGCCCATTCGCTGGAAGAGGTATTCCGGTTTATTGACCACTGGGAAACGGAACGAAATCAATTGCCATTCGACATTGATGGTGTGGTGATCAAGGTGGACTCTTTTGCTCTACAGAACCAGTTGGGCTTCACAGCCAAAACTCCCCGATGGGCAATCTCCTATAAGTTTCAGGCAGAGCAGGCAATAACCCGTATCCGGAGCATAGATTTTCAGGTAGGCAGGACAGGAGCTGTAACCCCTGTAGCCAACCTGGATCCGGTACAGCTGGCAGGCACTGTGGTTAAAAGAGCATCTCTTCACAATGCAGATCAAATCCAATTGCTGGATGTAAGAATTGGTGATCAGGTGATGGTGGAAAAGGGCGGAGAGATTATTCCAAAGATCGTGGGAGTATTGAAAGAGAAAAGGGGACCTGGCGCTGAACCCTTCCAGTTTATCACCCTTTGCCCGGAGTGTGGAACCGCTCTTGAAAGGAAAGAAGATGAGGCGGCTCACTACTGTCCAAATACCTTTAACTGTCCACCTCAGATCAAGGGAAGAATTGAGCACTTCATCAGTCGCAGAGCTATGGATATCAACGCTGCGGAAGCCACTATCGATTTACTTTTCAGAGAAGGGCTGGTTACTGATGTGGCAGACCTCTATTCCCTGGAGTTCGCCTCCGTGGTGAAGTTGGAACGATTTGCCGATAAATCAGCCCGCAATTTGATTGAAAGCATTGAAGGCTCCAAGGAGATCCCCTTTTCACGCGTCCTCTATGCGTTAGGCATCAGATATGTGGGTGAGACAGTAGCCCGAAAGCTGGCAGAAGCGTTTCTGAGCCTGGATCAGTTGATGCAGGCAGACCACGAGGCACTCGTTGAGGTAGATGAGATTGGAGAACGGATCGCGGACTCGGTCATCTCCTATTTTGCAAATCCCCTGAACAGGGCATTAGTGGAGAGACTGCAAGAGCTTGGGCTTCAGTTTGAGTTGGATTCCAAGCCGGAAGCACTGAGTCAGGCATTGGAAGGAAGCTCCTTCGTCATCTCAGGTGTTTTCGAGATCCACTCCAGAGAGGAATTGAAAGCGATGATAGAGCAACATGGCGGAAGGAATCTGGGTTCCATCAGTTCAAAAACAGATTATGTGCTTGCCGGGGAAAACATGGGCCCTAGTAAATATGAAAAAGCGCAAAAGCTGGGAATACCCATCCTTTCGGAGGAAGAGTTCCTCTCCATGTTATCCTGATCATCCTGCATCTCTTTTCAGCAAACTGCATCCATTATGCCCGCATGCGGATTAAAGCTCCGCTACTGGGATTACGCTCGCAGGATTCAATATAAATTGTATTTTTGTTCTATAATGACCGGGATAAGAGAAAACATCGGCAGAAGGATACTGAGGAAGAAGAAAAAAGGGATTCACCGACACATCCATACGCACAATTTTGAAACTGCTAAATCGGTGGTCCTTCTTTTTAATACAGGTGAAGCCGACTCATTCTCCGTCATCAATAATTTCAGAAAGTTCTTAAAGGAAAAGGGAATCGCCTGTTATGCGTTTGGTTATGTTCAGCAAAAGGAGATCCCCCAGGAGATGCTTTTAAGAAAGAGTTTTTCATTTATTACACGAAGTAACCTCAACTGGTATTTAAAACCCTCAGGGGAAGCTGTGGATTCTTTTTTTGCAAAGGATCCTGATATCCTTGTGGATTTTACCTGGGATGTTCCTCTGGAACTCCAGTTTCTGGTACAGTTGTCTTCAGCCAGGCTTAAAATAGGCACATATACAGAACAGGATAACGATTATGATCTGATGATCAACCTCGCTGAACCTGCTGATATGGACTATTTGGCAGAGCAGATAAAACATTACGTATCCATGTTGCAACCTTCAAACTAATCCACGCATGCCACTAACTCGTCAATTTACAGGAACAGGTGTTGCTATGATCACACCCTTTAACCAGTCCGGTGCAGTAGATTATGATGCCCTTGTTCTCCATACCGACAGATTGATTAATAATGGGATCAACTACCTGGTTGTTCTTGGAACCACCGCAGAAACCCCTACCCTTTCAGTGGAAGAGAAACAGGATGTGATCCGGTGTGTTAAAGATGCCTGCGGAGGCAGGATTCCCATTATCGTTGGAGCTGGCGGGAACGATACCCGTTCGACAATAGAGGCTGTTAAATCGATGAATGTGATGGGTATAGACGGATTGCTGAGTGTAGCCCCATACTATAATAAGCCCTCTCAGGAAGGTATATATCAGCACTTTGCCGCTATTGCCACAGTAGCCGAATTGCCTGTGATGCTCTACAATGTACCTGGTCGAACCGGTTCTAATATAGTTTCTAAGACAGCCCTCAGGCTGGCCAGTGATTTTCCTGAAACCGTAGTGGCCATTAAAGAGGCATCAGGTAATCTGGAACAGGTAATGGAGATCATAAGTGAGAGACCGGATGGTTTTCAGGTGATTTCAGGAAATGATGCCGATGCGCTTCCGATCATAGCTGCAGGCGGAGAAGGGGTGGTAAGCGTGATTGGAAATGCTTACCCTGCACAAACTACGGAAATGGTTGCTGCAGCACTGGATGGTGCTTATGCAAAAGCACGCGAATTACATTACAAGCTCTTTCCTCTGATGCAAGCCGCATTCAAAGAGGGAAATCCTACGGGAGTAAAGGCCGCTATGGAGATTCAGGGATGGATAGAAAATGTGCTTCGACTGCCGCTTATACCTGCCTCAAAAGAACTCCACCAGGAGATCGCCCACATAGATAGCCTGCTGCACTAAAGAAGATTAACCTGCTCCTCCGGGTCTTCCGTGACACACCTTATACTTTTTACCACTTCCACAGGGACAGGGATCATTGCGTCCTACTTTCTTCTCAACCCTTATCGGTTGTTGGGCCTGAGTACGTCCATCCTTGGCCTGTCCCCCACCAGAGGGATCGTTATAACTCGGCATTTCATCCTTGTTGGCCTCGAATTTACTAAGGTCCATCTTTTTAGGAGCTTCAGCACGCTGAACGCTGCTGGGGTCCCTTAAGGGTATGTGCGCTTTCATCAGGGTGGCCACCACATCCCGGTTTACCTTATCGATCATGGCAGTAAATAGTTCAAATGCCTCGAATTTGTAAATCAACAGGGGATCTTTCTGCTCATACTGGGCATTCCTGACCGATTGCCGCAGATCATCCAATTCCCGGAGGTGTTCCTGCCACAATTGGTCTATGGTTGCCAGAATGATGCTTTTCTCGTAGGACCTGACCAGTTCCTTTCCCTTGGATTGATAACAGTTCTCCAGATTGGCCAGTACCTGAAATACCCTGGCACCATCCGATACGGGTACCACAATATTCTCATACACCTGGCGCTGATGCTCGTACACCTGATTAATCACAGGCATCGCCTGCTCAGAAATACTCTCTTGCTTACGCTTGTAGGTGTCAAGCAGCATCTCATAGATCTTATCCACAAGATCTTCGCTGTTCATACTTTTAAACTCCTCAGCTGAAACAGGAGATTCTATGGAGAAGAATCTGATCAGCTCCAACTTGAATCCGTCATAATCTCCACTACCATGAAGTGAGCTCACAATGCTCTCGGTCACATCAAACATCATATTGGCAATATCCAGACCGAGCCTTTCCCCAAAGAGGGCGTGTCTTCTGCGCTTGTAGATCACCTCGCGCTGGGAATTCATCACATCATCATACTCCAACAGATTTTTCCTGATCCCAAAATTATTCTCCTCCACCTTTTTCTGCGCCCTTTCAATGGATTTGGTAATCATCGAATGTTGTATCACCTCCCCTTCTTTCAGGCCCAGTTTATCCATCATCCCTGCAATCCGGTCCGATCCGAAGAGTCGCATCAGGTCATCTTCCAGAGAAACATAGAAGGAGGAGGATCCAGGGTCTCCCTGTCTGCCCGATCGTCCTCTCAACTGACGGTCTACCCGTCTCGATTCATGACGTTCAGTACCTATTATCGCTAATCCGCCATCGGACTTCACCTGATCGCTTAGTTTTATGTCAGTTCCACGACCTGCCATGTTTGTGGCAATCGTAACTGTTCCGGCTTTACCAGCCTGTGCCACCACCTCAGCTTCACGCTGGTGCAGTTTTGCATTCAACACATTGTGATTGATTTTCCTGATCTTGAGCATCTTTGACAAAAGCTCTGAAACTTCCACTGTAGTAGTTCCCACCAGAGCGGGTCGACCGGCTTTGTTCAACCTGACCAGTTCATCGATCACTGCATTATACTTCTCCCTCTTGGTTTTATACACCAAGTCTTCCCTATCATCTCTCACGATGGGACGATTGGTGGGAATGACCATCACATCCAGTTTGTATATATCCCAAAACTCCCCTGCTTCAGTCTCGGCAGTCCCGGTCATCCCGGCCAACTTGTGATACATCCTGAAATAGTTCTGTAGCGTGATGGTGGCCCAGGTCTGTGTAGCAGCCTCTACCTTCACATTCTCCTTGGCCTCAATAGCCTGGTGCAATCCATCGCTATACCTTCTTCCCTCCATGATCCGTCCGGTCTGCTCATCAACGATCTTCACCTTGTTGTCCATAACCACGTACTCTACCTCCTTCTCAAACATGGCATAGGCTTTCAGCAACTGGTTTACCGTATGGATCCGTTCCGATTTCACTGCATAGTCCTGCAGCATTTTGTCCTTAACCTCCAGTTTCTTCTTATCTGGTTTATCCGATTTTTCAATCTCAGCCACTTCACTTCCGATATCCGGGAGGATGAAAAATGCAGGATCATCCGATGCACCTGTAATCAAGTCAATTCCCTTTTCGGTCAGTTCCACCGAATTGAGCTTCTCTTCGATAATAAAAAAGAGGTCGTCGGTCACCAGGTGCATGTTTTTAGACTGCTCCTGCATATAATGGTTTTCGGTCTTTAGCAACAGGCTCTTATTCCCCTCTTCGCTCAACAACTTAATCAGAGGTTTATATTTTGGCAATCCTTTATGTGACTGCAATAGCTTGAAACCTGCTTTTTCTGTATCTCCTTCGGCCAGTAGTTTTCGTGCCTCGGAAAAAGCATTATTGACCAGTTGTCTTTGTGCACTTACCAACCGTTCCACCTTGGGTTTGTATTCACCAAATTCCTGGTCATCCCCTTTAGGTATCGGACCCGAGATGATCAGCGGAGTTCGGGCATCGTCCACCAGCACCGAGTCAACCTCGTCGACGATGGCATAATTGTGCTTACGCTGCACCAGTTCGGCCGGATTGTGGGCCATATTGTCGCGCAGGTAGTCAAATCCAAACTCATTGTTGGTCCCGAAAGTAATATCGCAGTTATATGCCTTTCTCCTGGCTTCAGAATTGGGCTGATGTTTGTCGATGCAATCCACACTGAGTCCGTGGAATTCATAGATGGGTCCCATCCACTCTGAGTCACGTTTGGCCAGGTAGTCATTGACTGTAACAAGATGGACTCCTTTCCCTGTTAATGCATTCAGGAACACCGGTAAAGTAGCCACCAGGGTCTTACCTTCCCCCGTGGCCATCTCAGCTATCTTTCCGCTATGCAATGACACTCCACCGATCAACTGCACATCGTAATGTACCATGTCCCAGGTGATCTCATTTCCGCCGGCCATCCAGCGGTTCTGCCATATGGCCCTTTGCCCTTTAATCTCAATGGATTCCCTCGTAGCTGCAAGGGTTCTGTCGTAGTCCAACGCGGTTACCTCCAGCTGTTCATTCTCCTTGAATCGTCTGGCTGTCTCCTTAATCACTGCAAAGGCTTCAGGCAGAATTTCGTTGAGCACCTCTTCATACTTCTCATCAATACTATCGGTCAGTTTGTCGATCTCCTGGTAAATGGATTCCTTTTCAGTGACCTCCACTTCAGGATCTTCTGCCTTTTCATTCCATGCTATTAACTGGGCATTCTCATCCGCCACATAATCGGTAACCCTCTGTTTCAGGGCAACGGAACGCTCACGCAACTGATCATTGCTCAACTCCTGCAGGGTGTCGTACACCCCGAT
>CAZURA010000079.1:0-25874 GCA_964622985.1 uncultured Bacteroides sp. | reverse complement strand
CCCTGCCTGGTTCCGACCCAGAGTGAATTTCTCAAAGTTAAAGCCAGAGCCTGGACACCTACTGAGCCCAGCAGGGTAGAATATTCGGGCTCCGATACGCTGACCCTTATGGTCCGGTATCCATCGAATCTCAACAGCCCGTAGTCAGTTCCAAACCATATATATCCACCTGAATCCTGTACGAATGTATAGATCCGTGAATTCAATTCAATGCCTGTTCCGGAGACCGTTTCAAACAAAAGCGGGCCCACCCGGTCAGCCGGCTTTACCACGTTCAACACGCAGAACAGAAGCAGTGATATAGAGATCCGATGCATGGGAAAATCGGATGTAATATATTCAGATATCATCATAAAATCAAGTTTCAGATGTCGAATTTATTTTCATTTCCGCCCGATTTGTGTTGTTTTTCTTTCAATCTGACCTTGTTTTTTTGCACACCTAACCATCCACACTCATTATATATACAGAACTTGTGCATATGAAAACGCGCAGATTACTCATCGCCCTATTCGCCCTTGCCCTGATGCTGATTATTCTGATCGCTATCATACTTGTTAAATTCTACCTGGGTTCAAGTTAAATTGAAGATTATGAAATATCTGGCAAACTCCATACTACTAATCCTGTTTGCAATAAGTGTGACAGCTCAACAACCTGTCATCTCAGGCAGAATCATAGGATCTGAAGGAGAAACACTACCTGGGGTCAATGTGCTTGAAGCGGGTACTCAGAACGGTACCATCTCAGATCAGGATGGGAATTTCTCCCTCTCACTGACGACTGATGAACCGGTGCTTTCTTTTTCATATATAGGTTACATCTCCCAGGAAATCGAGGTGGCAGGGAAAACAACACTGAAAATTATCATGACCGAGGATCTGGTTAATCTGGAGGAAGTTGTGGTGGTTGGGTACGGAACGGCCAAAAAGAGTGACCTGACCGGATCGGTAACCTCTGTGAAACCACGGGATCTGAATGTATCGGGTATCTCCAATGCTGCCCAGATGCTCCAGGGGCGGGTGACCGGATTATACATAAGCAGTCATAACCAGAATCCGGGAGCAACTCCTGAGTTCATACTGAGAGGAGCCAGTTCGTTTCAGGCAGGAGAGGCAGGACAACCCCTGATTGTTATCGATGGCTTTCCCATGGACAATGCATCTTATATCAATACGATCAATCCCAGCGATATTGAACAGATCGATGTATTGAAGGATGCCTCCGCCACCGCAATCTATGGATCCAGGGGTGCCAACGGCGTAATTATAATTACCACCAAGCAGGGGAATAAACAAGGGATCCAGGTGGAATACAGTGCCAAATTATTTACCCAGTCAGTGGCCAGAACCATTGAAATGATGAACGCTGAGCAATATGCCCGGTTTTACTATGACCTGGCCCATGATCCGAATTTACAACTGGGCAGCTGGGGGCCGGATAACGGATACACCCACGAATTCGGTGGATGGGATACACTCCCCAATACCAACTGGCAAAAAGAAGTGATCAATTCCGGGAATCTGACTCAGGAGCATAACCTGGCCCTTTCAGGAGTTAGAGAGGGTGTTAAATACCGGGCTGCTGCTAACTACTATGGCGGACAGGGTATACTTGGGCCGGCCAATTACAACCGGATTAACACCCTGGCCCGGCTTGATTATGACTACAAAAAGTTCTCCTTCAATCTGGACCTGAACTATACCAATGAGAACAGGAACCTGGTTCAGAATTCCTACGAAAGATCACTGGGTTTTTCTCCTTCTTTGCCCATCTACGATGAAGAAGGAAATCTGTCTCAGCACGTATTCGAAACCAATGCTAGCTGGTATTACAATCCCCTCTTTCCCTCAGAAGCTTCTGAAAATTTCTCTGAATCGAATACCACACGGATCTCAGGAGGTTTGGAATATGAGGTTATAAAAGGTTTGCGAGCTTCAGTCAAAGGAGGCATAACCCAAAACAACTACGAAGGATTCTATCAACGATTCAAGCCTTTCTATGCTTCCGAGAAAGAGACCGAGGCCAGTATATCCTCAACCAGTAACCGGCAGATCTACACAGACTACTTCCTGCAATACACCAATCAGATCAACTACCACAAGTTCTCCATTATGGCAGGCGGATCCTACCAGAACTTCCGCAATCGCGGACACTGGTCCTCTGCAGTCGACTTTCCCTACCTCAACATCGGCTATTATAATATCAATGCAGGATTGTTGGAGCGGCAAATGGGCAGTAACTGGTATGAAAAAAAGGTAATGTCCGGACTGGGAAGGATTAATTACGATTACAAAGGCACATATCTGGTTACCATCAATTACCGGTTGGACGGAGCCACTGTATTCGGTGAGGATCATAAATGGGGGCAGTTCCCTTCTTTCGGATTGGCTTACCGGATGGATCAGGAGGAATACTTTAGCAATGCTGTTCAGTTTCTTTCCATCTTTAAACTTCGTGCGGGATACGGACTGGCAGGGAATGCCAATATACCTGGATTCAGAACCCAGAATTTGCTTGACTTCAGGCCTGTATTTGAAGGCGGAGGTATATCCAATGCCATTAAATGGGGGAGTACATATCTTCCCAATCCTGAACTGCGATGGGAAAATACCTATACCCTGAACCTGGGCCTCGAAGTAGGGAATCCCAAGTTCTATGTTGAAGTGAACTACTATTCCACCAACCATAAAGACCTGATCCTGGACCGGCAGGTCCCCCGCGAGTTGGGTTTTACCAATATTACAGTCAACCGGGGTGAGATGCTGAATACGGGGATTGAGGTCAAGATTGACCTTTTTCTCAGCTTCTTCAACAATGAGCTGAAATGGAAGCCGGGATTGTGGTTCTCCTATAATAAAAATGAGATCACAGATCTGGATGATGATATCATTCTCGACAAAGACATCTGGATCGAACGTACCAATTACGGGTTTGCCGGGATCAAGCAGAAGGGTTATCCCCTGAATGCCATCTGGGGATATGATTTTATCGGTATCTGGCAGGAGAGTGAGCGGGAAGAAGCGGCTACTTTTAACGCAGTACCCGGAGATCCCAAATACGCAGATATCAATGGCATTGGTGAAAACGGAGAAGCGGTCCCCGGTGCAGATGGAAAAATCACCGAACATGACCGGATGTTCCTGGGAGATGCCAATCCGAGATTTACAGGAGGATTCAGCAGTCAATTGAATTACAAAAACCTGGAGCTCACATTTTTCTTTGAGGGAGTCTTCGATAAAGCCATCGTGAACACAAATAAGGCCACATTCACCTTTCCCAGCTACCATTATGGAAATAACAAAATCCCAAAGGCTTTGAACAGGTGGACACCGTCCAATCCCTCCAATGAGGTTCCGTCTCTGACAAAGAACCTGAATGAGAAACTGGTGCGAAGTGACTGGACCATTGAAGATGGTTCCTTTTTGAGATTAAGGGACATAACCCTGACCTATAAACTCTATTTTGATGAGGAGAGTCCTATCAAAAACCTGAGGATCTTTGGAAGTGCATCCAACCTGGTCACATTCACACGCTATACAGGAATCAATCCGGATGTATGGGCCACTGATGCTGATTACAACCTGATGCCATTTTCAAGGGTGTTCACTGTGGGAGTTTATGCATCATTTTAAAAAAAGGAGTGTATGCCATGAAATACATGAGTCTACTAATAACGATCGTTTTGATCTTCATTCCCCGGTCCTGTGAAGAGGTGCTGGATGAAAAGAACTATGGTCAGATAGCGAATGCAGATTTCTGGAAAACCGAACAGGATGCAGTCACTGCCATCAAGGCAGCATATGCATCCACTCGTGGTGAATGGGAAGGATTTGCCTTCTGGCAGTTTTGCATTGAAGATATGGGTACCAATCTGGCCACCGGCGGCTATTTTGCTACTCGCGATTATCAGGCATATACAGGCTGGTCAGGGACCACTCCCGATTTTGTGGATTGGGGGATCTGGCCCGCCTTCTGGCGTAGTATTAACTATGCCAACACGGTCCTTGACAGGGTTCCGGAAATGGACATCGATCCTGAGGTCAAGGACCGTGTAACCGGGGAAGCATATGCCATCCGGGCCATGGTCTATTTCTACCTGGTAAACTGGTTTGGCGGAATGCCGGAGATCACAACCACATTGGAGACCCCCATGGAGATACCAAGGCAGACTGTAGAGAGTAATTATGCACTCATTGAGGGTGATCTTCTCAGTGCCATTGAACTGTTACCCGAGAAATCCACCCTGGTATCCATGGGAGAATTGGACTACGGAAGGGTGTCAAAAGAGGCTGCAAAAGCACTTCTGACCAGAGCATATCTCCAGCAGGGTAAATGGACCGAATGTGCCGGTATGGCCCAGGAGATCATCTCTTCAGGGGAGTATGCCCTGGAACCCAATTACATGGATATCTTTTCCCTGGCCAATGAGGGATTCAATAACAAGGAGGTGATATGGGTGATCCCGTTCATTGCCGGAACCAGTCCGGTTGTGGACGCCAATGTCCTGCAGGTATATCTCTGGAGGGCTCCGGAAATCACCGATTACGACATATATTACGACTGGAACGGTGATATCAGGGTAACATCCACCTTTTACAACTCCTTTGAGCCGGACGACCTTAGAAAAACTGGATTATTCAGCTCCACCGATGCAACTGCAGATCCTATCATGTTGCTGAAATACCCGGCAGATCCTGCTACCCAGGGATTTTATTCAGGAACCGATTACCCTTTGATCCGGCTGGCCGACGTGATAATCATGAGGGCCGAGGCACTAGCCCATCAGGAGGACCTGGAAGGAGCAGTGATGGAGATCAATAAGGTGCGGGCAAGGGCCGGATTGTTACCTCTTGATGCAGCAAACTATACCTCTGTATCATTGCTGAACCACATACACAATGAACGCAGATGGGAACTCTACTTCGAAGGACACGCCAAAAGGGATATGATCCGGATGGAGTATAACAACCTGATTGAGTATATAAAATCCCAATCGGCTGACTGGGAAGTAGGTGGCGCCGATCGCTATCTATTGCTTCCGCTGCCTTCCAGTGCCATCGCTTCCAACCCGGGACTAATACAAAATCCTGGTTTTTAATAATAATTAGGCTTTGCCAATGAAAACTAAGATAAACCTCATACTACCTCTGATTTGCATCACAGCCGTTTTTACCTGGGTTTCCTGTGAAGAGAAGGAGGATTACTCCCACATCGTCTTTAAGAATTATCTGACCTATGAGATCAACAGAGCTGTGATTTTCCTGAACAATGTCACGGAAGGCGAAACAGAGGGAGAATACAGACCGGGATCCAAACAGGCATATCAGGAGGTGATAGACGACGCCCGGGAAGTGAATGACGACGCTGCCGCTTCCCAGGAGGAAGTGGATCAGGCATACCAGGTACTCCTGCAGGCTGACATAGATTTCTTTGATCAGATGGTTCCGTTCCGTTCTCTGTTTCAGGACATCATCAATTACGCCAACTTTATTCTGGCCAATACACAAGAGGGTGATTTGGTAGGGAACGTGAAAGCCGGGGAAAAGGCAATCCTTCAGGAATCCATTAACCAGGCCAGCCAGTTGCTGTCTGCAGTGGATCTGACCCAGCGTATGTTGGACCAGGGCACCGTAGAACTTAATAATGCCATCTATTTCTTTAATGGAGAGATCATCGGGAAGGCCTTCATCGAACTGGTTAATCATGGATTTGAGATTCCGGGCTACGCCACTGAGGATTTTGGGGAAGTAGAAGGCTGGAGCCTGTTCGGAAGAATAGAGGAATGGGCTCCCAGGGCTTCCGTGACCGACCTGGAGTCTGCTCCCGAAGGAAGTTTTGCAGCAAAAATAGGATCCTATACACAGGGTCTGTATCAACCGGTTGAGGAGATGATCAATCCCAATGCTGAATATACGCTGGAATTTGATGTTTCGCTTATCTCAAACGATCCAGACTGGCAGGGTAGCAAGTATCCGGCAGTGTTGCGTTCCCGGATTATCATATTTGAAGAGTTGAGAGGAGATTACGATTTCATCACCGTACTCAGTGAATCCTTTGATACACTGGGCATCGATCCGGGAGGATTTATCACCCTGAATCAATCCGTAACCATTGATGCAATCTCTGCCTCCATTGGTAAAAAACTGGTCATTGATTTTGAACAAAGACACACCTGGAATGCGGAAAATCCCATCTGGGCAGAGAGTTTTGCAGCCATCGATAAAGTAAATCTTACACGAAAACTATAACCGTTACATAAAATGTTTTAATTCATTTAATCTATTATTAACCAAATACTTGTATTATGAAAAAACTCTTTACTTCATTCATTGTAATGTGTACCTTCCTGCTGGCTTATTCTCAGGATGATGTCATCAGGAACGGAGGTTTCGAATCAGGCGAGGCCGGTGTGGAAACCATTGCCGGGCTGACTGATTGGCACATGGATAAAGAAACCCCGGGTTCAGGCTGGTGGGGTGACGCACTTGACCGTCATGTAACCATTACCTCTGATGATTCCTCAACCCTGTATCAGGTGGTTGAGGTCATTTCAGCCGACTCTGTCCTCTATGACCTGACCTTCTGGGCAGGTGACAGCTGGAACACGGGAAAGATAGTAGTGGTCGCCAGCACTTCTGATGCTGACACCACGGTTCGTACACCGCTTGTCTCCGACACACTGGAAATTGGGGTGGATGACCTGGCACTCACTTTTGGATTTTCAGCAGGTTCGGAATATGCAGGAAAATACCTCATCATCGAATTTGCCTGTACGGTAAATGATCCGGCCGAAGGGGGAGCCTGGACTAATATTGATGACGTGGTAATGATCAAAAGATTACCCGGGGTAAACAATCCTCCAATAGCTGATGCCGGTGCTGACCAGACAGTAAGGGGTGGCGACCTGGTTACCCTGGATGGATCAGGGAGTTCCGATCCCGATGATGATCCGATCACTTATTATTGGATCAGCACATTCCCGGGTATTACCCTGTCCGATCCTACTGCCATGAATCCGACTTTTACAGCTCCGGATGTTGATGAATTATCTTTCTATACGTTTGCTCTGTATGTGAATGACGGTGAAGTGAATTCCGATACGGTACTGACCACTGTAGCTGTAGTTCCGGCGGGAGAGCTGATCAGAAACGGTGATTTTTCGCAGAAGACTCCCGAATGGGATGCCAATACAAATCCCAGCCTGAAGGAGGTCCTGTACTGGAACATAGATGAGCACAGGGATTCCTTGGGTGGAGGATCCTGGGGCAATAATGTTACACTGGCATCGTACGACCCACCCCTCTACCAGGTGGTTGATGTAATTGAGGCTGTGGATGCCACATACAGTTTATCCTTTTCGGCCAGGAGCTCCTGGAATTCACATGCTGTTAAGGTCATTATAAGCATTTCAGATGCAGACTCTTCCATGAGAATGGAGATTGCCAGCGAGGAATTTGAACTTGGTATCGATCCCCCATCAGGAATCAATACGACAGAGTATGCGACGTTTACAACGACGGCTCAGCTTCTTGCAGTTGCCGGACTGGCTGGAAAGAGTCTGATCCTGGAGTTTGACAATATACCTTATGATGACGGCAACGATGATGGATGGTGTGAGATCCAGTTTGTCTCACTGGTGAAAGAAGTTACTTCAGGTATTGCTTCCGATAAACTGACAGGAATCAGTATATATCCCAATCCGGTCAGCTCGGTACTGCATATCACCAGTGATGTTCCGGTTTACCGGGCCAACATCTATTCCGTTCTGGGATCGTTGGAAAAAAGCGTAATCCGGGATAATATAGAAAGGGTGATTGTGGATGATCTTGCCCCTGGATTGTACATCATCTCGCTGCAAACAGAACAGGGAATGCTTAATCGCAAAGTACAGATCCAATAGGTTTAGATTTGATCAGTGAATAGTCCTAAGCTCACAGAGCATAGGACTATTCACTTTTTTCAACGGATCATTCTTTTTACTATGTACTGCATTTCCAGGCGACCTTCTGTCCCGGTGGGATCTATTAAATTCATGTCCCTCAGAGTCACTTTGTGCTTGCTCATTGGATTTAAATCATTTAGCTTAAGCGCCCAGGGGGCCTATATCGGGACCACGCTGGATTTCGTCGGGTACCTGGAGAATCGGTGCGGGATTGTTTTTAAGGAAAACGGAATCCCGGCCGATCCGTTCAAGAGCATGGCCAACCATGGGGCTACCCTTATTCGAATTCACGTGGGACACCCCCCCTTTTCAAGCAGTTACTCGGAGGGCATGGAGGTGGATCACCATTCGATCGAAAACGCGAAATTAAGCCTGCAGCGTGTCAGAGAAGCGGGATTAAAAAGCCTGCTCACTTTCACTTATAAGTCATTTGCCCTGGAAGATTCAGATAACCTGAATATCTATGTGGCACCACTGGCTTGGCAATCCATTGCATCTGACCTGGATCGGATAAAAGATTCTGTCTATCAGTTTACGTACAGAGTGCTCGATGAATACTGCAGTGAAGACCTGATCCCCGAGATCGTTTCGATCGGAGGGGAAAGTACTTGGCACCGTCTGATGCCGAATGTACCGGAGGAGGATCTGCCTGGTTATGATCCTGCCAGAAGTGTTGCCCTTCATAATGCAGGATCTAAAGCGGTCAGAGATATTGCTTCAAAGTATGATACTACCATCAAGGTATGCTTCCATATGCGCGGTCCGACAGTGACCAAATGGTGGCTGGAAGAACACTGGCCGTATGGTCCGGATCTTGATATGATAGGCATCTCCTTGTATTATGGTTGGAACTTCGATGATTATGCAGGCTATAACAGCCTGGGCGAATATGTGGAAGCGATTATTGATCAATATGGGATCGAGTTTATTGTGATGGAGACCGCCCAGCTTTTCAGGGAAGGGGGTAATGACAGCCATGTGGATATTCTCGGTACAGAACTCATTCCGGTCGGGTATCCCAATCCGCCCACCACCGAAACACAGAAAAGATACCTGACCGATATTACTAAGGAAGTGCTGGATCATGGGGGATCTGGCGTGTTGGTCTGGGGTGGAGAGTGGGTGGCTTCTGACTGTTACATATATGCCGATCCATGGGGAAAAGGCTCCTCATGGGAAAATAAGGCATTCTGGGATTTCGACTATAACCTCCATGACGGAGTGAACTGGATGATGGTATTTACCGGTCAGGTTCCGGTAATCTTCAAGGTGGATATGACGGGTGCTGATACCTCAAAAGGGGTATTTGTTAGGGGTGATTTTGAGAATTTCAATGGAGAGGCCTGGGCCTTCAACCGGATGGAGCCTGAAGGAAATCATATCTATGCTTATACGACCTATATGTCTCCCGGCACATCCGGAACATTCCATTTTCTGAATGACACCTTCCAATCTGCAACAGAAACGGTTCCCGTGGAGTGTTCCGGTGACACCGGAGCGTACAGGTATTTCGAGATACCTGGAATTTCTGAAGGAGAGATCATTACCTATAGATGGTCCGGGTGTGACACCATTCCTCAGTATACCCTGACCACCGGAACAACCGGAAAGGGATATACCTCTCCAACCACTGATATATACTCAGAAGGCATACTGGTGGAACTCATCGCCACACCTGCCTCTGGATGGAGATTTACCGGTTGGTCGGGAGATACAAGCAGTACCATTAATCCCATTCAGATCCTGATGGATTCTGACAAGGTATTGATCGCAAATTTTGAATCCATTCCAATAGTTCCTGTGACATTTAAGGTAGACATGACCCATGCCGATGTCACCCATGGGGTTTATGTAACCGGGGATTTCCCCAACAAAGAGGGGAAGACCTGGCAATTGAACAGAATGAGTCACGAAGGGGGGAACATATACAGCTACTCCACAGACATTAGCATTGGATCCTCAGGTGCCTATTACTTTCTAAATGATGATCAGTGGGGAGTCCGTGAGACAGTACCTGCTGCCTGTGCAGTGCACTGGGGGTCGGACCGGGGCTATGAAATACCGGAAAATTCCACCGGGGAAACCTTTGCATATGTTTGGTCGAGCTGTCAGGAAATTGAAACTGTATCGATTCCTCAAGGATACCGGTTCCCGGATTCTGCACTGGTTGATATATTTCCCAATCCGATCATTAACAACCAGCTCCATTTTGTTTTCAGGACTGAGGATGCGGTTACCGTCTCCCTGATGAATATGACAGGGAAGCTTCTGCTTTCTGCAGATCTGCATAGCCGGTACGGGAACAGATACAGCATGGATGTGAGTGAAATCCCCCACGGATCCTACCTGGCAAAAATAGATTTCAGGAGAAAAAAAATCACGCAATACAGACTGATGATCAAATAGTCCCTTTAACCTATGAGAACCTATTCCATTCATCTGACCATCGTGGGAATGATGCTATTCTACCTGGGATGCAGTATACGTCCGGGAGCACCCGCGTCAATTCAGGGATCATTCTTCAATATTGATACTACATCGAAGTATCCGGAACTCCCTGGTTACCCTGAGGTCACTACCTGGAAAGGAAGTGGCTGGAGAGGTGAACGGATAAGCACTCAGCTGGTGGTATGGTCACCTGAGCATTTAGACCACGTACATATTTCTGTTTCTGATTTTACTGCACCGGACCGCCAATCCATACGAAAAGAACAGATTCAACTGCGCACCATCCAGACTGTCATGACTGATGAATTTGCCGAGGGGTGTGAGAAAAGCGGGATTGAGAACTACGATTCATCGATGGTGGCAGATGCTCTTCTCCAACTGAATCCCCCACTGGACATTGATCCAGATACTCCTCAATGGTTGTGGATAACCATCCAGATACCTCATGAAACCGAGCCGGGCATTTATACAGGAAGTATTACGCTCTCCCAGGAAAGAAGATATCGTAAAACATTTCATCTTGAAGTAGAGGTACTGGCACCTGAACTCCCTCCTCCTGATCAATGGACCTATCACCTGGACCTCTGGCAGAATCCATTTGCTGAGGCACGCATTTCAAAGACAGTACCATGGTCAGAATCGCACTTTGAAATCATGAGACCCACACTGGAGATGTTGGCTGACGCGGGTCAGAAATGCATTACTACCGTTATAACCGATCTTCCATGGAATGGACAAACCTATGATCCTTTTCTGTCCATGGTCTCCAGAGTGAAACACGCGGACGGCACCTGGTATTACGATTATACTGTTTTTGATGCCTGGGTAGAGTTTGCCATGGAATGTGGCATAACAGACCAGATAAACTGTTACTCCATGGTAACCTGGAGCAATCAATACTCGTTTTACGATGAAGCTTCGGGAAAGAAATCAATTCTTGAATGTAAACCTGGAAGTCAAGAATATAAGCAGTTCTGGATTCCTTTCCTTACGGATTTTTACAGACACCTCAAAGCAAAAGGTTGGGAGAATATCACTACCATTTCAATGGATGAAAGATCGCTCGAGGACCTGAATGAGGTGCTTCATCTGGTTCATAGTGGCACACCCGGGTTGAAAATAGCTTTTGCTGGTCATTACCATCCTGAGCTGGATCATGAGCTCTATGACATCAGCGTGGCATCAAAACATGTGATTCCTGAAAATAATCTTTACTACCGAAAGGAGGCAGGCTTCAAAACCACTTTCTATGTGTGTTGTGTGGAGGCTGTACCCAATACATTTACTTTTTCACATGCAGCAGAAGCAACATATCTTTCATGGTATGCTGCTTACAGGAAGTTTGATGGCATGCTCCGGTGGAGTTATAACTCCTGGACAAAGGATCCTTTTAAAGATTCCCGCTTTCGAAGATTTCCGGCCGGGGACACCTACATGGTTTACCCGGGGGGTATCAGTTCCGTCAGATTTGAGAGATTAATCGAAGGTATACAGGATTATGAAAAGATCAGGATCCTGAGATCTACACTTAATCAAAACAGTACGTTCGATTCGGAGGAGAAACTCAAACGTCTCAATAATCTGCTGGCAACCTTCCAGCTGGAAAACCTCAACCATCAATCTGCAGCGGAGGCAATAAGTCAAGGCAAGGCACTGTTAACTGAGCTATCCCAATGATCAAGAGGCCTGCCATATGTATGAAACTGGTGACGACATTCTTTTACCTGTATCTTTCCATTTCTGGAATGGCACAGGGAATTCAGGGTTCATGGGGTCGAACTACCACGTTGTATGAGCGATGTAGCCCATTTAGTGAGGAGATCCGGAACCTGACTTACGAAACAGTCTGGCGGGGAGAGCGTATCTCAAAGGTCCTCGTCCTGTGGACCGAACAACAAGAAGTGGAGGACCTCGACCTTCAATGCTCAGATTTCATCAGTGCTCATGGGGATATCATCCATGCAAAAAGAGCCGTAATAAGGTCAATGAAATATGTCCGTTCTGATCTAAAGAGCTTACCCTGTGGTGAATATGCCGACCGCGATCCCAGGGAATTCATAGAATTGGGGGATATTTTACATACAACAATCCAAAGCTCCTTATCACCCTTATGTCCCAACACCTATTGGTTCACGCTTGATATTCCATCAGATACCAGGCCCGGGACCTACCAGGGAAGCATCCAGGTAAGCGCAGACCAGCAGCTAAATCTGGAGTTCTACTTGTCCCTGCAGGTTGTGGAATTTACCATACCTCCAGTAGATCAATGGAATTTCCATCTTGACCTCTGGCAATATCCCTGTGCGGTAATGGACAGGTATAATGCTGCACACCAGGATCAGCCACTGGACTACTGGTCAGAGGAGCACTTCTCCCTGCTGAAAAGACAATATAGTGTACTGGCTGCAACAGGACAGAAGGTTATCACAGCACATATTAAGGAGGGAGCACTGGGTTCCCCCTCCATGGTCAGATGGATCAGGAATGTTGAGGATTCATGGACTTATGACTTTACTGCATTTGACCAGTATGTGGAAACCTTACTGGCCCTGGGTATCAATGGACAGATCAGCTGTCAGTCACCCGTTGGGTGGAACAGCGGAGTCATCCCCTACTGGTGTGAAAGTGAGAAGCTTATCAAGGAGTTACCAGTCCGGGTGGGTTCCGAGATCTATGCAATCAGATGGAACCACTTTCTGGACGCATTCAGGTTACACCTCACAGAGAAAGGTTGGTTCTCAAAAGCCGTGCTTTACCTGGACGAAATAGCACCTGATCAATTGCAATGGATTGTGGATATGATCAAAAATAACCATCCGGAATGGAAGATCGGGATGGCCGGATTTCATCCCCTGGCGGACTCTCTGGCAGCCCATTTCGTTGATATAAGCATGATGGTGGGAACACTGGACAAGCGATGCAACTCAACATTAGCTTCAAGATCCACATTCTATACCAGTTGCAATCCAGTCCGGCCCAACACTTTTATAGCCTGGGATTCAGACCTGGCGGATAATATCTGGATGGGATGGCACGCCCTGCATCTTGGTATGGATGGATATTTACGATGGGCCTTTGACTATTGGACTTCGGTTGATCCAGTTGAACAGCGGATTGGAAGCTTTACTTCGGGTGATTTCTCCCTCTCCTACCGCAGCTCCAATGAGCTGGATATGCAGTTCTTTTCAAGTGTGAGGTTGGAACTGCTCAGGGAAGGAATAGAAGATTTTGAAAAGATTTCACTGCTCAGAAAGAGATTAAAAGGATCTCAACATCTGTCAGACCAGGAGGATTATTGCCGGTTAATGAGCATGCTGGATGAGTTTGACTATACTTCGGGCGAATCTTCAAAGACCGGAGAATTGGTCCATCGGGCCAGGAAGCTTTTAGATGAGATCGTCACTAAATCAAAATAAGTTAACTTTGTTCTCGTTGAAAGATTAGATACGAATTGGGAGTGGTGTGAAAAAGCTTCATCTTCTGGTCATAAAATCATTTATTGGTCCGCTCATCCTGACATTCTTCTTCGTGATTTTTGTACTTCTGATGCAATTCCTGTGGAAGTACATCGATGATCTGATCGGGAAAGGGCTGGAGTTCAATATTATATCTGAATTTCTGCTCTACACCAGCGCCAGCCTGGTCCCTCTTGCACTTCCTCTCTCGGTATTGCTGGCCAGCCTGATGACTTTCGGGAATCTGGCAGAAAACCTGGAATTGCTGGCTTTTAAATCTTCAGGTATCTCCCTGGTGCGCATCATGGCCCCGGTGATGATCATTTCGGCCTTCATTTCCGTCGGAGCATTTCTGTTTGCCAACCATGTAATGCCCTTCACCAATCTGAAAATGAGGTCTCTGTTGTATGATATCCAGCAACAGCGACCCGAGCTAACGATAAAACCAGGGGTTTTTGACAATACCCTGGAGGGCTACTCCATTCGGATCGGCGACAGAGATAGCCGGACCAGCTTGCTGAAAGACATTCTGATCTTTGACCATACCGATAAACAGGGAAACACGATTGTTACTGTAGCTGATTCCGGGTACATGAAAATGTCGGCCGACGAAAAACACCTGTTACTTACTCTGTATAACGGGAGGACCTATGTGGAAATGCAAAAGCAAAAGAAAGAGAACCGGCATGTGAAGAGTTATCCCCACCGCAGGGATCAGTTTGAGCATCAGGAAATGATTATCGAGATGACCGGATTTGGACTTAACCGAACCGATGAAAAACTCTTCCGGAACTCCTATTCCATGCTGAATCTTTCCCAGTTGCACCATTTTGATGACTCCCTCACAGGGGAGATTGATGAGATTCTAGAGAAATTCGAGAACACCATTGATAGAAGTCTGACTCAGAAAAAGAAAACTATCCTTTTCAAAAAGGCAACCATTATACCTGACTCTGTGACTGAGACTCCGGAGGTTTCCGATGTTCACGTGCAACAGATCCATGTGGATTCTGTCTATGCAGAGTTGACTAAGCTGGAACGAAGACGAGCCATTTCCGTAGCAATCAACAGTGCCCGCAGCAATAAATCCATTGTTATCTCCAATGTGGGTACGGCAGACTGGAAATGGGCGAGACTCAGAAGATATCAGATTGAGATCCACAGAAAATTCACTCTCTCCCTACTCTGTTTGATCTTCTTCTTCATTGGGGCTCCTGTGGGGGCCATTATTAGAAAAGGAGGATTAGGTATGCCTGTAATTGTCAGTGTTTTGTTATTCCTGATCTATTATGTCATTTCCATGACAGGGGAGAAATTTGTTCGGGAGAGTATTATCCCGCCTATTGTGGGTATGTGGATTTCCACGATCATACTGGTTCCTGTCAGTATCTGGCTCACCTATGCTGCTGCCAACGATTCGGTCATCCTGAATATAGAAACCTATTTTATCTGGTTGAAAAAAATAAATCAGGGGGTACGTAAATTCCTGCGGATCAAATGAGCATGAAAATCCTGATCCTCACCAATAAATTACCATATCCTCCTCGGGATGGTGGATCCATAGCCACACTCAACATGTTAACTGGTCTGAGGGATGTGGGAAACCAACTGACCTGTTTGGCTATGAATACCAGCAAACATCCATACCCGGTTGAAGAGATCCCTGCTGATTTGCGTTCCTCCATTCGTTTTTTGGGGATCAAATGCGACAACTCTATCAGACCGTTGAGGTTGTTATTCAATTTTCTATTCTCCAGACAGCCCTATATCGCTGAGAGATTCAATTTCCGGGAATACAGGGAAGCTCTTTCTGAATTGCTCTCCAAAGAATCATTCGACCTGATCCAGTTAGAGGGTCCTTACCCGGGACACTACCTGCCGGTGATCAGGAAGTGGAGTAAGGCTAAAGTGGCATTACGCGCACATAATGTGGAACACCTGATATGGAAAAGAAAAGCGGTGAATGAAAAGATCTCACTGAAGCGATGGTATATAAAAAACATGGCCAGCAGGCTGGAACGTTTTGAGATGGATATGGTCCATCAATCGGATTATGTGATCCCCATCAGTCCCCAGGATAAAGTGTACTTCAGGAACCGGGGATATGTCAAGCCTGTTCTGACCATTCCTGCCGGATTAACACTGGATGAATATCCAATAACACCCCTTCCTTCAGCTCCTTCTCTCTTATTTATCGGAGCACTTGACTGGCTCCCTAACCAGGAAGGTCTTAACTGGTTTCTGGATCATGTTTTTGATAACCTGGTAGCACAACTTCCACAAATTCAACTTCATGTGGCCGGAAGGAATGCACCAGATCATTTTGCCAGAAAACTGCAACACGATCACATAGTATACCATGGCGAAGTGGATGATTCCCGCAAATTCATGCAAGCCTACAGAATCATGGTCGCCCCCCTTCTGACCGGAAGTGGGATCCGGATTAAGATTCTCGAAGGAATGGCACTGGGGCGACCCGTAGTGACCACTTCGGTGGGAATAGAAGGGATCCCGGCCCGGAACAACAGAGAAGTGAGGATTGCAGATGACCCGGATCAGTTTAAAAAACAGGTGGTTACAATGCTTTCAGATGATACTGCTGTCAATAGCCAGGTCAAAGAAGCCCGCGATCTTATTAAAGAGAATTTTGATACCTTTGGACTTTCAACCCGGTTAAGCCAGTTTTTCAACGAGCAGGTATGATTTTTCTTCAGGTGATATTCTGGGTCAGCCTCTTCCTGATCATTTTCTCCTATCTCCTTTTTCCACTCCTTCTACAGCTGCTGGCAGGAAGGAAAAAGCTGACATGTGAAAGGTATTCAACCGAAGAACTACCTCATATTTCCCTGCTTATCTCAGCCTATAACGAGGAGGAGGTCATTGCTGCTAAAATAGAATCGGTACTGAAGAGTGATTATCCTTCCAACAGGCTCGAGATCCTGGTGGGATCGGATCACTCCACCGATTCCACCAATTCAATTTTAAAACAGTTGCAGGAGGAGCATTCTTCCATTCGATTGTTTCTGTTTGAGGAGAGACAGGGAAAACCCAGTGTAGTGAATCACCTGGCTAAAGAGGCAAAAGGAGAGATTCTGGTCATTACCGATGCCAATGTGATGCTCCACAGGAGTGCGCTCTCCGAAATGACAGCCCCTTTTAAAGAACCGGATATCGGTTTGGTGGATACCCGAATGATCAACACCCGGCTTAATATAGAAGGGATCTCCCATCAGGAGAAGTACTATATCAGCAGAGAGGTAAGGATCAAACACCACGAGAGTCTTTTATGGGGTTCCATGATGGGACCGTTTGGAGGTTGTTATGCGGTTAGGAAATCACTCTACAGGCCGGTTCCCCACAATTATCTGGTGGATGATTTTTATATTAACATGGCCGTTCTGGAACAGCGATTCAAATGTATAAGTAACATGAATGCTATGGTTTTCGAGGACGTCTCCAACAACCTCGAGGAAGAATTTCGAAGGAAGAGAAGAATCTCTGCCGGCAATTTTCAAAATCTCGCTGCATATAAATCCCTGTTGTTTTCCAGTGAACCTGGAGTGGCCTTCAGTTTTTTCTCCCATAAAGTACTGCGGTGGTTCGTCCCCTTGTTAGTAATGATCACCCTGGGAACTTCAGTTAGCCTGGGCATCGAGCAACTCCCTTACAGGATCTTTGCCCTGCTGCAGGGCATCATATTGGTCATCCCTGTTATTGACTATTTTCTGAGGAAAATTAAGATACATCTTTTACCTTTGCGGTTCATTTCACATTTTGTCTTGATGAACCTGGCCCTGCTGGCCGGATTGATCAGGTTTATAGGAGGAATAGAGAGCAATGTCTGGCAACCAACAAGAAGAAATCAGGGTTGAATTGAATACCATCGAGGAGGCCCTTGAAGAGATCCGGAATGGAAAGATCGTTATTGTGGTGGATGATGAGGACAGGGAGAATGAAGGAGATTTCATCTGTGCCGCGGAACTGGTCACTCCCGAAACTGTCAACTTCATGGCTACTAACGGGAGGGGATTGATCTGTGTGGCACTCACCGAAGAACGGTGTAATGAACTGGACTTGCCCATGATGGTCACCCACAATACCAGTTCACATTCCACTGCATTTACCGTTTCTGTTGATCTACTTGGTCATGGTACTACTACAGGTATCTCTGCACCTGACCGGGCGAAGACACTTAGAGCAATGGTGGATCCGGTAACCCGGCCTGACGACCTGGCCCGTCCTGGTCATATTTTTCCGCTAAAATCTAAAAGGCAGGGAGTACTAAGACGTGCAGGACATACCGAAGCAGCTGTAGATCTGACAAAACTGGCAGAGCTTAAACCGGGTGGAGTGCTGGTGGAGATTATGAATGAAGACGGGACCATGGCCAGAATGCCGGAATTGCTTCGCCTGGCCAGGAAATACGATCTGAAGATCATCTCCATCAGTGATTTAATTGCCTACAGGTTAAATACTGACAGCATCATTGTCAGAGGTTCCGAAGTGCATCTTCCCACTGAATTTGGAGAGTTTAATCTGATCCCCTTTATTCAAAAATCAAATGGCCTGGAGCATGTGGCTCTTACAAAAGGCACATGGACCGAAAGCGACGAGGTAATGGTAAGGGTACACTCCTCCTGTGTAACCGGGGATATCTTTGGCAGTTACCGGTGCGATTGCGGGAACCAGCTCCACGAAGCCATGCAAAGGATCCAGGAGAAGGGTCAGGGCGTCATTATCTACCTGAATCAGGAGGGTCGGGGGATCGGGCTCTATAACAAAATGAAGGCTTATAAGCTTCAGGAACAGGGCCGTGATACGGTGGAAGCCAATGTAGAACTGGGTTTCAAGGAAGATGAACGAGATTATGGAGTGGGAGCAGGGATGCTGCATGCGCTGGGAGTCAGAAATATGCGGTTGCTGACCAATAATCCGGTGAAAAAAGCGGGATTGGAAGGGTATGGGATGACCATAGTCGAGGCCATACCCCTGGAGGTTCCTGCCAATCAGCACAACCAGTTTTACCTGGAGACAAAGCGGGATAAGATGGGTCATTTCCTCAACATCGCCAGGTACGAGAACCCACATAAACATGGAGAGTAAATCACTGCGTATTGTCTACATGGGAACTCCCGATTTCGCTGTGGCCCCCCTGGAAAAACTGCTTGATAACGGATATGACGTGGTGGCAGTGATCACTGCTCCGGATAAAGCAGCGGGCAGGGGAAAAAAAATACGCTATTCAGCCATCAAACAGTATATCCTTGATCGTTATCCGGATATACCTCTCCTCCAACCTGAGAATCTGAAAGATCCCGCTTTTGTAGAGGCTCTTCAAAAGTGTAAACCTGACCTGCAGGTAGTTGTTGCCTTTCGAATGCTTCCAGAAGTGGTATGGCGCATCCCCAGGTTAGGAACATTTAACCTGCATGCTTCATTATTGCCCCAATACAGGGGTGCGGCACCCATTAATCATGTGATCATTCAGGGAGAAAAAGAAACCGGATTGACCACCTTTCTAATTGATGATCAGATCGATACCGGAAATATCCTGTTGCAGCAAAAAACGGCCATTGCAGAGGATGAAACCGCAGGAGAATTGCATGACCGTTTAATGCTCATGGGATCTTCATTGGTGTCAGAAACGGTTGCTCAACTGGCTTCAGGTCATCTGAAACCAAAAACTCAGGAACTTTATATCAAAAACGGGGAAGTGCTGAAAAAGGCCCCGAAGATCTTTAAGGAAGATTGCCGGGTTGACTGGAAACAAAGTGGAAGCGTGGTCAACAACCTCATCCGTGGATTGAGTCCCTACCCAACAGCTATTACTTTTATTGAACAGAGCGATAAAAAGAAAGTGCTTTGTAAAATCTTCAGGGCCAGCTTTGAAGAGCAGGACGTCTCTGAACTACCCGGATCCTTTCAAACTGACGGGAAAACCTTTCTGAAGGTAGCTGTGGGCAATGGCTATATACAAATCCACTCCATTCAACAGGAAGGTAAAAGGAGAATGTCGATCCGCGATTTTCTGGCAGGATTTAATTTCTCACCCGGACCGTATCGGTTTTTCTGAGTTGTTTCAGATTCAGGTCGATCCCTTCGGTAAGGTGGTAATAGAGTTTAATGGCATTGATAAACTGAAGCTGGTAGGAACGAGAGTACCTTCCCGATACAAAGAATTCATAATTGTAGTCCTCTATCTCCCCCATGGTGATATCGCCGGGTTCCAGATTCTCGAAATGATCGAAAAAGCGTTTCATCATAAAGAGATAACTCTTTCTCGACTTCTCGGAATACCCCTCCTTCTCCAGTTGTTGAGCGTAAAACTCCAGTTTAGGTCCGTTAGGCCTGTGATCATGTTTGAACCAGGATGAGAGTGAATGCCACCACTCTGAAGAGTTCTTTTTCATCGGTTTTTCACCGAAGAAATCGATCCTTGTTTGCCTGCCATCTGGCGGAAGGATCATCCTGATGGGAACAGAATCAGTATCGGCCATGCTCCAGTTTTCATACAAATTTAAGCCACTGGATTACCAATGTAAAGTTTTGATTGTCAAAAACATTAACATCTTGTTAACATTGACACTCAATCCCGTCCGGGGCTGCCCTGCAGCTCTGCTGCGAGAAAAGTTAATGCTCAAACTTGAATTGCATCTCCACCTCCTCTTCAGATTCCTCTTCAACAGGTTCCAGTTTCAGCAAAGGTTCCCTCTTCCTTTTCCGCAGATTGATCTCAGTGCCCTCCATGGGTTGTTCTCCTTCCAGCATCAGATTTCTCCGGTAGAGATATTTGAGCTTGATTCCGTAGATCTGAGAGATATCGTACATGGTCTCCCCATCAGCCACCACATGGATCTCATTTCCTAGAGCAGCTTTTCGCCGCTTGGGTTGTAAATATATGATCTGGCCCGATTCCAGTTTTGAACCTTTGAATAGGTTGTTATATCTGTAAATCTCGTTCTTATAAAGACCCAGTTCATCACGTAATGATTCAGGAGTGTCACCAGGCTCAGTAAGGATATACTCGATCCGGTTATTCACCATGATTTCGCGCACAGTCTTATACCCATGATCGGCCAGATGAGTAGTGGTATCGATCCCGACTCCCATTCCACCTTCCAGTACCAGAATGTCATACCTGTAGAGTTCATTCTCTTCTATGATCCGGATCAACAGGGTGGCATAATTGGATGCCGTGGCATATCCGGCTTTTTTCAGTCCTTTGGACCATCCCCTGTAATCGTGTGGTTTCAGTTCGAACAGGGAAGCATATCTGGGTTTGGTGGTGAGGAAATGAGAGTGGTCTTTATACGATTCATAGGGAGAAGAGTAGGCCCGGAAACATTCATTGCGGGCATCATCATCATGATATATGGTTTTTCCTGTCCATTCATGACATTTAATCCCAAAATGGTTGTTCCCTCGTACAGCCAGGGTGCTGTTTCCGTTGTCCGATTCCAAACAGCCCTGTGCCAGGGTGATGCTTGCCGGAATCCCTACCCGGGCCATCTCTTTCATGGCCAATTCCGAGTACTCTTTAATGTAAGTCTCCCTGGACATGTTTTTAGCTGCCTGACCAACCGCATGATTCATTATGGTCAATAGCAGCACTATACCTATTATTCTGAAGCCTTTCACCAATCCCAATGGATTAAAAATGATCTTCGTAAAAATAGGGATATGGGATGCATTTCCCTTTTTGAGTTGTTAACATTGAATCCTCCCAGCCAGAAATTGAATGAAAAACTTGCACATTGGAGAAAAGCTGTATTTTTATGGTAAATCGATCCAGAGCATGAAATCCATAGCTTTACAGATCCAATATACTGAGTGTAATCATCTTGATGAGCTGTCGGAGGTACAGGTGACCCTGGTGAATAAAGCCATTGAAGTGGCTAAAAGTGCCTATGCCCCCTATTCAGCTTATTATGTGGGAGCAGCAGTTTTACTAGCTAATGGTAAGATTATCACTGGGAATAACCAGGAAAACGCAGCTTATCCGTCCGGACTCTGTGCCGAGAGAGTAGCCATCTTTTATGCAAGTGCACAATACCCGGATGTTCCTGTTATTTCAATAGCCATAGCAGCCATTCAGGATGGAACGGTTCAGGAAGAGCCCGTAGCTCCCTGCGGCGGATGCCGTCAGGTACTTTGTGAAAAAGAGTCGTTGGGTAATATTCCTTTGGAAGTTATTCTCTATGGAAGCAAGAGGATCTTTGTGCTAAAACAGGCTTCAGACCTGATGCCACTTCCTTTCATTCTGCATAAATAGGTTCAATCTTACATTTTCGGGAGTGATCATTGAGCTCTGAAAACAGGGAATATATCCATTTTCGGATAGGGAGCCACCACCTCTACAGGCACCTTCTTCACTGGATGAATGAAAGATATCTTTCTGGCGTGTAAACTAATCCCCCCATTTTTGTTGGTTCGTCTGGCGCCATATTTTCTGTCCCCTTTTATCACACTGCCAATGTGTGTCAGTTGAGCCCTGATCTGGTGATGCCTGCCGGTCTCCAGAATCACCTCCAACAAGTGATAGCGGTCAGAGGAGGCCAGCTTCCGGTAACTCAGCCGGGCCCATTTCGAACCGTGCACTTCTTCAACATGGGCGTAGGACTTGTTTTGCTTTGTGTTACGTGTAATGTAGTGCTCCAGGGTACCTGATTCAGGTTGTGGGCAATGCTCCACGATGGCATGATATATTTTCTCTACCTCTTTCTCCTTAAATAGCTCGGCCATTCTGCTAAGCGCCTTGGAGGTTTTGGCAAAGACAACTGCTCCACTCACGGGCCGGTCAAGCCTGTGGGGAATACCCAGGAATGCCTCCCCCGGTTTGTTGTCCCTCTCCTTAATGTACTGTTTCAGTATCCGGTCCAGGGAGAGATCTCCTGTCTGATCCCCCTGCACAATGTCAGAGACACGCTTATTCACCACCAGCAGGTGGTTGTCTTCATACAATATGGGAACCGGGCACTTCGCTCCAGGCACTCTAGTATTGCTCATTTTCGTTGGGAAACTGCTGACTCCTCACATCATCTATATAGTTCTGGATTGCCCCTTTGATTTCCACCTGGAGGTTATGATATCTCCTGAGAAACCTGGGTGAAAACTCTTGTGTAATACCCAACATATCATGCAATACCAGAACTTGTCCGTCCACCTCTCCCCCTGCTCCGATCCCTATGGTCGGAATGCTAACGGACCGAGTCACTTCACCGGCCAGTTTTGCCGGTATCTTTTCCAGTACAATAGCAAAGCATCCAGTCTTGGCTAATGCAACTGCATCTGACTTCAGTTTATCTGCCTCTTCCTTTTCGGTAGCACGTACCACATAGGTGCCAAACTTATGTATAGCCTGTGGTGTGAGGCCCAGATGGCCCATCACCGGTATGCCCGCTGAAAGAATGCGATCAACGGATTCCTTGATCTCCATACCCCCTTCCAGCTTAATGGCACTGGCACCTGTCTCCTTCATGATCCGTATGGCAGAGGCCAGGGCCTCCTTGGAGTTGCCCTGATAGGTTCCAAACGGAAGATCAACCACTACGAGTGCCCTGTTAGTAGCCCTTACCACCGATGCAGCATGATAAATCATATTATCGAGGGTGATAGGAAGAGTGGTCTCAAAACCAGCCATCACGTTGGAGGCTGAATCACCAACCAGGATGACATCCACACCTGCCTGATCCAACAGGCGGCCAAATGAATAATCATATCCTGTAAGCATGGCTATCTTCTCACCTTTGAGCTTCATGGCATGAAGCACATGGGTAGTGACACGTTTTACATTGCTGTGCAGGGACATGGTACAAGAAGTATAAGTTTCGGGTGCAAAGTTGAAAATAAATTTCGTATTGACAGTCAATTTGTCAGTAAACCTGTCAGTCAACTATGCGATTGCTGCCCATTTTTGTGCCAATATAGCATCCGGAGTGAGAAAAACTCAATTGGCATAATCTTAGTTAGTAAGTGTGCAAGTTAGTTAGTTATAAAGTTGAAAGTTACAAGTAAAAGTAATATTAAGTTATGAGTAAGATTATTGGAATAGACCTCGGAACCACCAACTCCTGCGTGTCGGTTATGGAAGGTAATGAACCGGTTGTGATCCCTAACAGTGAAGGGAAACGAACCACCCCTTCAATGGTGGCTTTTGTGGAGAACGGTGAAAGAAAAGTGGGTGATCCTGCCAAAAGACAGGCAATCACCAATCCCACAAAAACTGTTTCTTCCATCAAACGCTTTATGGGTGAGACCCATGACAGGATGTCCAAGGAGATAGCCAGGGTGCCTTATAAGGTAGTGAAAGGAGAAAACAATACTCCCCGGGTTCAGATCGAAGACCGTAAATATTCACCTCAGGAGATCTCAGCCATGGTTCTCCAGAAGATGAAAAAGACGGCTGAAGACTATCTGGGACATGAAGTAATTGATGCCGTAATTACTGTACCAGCCTATTTTAGCGATTCACAGCGTCAGGCTACCAAGGAGGCTGGCGAGATTGCCGGTTTGAAAGTCAAAAGGATCATCAATGAGCCCACAGCTGCTTCATTGGCATACGGTCTTGATAAAAAGACTACTGACCTGAAGATTGCCGTATTTGACCTTGGAGGGGGAACTTTCGATATTTCCATCCTGGAACTGGGCGATGGAGTATTTGAGGTAAAATCGACCAATGGGGATACCCATTTAGGGGGAGATGATTTTGACCAGGTGATCATTGACTGGCTGGCAGCTGAATTTCAAAAGGATGAAGGCCTGGACCTGAAAAAGGATCCAATGGCCTTGCAACGCCTTAAGGAGGCTGCAGAGAAAGCCAAGATCGAACTCTCCAGCGCAACACAGACCGAAATCAACCTACCGTACATCATGCCGGTTGACGGGGTACCCAAGCACCTGGTGAAGAGCCTGACCAGGGCAAAATTCGAAAGTTTGGCCGATTCTTTGATCCAGGCAACTATCGGACCCTGTAAGATTGCATTGCAGGATTCCGGACTCTCCTCAAATGAAATTAATGAGGTAATCCTTGTGGGTGGATCTACGCGTATACCAGCCATTCAAAAGGTGGTTGAAGATTTCTTCGGGAAAGCTCCTTCCAAAGGTGTGAATCCTGATGAGGTAGTGGCTGTAGGTGCTGCCATTCAGGGAGGCGTGCTCACCGGTGAGGTAAAAGATGTACTTCTGTTAGATGTTACTCCTCTTTCACTGGGCATTGAAACCATGGGAAGTGTGAACACCAGGCTCATTGAAGCCAACACCACCATTCCCACTAAAAAAACCCAGACCTTTACCACAGCGGCAGATAACCAACCTTCTGTCGAGATCCATGTATTGCAGGGCGAAAGAGCCATGGCTAAGGATAACAAGACCATCGGACGTTTCCACCTGGACGGGATACCACCCTCACCACGGGGAATCCCACAGATCGAGGTGACCTTCGATATCGACGCCAACGGGATACTGAATGTATCGGCCAGAGATAAAGGAACAGGTAAAGAGCAAAGCATACGCATCGAGGCTTCTTCCGGACTCTCTGACGAAGAGATCGAAAAGATGAAACAGGAGGCTAAAGAGAATGAAGAGGCCGACAAGAGTGCAAAGGAGAGGATCGAAAAACTCAACAATGCCGACAGTCTGGTATTCCAGTCTGAAAAGCAGTTAAAAGAGTTTGGCGATAAGATCCCGGCTGACAAGAAAGCTCCCATTGAAGAGGCTTTGAATGCTTTGAAAGAGGCACACAAGTCTGAAGATCTGGCTGCTATTGATCAAGCCACAGAGCAACTGAATACTGCCTGGCAAGCTGCTTCTCAGGATATATATAATGCACAACAGCAGGCCGGAGGAGAAGCACAACCCGGCGGAGAGCCTGCTCAGGAACCTGCGTCTGACAAAGGGGATGATGGAGAGGTGACTGATGTGGACTTTGAAGAAGTAAAATAGAGATAAACTCACCGGTTAACGGTTCAGAAAGGAAGCCGTCTCATAAGTCAACATGAGACGGTTTCTTTTTTTCTTTTAATTTGACT
>CAZURA010000078.1:0-26082 GCA_964622985.1 uncultured Bacteroides sp. | reverse complement strand
TCCTGGTTTATTTATCTCATTATCAACAATTTATATACAAGGAAACTTTAGTTACGTAATATTTGGAACAGACCCTAATATTGGACTGTTAATAGCCGTTTTATATTCATAGAAAAAAAAGGTAATTTTATCCAATTGTAAAAAAGGCAATCAATGAATTATAAACTATTGAAATCCATATTCCTGGCCTCTATGGCTGCCCTCTTGTTCCTTCAACCGGTCGGTGCTCAGAAGAAGCAGAAAGACTCGCGGGCCAAGGCAGCTTTCGATGCCGGAGAGTATTATGAGGCGATTGATCTCTATAAGAATGCCTATAATAAAGTCGATAAGGAACAGAAGACGGCCATTTATTATAAAATAGGCGACTGTTACAGGATACTGGGTGAATCAAGATCTGCCATGTTGTGGTATAAAAAGGCAGTTCGCGAGGATTATCAGGATCCTATCATTTTTCTAAGGTATGGCCAGGTGATGCTTATTAATGAGAACTATGAAGAGGCAAAAGAGCAGTTTAAAAAGTACCAGAACCTGGTTCCGGATGATCCCAGGGGAGGAATTGGACTTGAGTCTTGCGAAGCTGCCATTGCATGGAAGGCAAATCCTACTGGTTATATTGTGGAAAATATGCGCTACTTCAATTCCAGACAACGCGATTTTAGTCCAGCCTATGTCAATGAGGGTTCTACAGAGTTGTTATTCACATCAACACGTGAAGATGCTACCGGTAACGACACACACGGAGCTACCGGACAGAACTTTGCAGATATTTTCGCGTCCAGTATGGACCGTAAGGGGAAATGGAGTGTACCTGTTCCAGTGGAGAGCCTGAACTCTGAGTTTGAGGATGGAACTCCCTGCATCTCCTCTGACTACTCCACACTCTATTTCACCAGGTGTAAAAAGGGTAAGAATCAGCAATTGGGATGCCAGATCTATACCTCATCGGCCGATCAAGGAAGCTGGTCTGAACCCAAGGTAGAATTTGAGGCTTTAGGGGATAGTGTCTCAACAGCCCATCCTGCCATTTCACAGGACGGTCTCACGCTCTATTTCGTATCTGATATGCCGGGTGGACTCGGAGAAAACGATATTTGGAGGGTTTCCCGCGACAGTGAGGGAGCTGATTGGGGAGCACCTGTCAACCTGGGTGAACAGATAAATACTCCTGGAAATGAACTTTATCCTTTTGTACATAGTGATGGCACGCTTTATTTTTCTTCGGATAGCCGGATTGGTTTGGGGGGACTGGATATTTATAAAGCCACTCTGGATGAGACAGGCAGCTGGATGCTGGAAAATATGAAGCCTCCTATCAATTCTCCGGAGGATGATTTTGGAATTGTCTTTGAACCTGATGTGGAGAGAGGTTTTTTCAGCACATCCAGAAAGGGAAGGGGAAATGATGAGCTTTTTTCCTTTGTATTGCCTCCGCTGGAGTTTTCTGTTACCGGAGTAGTTAAAGATGAACGTACCGATCAGATCTTGTCAGGATCCACTGTCAAATCTGTTGGAAGCGATGGAATCACGGTGGAGTCCAATACGGGTGATGAAGGCAGTTTCAGGTTTATGTTGAAACCAGGCACCGACTATGTTTTTATAGCCAGTCAGCCTGGATATCTGAACGGCAAGGAGCGGGAATCTACGAGGGGACTGGATCAGAGTAAGGAGTTTGAGGTTACTATTTACCTGGCTTCAACTACACAGGTCATCGAGCTGCCCAACATCTTCTATGATTTTGCAAAATGGAACCTCAGACCCGAATCTATGGTTTCGTTGGATAACCTGGTTGAGACCTTAAATGACAATCCAAATGTTACTATAGAGTTGATGTCGCACACCGACTCAAGGGGTACACCTGCTGATAATATTGAGCTCTCCCAGAAAAGGGCCCAATCTGTGGTAGACTACCTGATCTCAAAGGGCATTGCTACCGACAGGCTGCAGGCTAAAGGATATGGTGAGTCGCAACCCAAGGTGGTAGATGATAAAGTGAAATCCCAGTACGACTTCCTGTCACTGGAGGAGGTACTTACGGAGAGTTTTATTAATCAGCTGGAAAGTCCCGAACTTATGGAAAAGGCCCATCAGGTAAACAGGCGCACCGAGTTCAAGGTGTTATCCACTGAGTACATTCCGCAAAATTAATCCGGAGGAATCGTCCATTGAATAAACTAAATAATCACGAGTGAATCACAAATCCCGTTACATGCAACGTGGAGTCTCTTCCGGAAAGGAGGAGGTGCACCAGGCTATCAAACATGTGGATAAGGGATTATTTCCTAATGCCTTTTGTAAGGTAATCCCCGATATGTTGACTGGAGATCCAGCATATTGCCTGGTGATGCATGCCGATGGAGCTGGAACTAAGTCATCCCTGGCTTACGTATATTGGAAGGAAACAGGGGATTTATCGGTATGGAAAGGGATTGCTCAGGATGCCATCGTGATGAACCTGGACGATCTTCTTTGCGTAGGCGTAAATGGGGAAATATTATTGTCATCTACCATTGGCCGAAATAAAAACCGGATACCTGGTGAGGTAATCTCCGCCCTTATCAATGGAACAGAGGAGATCCTGGAGGAGCTGCGTAATCATGGGATTCCCATATACAGCACAGGAGGGGAAACAGCAGATGTGGGTGACCTGGTAAGGACCATCATTGTGGATTCAACGGTGGTAGCCAGGTCAAAACGTTCAGATATCATTGAAAACAAGATTCTTCCGGGCCAGGTCATTGTGGGGCTCTCCTCTTCGGGACAAGCCAGCTATGAGGATGCTTATAATGGGGGAATGGGAAGCAATGGTCTTACATCAGCCCGGCATGATGTATTTGGAAGCTATCTGGCAAAAAAATATCCGGAGAGTTTCGATCCTGATATCCCCTCTTCACTGGTCTATTCAGGAAAGAAAACGCTCACTGAAACCATTGCAGATGTGGGCGTGGATGCGGGTAAACTGGTTCTATCACCTACCCGTACCTATGCACCGGTAATCAGGGAAGTAGTAAGGCAATACAGAGAACAGATCCATGGAATGATCCACTGCTCGGGTGGGGCACAGACCAAAGTACTCCATTTTGCCGATGAGGTTCACATTATTAAGGATCAGCTCTTTCCCGTTCCTCCTCTATTTAGGATGATACAGGAGGAGTCGGGTACTCCCTGGAAAGAGATGTATCAGGTGTTCAATATGGGCCATCGTTTTGAAATCTATACGGATCCGGGTACTGCAGCGGGCATTATTGAGATCTCTGAAGCATTTCGTGTAGATGCAAGAGTTGTGGGCCATTGTGAACCGGCAGATCGAAAAAAGCTTACTATTAAAGGTGAGCTGGGAGAATATGTCTATTAAGATAAGTTTGAGAGTATGGGAGAGAATATGATCAGGACAAGGTTGGAGGGAGTGAAAGCCAGATTCGATGAGGTGGGACAGCTCATTACAGATCCTGCAGTGATTTCGGATATGGACCGCTATGTCAAATTGAACAGAGAGTACAAGCAGCTGGAACCGGTCATTGAAGCTTTTGATTCATACAGGAACCTGTTAAGCAATATTGATAGCGCAAGGGAAATATTGGCAGAGGAAAAGGATGAGGAACTCAGGGAGATGGCCAAGGAAGAGCTGGATCTTTATCAGCAGCAGTTGATTCCCCTGGAAGAGGAAATAAAGATGCTTCTGCTTCCCAAGGATCCTGAAGATGCAAAACATGCCATTGTGGAGATCAGGGCCGGGACAGGTGGAGATGAAGCCAGTATATTTGCAGGGGATCTTTACCGGATGTATACCAAGTTCTTTGAATCGAGAAAGTGGAAAGTCTCCACCACAAGCTTTACAGAAGGTACAGTGGGTGGTTACAAGGAGATAATTATGAACGTGGCAGGTGAAGGAGTCTATGGGATCATGAAATATGAATCAGGTGTGCATCGTGTGCAACGAGTACCCCAGACGGAGACACAGGGGAGGGTTCACACATCTGCAGCTACGGTAGCTGTGCTACCGGAAGCCGAAGAATTTGATGTGGAAGTTAATCCATCTGATGTCCGGAAGGATACCTACTGTTCTTCAGGTCCGGGTGGCCAGTCAGTCAATACCACCTACTCGGCAATCCGCCTGACACATATTCCCACCGGGATTGTAGTCACCTGTCAGGATGAGAAGTCTCAGTTGAAGAATCTGGATAAGGCCATGAAAGAGCTGAAGACACGACTCTACAGCCTGGAATACCAGAAACGGATGGACGAAATCTCATCCCAGCGAAAAACCATGGTTTCATCCGGTGACCGGTCGGCAAAGATTCGAACTTACAATTATCCTCAGGGAAGGGTAACCGACCACCGGATCAACTTAACATTATATAACCTTCAGTCTATTATCAATGGCGACCTGCAAGAGGTGATAGAAAAGCTGCAGGTGGCAGAAAATGCAGAACGCTTGAAAGAAAGCGGGATCGAGTAAGTGGGTGATGGGTACTAACTAACTAACAAAGGATGAACGCCGAAGAATTATTCAGGAATATCCAGCGTAAGAAAAGCTACCTTTGTGTGGGGCTGGATACGGATTATAAGAAAATCCCAAAGATCCTACTTGATAGCGAATATCCCATATTTGAGTTCAATAAACGTATTATTGATGCCACAGAGGAGTTAGCAGTGGCATATAAACCCAATCTGGCCTTTTATGAAAGTATGGGGGCCGCGGGGTACATGAGTCTGGAAATGACCATTACATATCTGAGAAAGCAATATCCCGATCTGTTTATTATTGCCGACGCCAAAAGGGGCGACATTGGCAATACATCACGTAAGTACGCCACAGCCTATTTCAAAACCCTCGATTGTGATGCCATCACTCTCTCTCCCTACATGGGATTCGACAGTATTTCTCCATTCCTGGAGGTGGATGGAAAGTGGGCAGTGTTGCTGGCACTCACTTCTAACGAGGGATCGAAGGATTTTCAGCAGCTTGAATTGAAAGGGGAGAAGCAACTGTATGAACAGGTGATCAGTACTACGGCAGGTTGGGGAAGCGTGAATAACATTATGTATGTTGTGGGTGCAACCAAAGCCGATGAACTTACACATATCAGGAAGATCATTCCCGAGCATTTCTTGTTGATTCCAGGGATCGGGAGTCAGGGTGGAAGCCTTTATGATGTAGCAGAACTGGGAATGAACGATCGTTGCGGACTATTGGTCAATGCCAGCAGATCGATCCTGTATGCCGATGTAACGAATAAATTTGAAGAGGCTGCCCGTCAGGAGGCTTCTACGCTTCAGAAACAAATGGAGGTGACACTCAAGAATAAAAACCTTCTTTAGCTTACTAATTCTTTCACTTTGCCGGCAGCTTCTTCAAGTGTGATGGCTGAATGGACCTTAAGCCCCGAATTATCGATAATCACCTTTGCCTCTTCAGCATTGGTTCCCTGTAACCTGACAATCACCGGAATATCGATCTCTCCAATAGTCTTGTAGGCCTCTACTACTCCATCAGCCACGCGGTCACAACGCACAATACCTCCGAATATGTTAATCAGGATCGCTTTCACATTGGGATCCTTAAGTATGATCCTGAATCCTGCTTCTACGGTTTGTGCATTGGCCGTGCCACCCACATCGAGAAAGTTGGCCGGTTCACCTCCCGAGAGTTTGATAATGTCCATGGTTGCCATGGCCAGACCAGCTCCATTTACCATGCACCCCACGTTGCCATCCAGTTTGATGAAATTCAGGTTAAACTTTCCCGCTTCCACTTCGGTGGGATTTTCTTCATTTAGGTCCCTTAGCGCTGCATAGTCCGAATGCCTGTAGAGTGCATTGTCGTCAATGTTCACTTTGGCATCGGCAGCCATGATCCTGTTATCGGAAGTCTTAAAGACGGGATTGATTTCAAAAAGTGAAGCATCCGATTTGTCATAAGCCAAATAGAGGGCAGTGGCAAATTTCACCATCTCTTTGAATGCCTGTCCCGATAATCCCAGGTTGAATGCTATACGTCTAGCCTGAAAAGCTTGAATGCCGGTTGAAGGATCGATTTCCTCTTTAAATATCAGGTGTGGAGTCTTTTCCGCAACAGCCTCAATGTCCATTCCCCCTTCAGTGGAATACATGATGATGTTCTTCCCTGTTTCACGGTTCAGTAGTACACTCATGTAGTACTCCTGCGGTTCAGACTCCCCCGGGTAGTAAATCCCTTGTTCGATCAATACCTTGTGGACCACTTTTCCTTCAGGTCCTGTTTGATGAGTCACCAGGGTCATTCCAAGGATCGCTTTCGCATGAGCTTTTACCTCATCCAACGATTTGGCAATTTTAACTCCACCTCCTTTCCCTCGTCCTCCGGCGTGTATCTGAGCTTTTACTGCCCATGTATCGGCACCGGTCTCTGCTTTGATGCGCTGAGCTGCTTCGTATGCTCTTTCTGGTGTGTGTGCCACTTCACCGTAGGGAATAGCTACTCCAAATTGTTTCAGGATTTGTTTACCCTGGAATTCATGAATGTTCATCTGCCAAAATGTTTGTAATTATCTGAAAAAATAATTAAAAAATTGAGAGCAGATGTAATCGCTCCACTCTCACATACAAAATTAGCAATAAGTGCGAAAGTTGAAAGTGGAAGATAATACCTAAATGTGTAATTTCGCTGAAAATTTAGATCATGAGGAAGTTAATGAATGAGGAGTTGGAAAGGCTTACTGTGGAAGAGTTCAAAACATCCAGGAAGATACCTGTAAGGGTTGTTATGGATAATATCCGCAGTCAGAATAACATAGGATCCTTATTCCGAACATCGGATGCATTTCGGCTTGAAGGCATCATTTTGTGCGGCATTACCTCGACACCACCACACAGGGAAATTCACAAAACAGCCCTTGGGGCTACTGAGTCTGTCAGCTGGGAGTACCAGGAGGAGACCACATCAACTATTTTGAATCTGAAAGAGGAGGGATACAAGATAGTAGCTGTGGAACAGGTGGAAGGTTCAGTCTCACTTGAACAGCTACAGATCCATCCCGATCAGAAATATGCACTGGTTTTCGGACACGAGGTGAGGGGTGTAGATCAAAAGGTGATCGACCTCTGCGATCAGTGTGTGGAGATCCCTCAATATGGTACCAAACATTCGCTCAATATTTCAGTTGCCGCAGGTATCGTCATCTGGGAAGTATTCCGTCACTATTCGCTCTTCAAAGGGTAGCAGAGAAGGTCACATGACCCCGAAGGGATTTCTCCAAGGGAACCTGCTTCATATAATTCCCCCAGAGCAAGCTGTTATAGTCCCATTGGTCATTCACAATTAATCTGTTCTCACCATCCAAATGGTCAAATCTGCAGGCTTGGGTGCCATCTGAAAACACCTCTAATTTTGTAGTTGCCCCTGATAACAAAGCGTAGGTGTAGATATTCTCCTTCAGTGAACGTGCCACATGAGTGTAAGGCAGTTCCTCATCCAATCCAAAATAGTAGAACCCTTTGGAGTCCATTTCCCAATTGTGGTTTGGTTTTACTCGATACCCCATTTCCGGTCTAACACTCAGATCTACCTCTCCAAGGGCTGCGCCCAAATGAGATTCGGGATAGGCTGTGAAATAAGGGTTTCTATCCCAGGTTATCTTCGAGAAGGAGTTGCCGGTAATAAATGTCAGCCCGACTTCCTGGATGGTTTTCTCCTCCAGGGAGTGATCGGCTTCATATGCAATCTGAAATATCCCATTCTCATCGATCTGAATGGTAAAGTGTGCTTTTATCTGATTATAACTTCCTTCCGTATGAAGTGTGGCCACTCCCTGATTCAGTTCAAATCTGAAATCATGGCATTTCCAGTCTTCTGCATAGTTTTTCATGACTATGGTGGAATATTGAATTCTTTCTGCAGGAAGCCGGAGGTGTAAATAGGGCCCAGATTTCACCACCACTTTGTCGTTTATGATCAAGTTCTCAAGCAAGCCCTTGCTTTTATTCACTTCAAGCTGAAAATCATTTCCTCTAATAGATATCTTTCCCTCCTCCTCATGTATGCTCAGGTTGCCGCTTCTGCATTCTGGCTGGTAAATCATCCTGGTTCCAAGTGAGATGTTGAATTCATCCACTAACAGCGTATCGTTCTGGAAAAAACGGATATTCAGTTTTGTCCCCCTTTTCCACCCGAGTCCCGGAAACACCAGTTCACCCTCCTCGTGCGGAGCCAGGTTAACTTCGTTCAATACACCGGATTGATTCTCATAGTTCCAGGCTATTTTCAACTCGTTGAAGTGGGTATGGTCAAATCGGTTTTGTACCGGAATGATCAACTCTTCAAAAGGTTCAAAAACATCAATATGCTTCACTTTAACCTTAGTGGGTGAATAGGCCTTTTTTACACCCCAGAATTCTGGCTTCTTACGTCTCCAGGTATCCACAATCCCCCATTCACCATAGCCAACACAGGGACCCATGTATGTTGCGGGGATAACATTTTTATCAAGAATACCCCACCACTCATTGTAGCCCGGCAGATCTTCCGGTAACATAAAAGTCTCATCCAGCATGCACCAGATGGCTCCCCCCAGTCCACCGTCAGCTTCAAAAGTGTAGGTCCACATGCTGTCGAGGCTTTGGCTCCAGAAATTTCGAACGTTGGGATCCTCTTTCAGTTCAAAATTGTTATAACAGGCCACATGTGCCCACTCATCAAATAGCACCGGCATCTCTTCCGATTCAAAGCGATTTGTGGAGATACCATATTGATTCAGGTCACCACGCCAGCTTGGATAGTGCATACTTAAAATTTCATACATATTCAGGCTATCCGGAACCTGGCCGGGATAACTGTAAATGACAGGACGGGAACTGTCGTGAGATTTTACCCAGTTAAAGGATGCAAGGAAGTTTTCTCCAAACACATTTTCATTGCCAATGGACCAGATGATGATACTGGGATGGTTGCGATGGTTTTGAACCATTTCCTCCAGTTGAGACAGATAGCGTGAAGTGAATTCTTCACTGTTCTGAGAAGCGCCGGTGGCACGATATGCTTTGGTTCGATGCGAACCTACAAAACAAACAGCCGTTTCATCTTCCACGTAAATGCCATATTCATCACAATAGTCCAGAAAAGCTTCGGAAGGGGGATAGTGGGAAGTCCGGATGAAGTTCATGTTGCACTCTTTGGCAAGTAGTACATCTTTTTTGTCGTATTCCGGTGTGGTCATACGTCCCAATGTGGGATGAATATCATGTCGACATGCCCCCCGAAGTTTGATGGGCCTACCATTAACCAGTAACTGATTACCCTTCACGACAACTTCCCGGAATCCGATCTTATCTGACATTTTATATAGCTCCTTTCCATCTTCATAGAGGGTGATTACAAGGGTATAGAGGTTGGGATGCTCGGCATCCCATTTTTCAGGGCTTGTAACGGGGAGGATTAGTTCACCTTCCCTAAGCAGTAACTTTTCGTCTACACGCTTTATCGATTTATGTTCACTATCCAGGATCTCAATTTTTGCCCGGACAGGAGTATCCTGACTCAGCTCATAAAAAATCTTCAAATCTGCATGTTCGTATTGTGCATCCAGGTTCGTTTCAAAATGAAGCTGTCTGAAATGCTGATTGGGTATAGCAACCAGTTCCACATCCCGTAATATCCCGCCAATCTGGTGCTTGGCATATCCACTTCCATAGGAAATATCGTCACTACGGTCCATTACTTCCACCGTCAGAGTGGCTGATTCCCCACCCTTTACATGCTCGGTAATGTTGCAACTCCATTTTGTAAACCCGCCGTAATGGTCACGGATAAAATGTCCGTTTACCCAAACCCGGGCATAACTGTACACTCCGTAAAACTTCAAATGGATTTGTGATCCATCAAAATCGTCAGGAACATCAAACTGCTTCTTATAGACAAATGGCTGGTCGTGTGTAATTGGGAATCCTTGCATCTGACACTCTCCGGGCACTTGAATATCAGACCAATGTTGAAAATCAATACTATTTTCCCAATGTTTCTCCGGGGGGATCAGGGCGAACTTCCATGTTCCATTAAGGGAAATAACCGGCTTACTGACTCCGGGGATATCAATTTCGTTGAATTCTGATGGATGGGTGCAACCGATCAGCGGTAGCGCCAGCCAGACTACAATTTGATATAGTGTGGATCTCATAGGAAAGGAGAATTGATACGTGAATGTAACAAAAAAAAACCGCCCCGGGGATCGGGACGGTTTTCTGTATGATGTTTCAATCTCTTACTCAACGATAGCTTTAAATCCAGCCTCTTCCCACAATGTTGCAAACTCAAGATCTTTTTTGGCGTGATCTTTCATCATTTGCGGATCTTTGCAAGTTGAAACCGCGTTCTTCAGGTTCTCTAAGCACACTTCCGGCTTGTCCTGGCTGGCAGCAATTACTGCTAGGAGGTAGCTGCGATAGGGTGAATCCTGATCCAGGTTAGCTGCAGTTCTCCATGCACCTTCGTCGTCACCTTTCAGGTATTTGGCCAATGCAGAGTTATAAGAAGGCTCACTGCCAAAGTAGTTCACAGCTGCTTCGTAATCACCTTCGATGATATTTACAATACCCAGGTTGTAGTTCACTTTGGGACCTGCACCCAATGAAGCAGTAAAGGCTTCTTTAGCAGCTGCTACTTCACCTTTCTTCAATGCAATGGCACCCAGGTTGTTATTAATAATATCATGATCTTTTAGTGCTTTAGCATCATTGAATGCAGCTTCAGCCTCGTCCAGTTTTCCTAACTTGAAAAGAATGGCACCCATGTTGTTATGTGCGCGAACACACTTGGGGGCAACTTCAGCAGACTTCTTATAGATGGCCAGCTTGGTCTCCTTATCATCCATTAGGGTAGCAGTATAAAGGAGCTCTTCCAGTGTGAGTGTATCTGGTTTGCTTGTCCAATGAGCTTTGAGTTCATCATCACTCCATCCGATGTGTTCCATATTCACAGTGAACTTGGATCTTCTCAGCTGGGGAAGGATCTCTTCAGCGATGACTTCAAAGGCTGCAGAAAGATTTCTGATTTCCTGCTCGCGAACCACTGGATCTGAATGCATGCTCAGTACCCTAAGGATCATTTCTTTGTCCTGAATTTCTGATTCTTCCATGGCTTTCTTAAATCCTTCCCAGTCTTCAGGAGTGGAAAGCATGCTCATCAGTTCTTCAGCGATTTTCACCTCGGCTTTTTTCAATTGGCCCGACAGGTACTTTTCAGCTGATTTTTGCCGCTTGCCTGCAAGCCTGGTGTTGAGGTCAAGTTCTCCATCAGGGGAAGCATAAGCTGAAATCTCCAGTCCTTTTAGCTCAAGCCTTTCATTCTCATCCGTCTTCTTGATGACTTCATTCAGCTTGGCAATCTCATCTTTACCCATTTCTGACCTGCGGACATCAGCCCTGTTGATCACATACTTGATGTCGGCGTCATAAGCTTTGGGGACAATCTGCTGAAAGTTGTCTTTAAAGAACAGCACTTTTGGATCCTTGTAAACCATCTGTGGTGTGGCAATGATCCCATCGGCCAGTTTCAGGTCACCCAGGTCTGCTGTCTTATCCTTAATGGCAGCAGTTGCGCTTACATAAAGTTCAGACCTCATCATCACATCTTCATACTCAAAAGTTTTTGAGAGGCTTGCTTTACCTCCGTTGTCAAAACTGATGGGTTTGTTGTTCTCAGTAACATCCTGCCCTTGGAGTACCAGAGGTTCAAGTTCCTTCTCTCCACCTTCATATTTCAGGACGGGAGTAAGGGTAACAATAGCCTTTTTGTTGAAATACTTCGCAGGATAATTTACGTCAACAGTTACATCCACTTCTCCACCATGCATTTCGAGTACTTCAGGAGTCACCTGGTAGCTCACCTGGTCTGCTTCTTTGACCATCTTGTTGAGACCACCGCAACTGCTAAGTACCGCTGCTGCGAGTATAAAAATCGATAGGTTTTTGAGGTTTTTCATAACATTCTGGATATTAGTTTAATATTTAATGTTTTTAGTGGATATTCGATTTACTAGTGCAAACTTAATAATGTTTTTGAAAAAAATAAAGAATTATACGTGTATTGCCCAATATAGTTACAAAATAAGCATATTCATTCCTGGCTTGAAATCTCCACTAAATATAAGCTTTTTAATTTGTTGAAAGTCTGCCTTCTTATTCACAAAATCGATATTACTGGTATCGATCACAACAATCTTTAAATCGGTCTGGGATTTGAAAAAACCAAAATAGCCATCCTGCACTTCTTTCAAATACCCGGCTTTGATATTCCTTTCATAGGACCGCCCCCTAGTAATTATATTCTCCATCAGCTTCTCCACAGGAAGATGCAGATACACATAAAGATCAGGCCGTGGTACCTGAAGGTTAATGATAGAGAACAGCTTTTCAAAAAGTACCATCTCATCATCTTTTAAGTTATGCTTGCTGAAAATGAATGATTTGGCAAGGTAGTAATCACTTATCACAGTCTGCCCGAAAAGATCGGGCTGGGTCAGTTCTGTTTTGATCTGATGGTACCTTTCCGACAAGAATGAGAGCTCCAGCTGGAATGCATATCTCTCCGGATCGTCGTAGAATTTGGCCAGGAAGGGATTGTCACTGAATTGTTCCAGGATCAGTCGGCTGTCTGATTCTTCAGCCAACTGTGTAGCCAGACTGGTCTTACCGGCCCCAATATTGCCCTCAATGACTAAATAATTATATTTCAATAACTTATAAAAGCAGGTTAGGAACCATTAAAATAAATAAAACTTACCGGGTTTGAGGTAAACCGGGCCAATTTTTTCGTCTTTTTTTTAGAGCTCCTCTATTCCCGGATATAGACCAGTTAAAGCCGAGGGGTAAAATCGAGTTTTTTGAAGATGAAAGTCCAGACATCCGAGTACTCTTCAATAACCTTGGCTGTGGGTTTCCCTGCACCGTGACCCGCATTCGTATTGATACGGATCATGACAGGATTGTCGCCCTGGTATTTTTCCTGAAGCGTGGCTATATATTTGAAGGAATGAGCAGGAACAACCCGGTCGTCATGGTCACCAGTGGTTACCAGAACAGCCGGGTACTCTTTCTCCTCTGAAATGTTGTGCAGTGGAGAGTATCCCAGGAGGTACTCGAATTGTTCCTTATCGTCTGAGGAACCATAGTCAACGGTCCAGTACCGGCCAATGGTGAACTTATGGAAACGTAACATGTCCATGACTCCCACCATGGGTATGGCAGCAGCAAACAGGTCAGGTCTCTGGTTAATCACAGCTCCTATAAGGAGTCCCCCGTTAGAGCCTCCATAGATGGCCAGGCGCTTATTTGATGTATAGTTATTATCCTGCAAGTATTCCGCAGCAGCTATGAAGTCATCGAAAACATTCTGTTTCTTCAGCACAGTGCCTGCCATGTGCCACTCTTCTCCATATTCACCACCGCCTCTGATATTGGCCAATGCAAATACTCCTCCCTGTTCCAGCCAGATAGCGCGTGCCGTACTGAAATAGGGTGATTGGGTAATGTTAAAGCCGCCATATGCATAAAGGAGTGTGGGTGTGTTACCATCCAGCTCCAGACCTTTTTTATGGACGATGAACATGGGTACCTTTGTCCCGTCCTTGCTGCTGTAAAATACCTGCTTGGTTTCATAATCTGTGGCGGCAAAATCAACCTCGGGGGCATACCAGATCTCCGAATGATTCTCTTCAATATTATATTTGAAGAGGGTGGAAGGATAGTTGAAAGAGGAGAAGCCGTAAAACGCAATAGGCTCACTCTTCTTTCCTTCAATACCTTCAATGGACCCAATACCCGGAAGTGTAACCTCATGAAGAAGTGTCCCGTCCAACTGGTGTGCTGAGGCCATGTTATAGGCATCCTGTATGTAAGTGGCTATGATTTTACCACCAGCCAGTGAAACCGATTCCAGCACATTCTTTCCATGCTCGGGAAGAACGTCTGCCCAGTTCTCCCGGGCAGGATTGTTCAGGTCAATGCCGACCAGTTTATACTTCGGTGCTTCAAGATTTGTGAGCACAAAGAGCACCGATCCTTCATTTCCCACCACCACATAATCGTTATCGAAATCTTTATCCAGCCATGTAAAGGATGACTCTTCCAAGCCGGCTTTGCTGAATGCCAACGCATTTCCACTTGTGCTCTCAGTAACGTACAGTATCATATACTGTTCATCCTCAGTGACATTCAGGCTATAGCCCCAATCGGGTTCCTTATCATTTTTATGTATCAGTATATCTTCCGACTGGGGAGTTCCCACCCGGTGGTAGAAGACCTTGGAATTCTTATTCTCAGCTTTTAACTCATCCCCTTCACCGGGTGCATCGTAGCGGCTGTAGAAGAATCCCTCCCTGTACCAGGATATCCCTGAGAATTTAATCCACTCAATATGGTCATCCAGGTCTTTTCCGGTTTCAATATCCCTTACAAAGAACTCTTTCCAGTCAGACCCTCCCCTTGAGATGCCGTATGCCGCATACTTTGTGTCGTTGGAAACGCTGAACGCAGAAAGAGCCACAGTTCCATCTTCTGAAAATGCATTAGGATCTAAAAAGACCTTTCCTGCTGCGCTTAGATCTTTCTTCACATAAATTGTACTCTGGTTTTGAAGCCCGGAATTATAACTGTAAAAATAGAGGTCTCCCTTCTTTTCGGGTATCCCCATTTTTGCATAATTCCACATATCAGTCATGCGATCCTTCAATGCATTCCGGAAAGGTATCTTCTCCAGGTAGTCGAATGTAATCTGGTTCTGTTTTTTGACCCACTGGGCTGTTTCTTCAGACATGTCATCCTCCAGCCAGCGGTATGGATCAGGAACCTCAGTTCCATGATAGTTGTCCACCACATCCATTTGAGCAGTTTCTGGATATATAAAGGCTGTTCGCTGTGTGCAACCCATACCGATTAGTGTTAAAGTGATGAAAAGTAGTTTCTTCATAGCCTATTGGTGTGATTTCATAAAAAAACCCCGCAGGTGAGCTGCGGGGTGTGATCAGTTAATTATTCTTTTCCGGTCTGGGCAGCAGCGCCTTTCTGGATAACTTGAGTTTTCCGTTCTTCTCGTCAATGGCAAGGAGCTTTACTTCCACCTCATCGCCTTCCTTTAATACCTCTTCCACCTTTTCCAATCTTCTCCATTCGATCTCAGAAATATGAAGAAGGCCATCTTTTCCTGGAAGGATTTCCACAAAAGCTCCATAATTGGTAATGGTCTTCACTTTACCCTTATACACTTCTCCTGCTTCCGGAACAGCAACTATCCCTTTGATCCAATCCATGGCTGCATTGATGGCTGCTTTATCCACAGCAAACACATCCACCAATCCTAAATTGTCAATCTCTTCGATGGTGATGGTGCTGTTAGTCTCAGCCTGTATTTCCTGGATTACTTTTCCACCCGGACCAATTACTGCACCAATCATATCCTTGGGAATCTCGATTCTTTCAATCCTTGGAGTATGCGGTTTGAAGTCAGGATTGGGTTCGGCTAAGGTTTCCTTCATCACATCAAGAATATGGAGTCTGCCATTTTTTGCCTGTTCCAGTGCCTGAGAGAGGATCTCATAGGAAAGGCCCTCTACTTTGATATCCATCTGGGTAGCTGTAATCCCGTCTCGGGTTCCGGTAACTTTGAAGTCCATATCACCCAGGTGGTCTTCATCTCCCAGGATATCGGAAAGTACCGCGAACTTTTCTGAATCCTTATCGGTGATCAGTCCCATGGCAATCCCCGAAACTGGCTTTCGGATCTGAACACCTGAATCCATCAATGCAAGCGTACCTGCACATACAGTGGCCATGGAAGAAGATCCGTTTGATTCCAGGATATCAGATACTACCCGGATGGCATAGGGATTCTGGTCCTCATCAGGGAGCATCCCTTTCAACGCTCTGTGGGCCAGGTTTCCGTGCCCCACTTCTCTGCGGCTTGTACCCCTGGATGGTCTTGCATCGCCCGTGGAAAATGGAGGGAAATTATAATGCAGCAGGAATTTCTCAGTTCCCTTTTTTAGTACGTCGTCGACGATTTTAGCATCCATTTTAGTGCCCAGTGTAACGGTGGTAATAGATTGGGTTTCACCTCTGGTAAAGACTGCTGAGCCGTGAGCTGAGGGCAGGTAATCCACTTCGCACCAAATGGGTCGAATTTCATCGGTCTTCCTGCCATCAAGCCGGACACCATTGTCAAGAATAACCCGGCGAACTGCTTCTTTCTCCACGTCATGGTAATACTTGCTAACAAGCATTTCATTCACTTCAACCTCTTCTCCGGCCTCCTCAATCAATTTGGACAGGAAATCTTCCTTTACTTTAGCAAAGGATTCACTGCGCTCATGTTTGTCATCGATAGCCGAACTGGCAATTTTATGAGCCGCCTTGTAGGTTTCATCCCAAACGCGCTTTTTCAGATCTTCATCATTGACTTCGTGACAATACTCCCGTTTTTCCTCTTTCCCCGTTTTCTTGGAAAGGGCCAGTTGAGCATCACACATGGATTTAATAGCGTCGTGAGCAAACTTGATGGCCTCCAGCATCTCGGCTTCAGTCACCTCATTCATCTCACCCTCCACCATCAGGATATTTTCCTTTGTGGCACCTACAATGATCTCTATATCTGCTCTCTCAAGTTGAGAAAAGGTAGGATTTATCACCAGTTCTCCATCTACCCTGGCCACTCGAGCTTCAGCGATGGGACCGTTAAAAGGAACATCTGAAACCGCCAGTGCGGCTGAAGCAGCCAAACCGGCCAATGCATCCGGAGGAGTTTCTGTCTCTGCAGACATCAAGGTAACGTTGACAAAGGTATCCGCATGGTAATCCTCAGGGAATAGGGGACGGAGTGCTCTGTCCACTAACCTGGCAATCAATATCTCGTAATCCGAGGGCCGGGCTTCACGCTTTAAAAATCCACCGGGGAATTTACCCAGTGCTGCATATTTCTCTTTGTAATCCACTGAAAGAGGCATGAAATCCACATCCTCTTTAGCTTCTTTCGCACTGACTACGGTAGCCAGCATCATGGTATCTCCCATTCTTACCATCACTGATCCGTCAGCTTGTTTGGCAAGTACTCCTGTTTCCAGTGATATTGTACGACCATCACCCAGGTCGATTATTTCTTGTATAACTTCTGGTTTCGACATAATGAATAATTAACATTCTATGAATACAAAAAAAGGCAATCGAACAATTGCCTTTTCTCGTAATACTATTTTTTTATTTTCTGATTTTCAGAGACTTGATAATTGCGCGATATCTCTCAATATCTTTCTCTTTGAGATAATCAAGCAATTTCCTCCGCTTTCCTACAAGCTTGAGCAAGGCTCTCTGCGTGCTGTAATCTTTTTTATTGGTCAGCAGGTGCTGGGTCAGGTGATTGATCCTGGTGGTAAAAATTGCAATCTGGCCTTCAGCTGATCCTGTATCAGCTTCTGATTTGCCATACTTCTTGAAGATTTCCTTCTTCTTCTCCGTTGTTAAATACATCCTGTTTTCTACTATATAAAATCTGTTTCAAAAATCGAGTTGCAAAGATATTTATTTTTTTTGATTTGACAACATGGAAATCTTAAGATTTTCGTTGGGCTAACCATTCAGAAAATCAAAGCATTGAAAGATGCATGCAGGTCAGATTTTTTCTCCCATACCCTCGGTAATAAGATCGATCAGGTGGTTGATCTGTTTCCTTGTACCCAGTGCGAAAAGTCTGTCAGAAGGATTCAGGGTGGTATCAGGTTCCGGATTGATCAGGAATGATTCATCCAGACGCTTCATACCAATGATATTGGCTCCCGATTCATTTCGGATATCCAGTTCCCGAATGGATTTTCCAGTAAAACTCGCTGCGATCTTATCGCATGAGATTAGTTCGAGTACCACGTGCTCCATACTTTGCAACAACATATAATCCACGAATTCCACAATGTCGGGTTGAGCCACAAGCTTGGCCATTCGTTGTCCCCCGATCTTATCCGGCATGATCACATTGGTAGCACCCGCCCGTTTGAGTTTCACATCGGAGTTGACTACTGATGCCCTGGAGATGATTTTGAGATCGGGATTAATATCTTTCGCTGAAAGCACCACAAACAGATTATCAGCATCCTCCGGCAGCGTGGTGATCAATGCTTGTGCATTTTTCAGATTGGATTGCTTAAGTACCTCCTCATCATCTGCACCACCCTCCACATAGAGCATTCCAGGAATCACCCTTAAGGATTGTATAATTTCACTGTTCTTTTCAATCACCACTGTAGGTACATTATGCTCCATGAGTTCAGCAGTGGCCTGTTTACCGTTCCGTCCATATCCGCAGATCACTACATGGCCGGAGAGTCTGTCGATCTTTCTTTTCACTTTGTTGTCTTTAAATGTATTTCTGAATACGCCTTCCACAATAAATCGAGTGAGGGTCGAAACTGCATAGGCAAAAATTCCAATGGAAAAAATCACCAGGATCGAAGTGAACCACATTCCCCGGTTGTCCAGCGGGTGTACCTCTTCAAATCCCACAGTCGCCATGGTGATAATGGTCTGATAGATGGCTTCCGGAACTGTAAATCCAAGCATTCTGTATCCAACCGATCCTATGGTAACGACAATAAGGAGCAGTGCAAGAGTAAAATAAATATGCTTCAGACTTTTATGCTTCATGAGAAGTTGAGGTTAGAAGAGTTGCACCTATCTGACAATCCATACATCGTTTTTGTTTGCAATAGGTATTGTAAAGGTGCAGCAATGCCTGACTTTCTGTTGCGCTTTTTGGTTTGAGTCCAAATTTAATCCATTTTTTGATAATGTAATTGGATTCTGCTTCCAGAGCTGAGAGCATATCCGCTGCCCGCCGGAGAATACTATTCTCTCCTTCAGCTTTACCCACAGCCTGAAGGAAAGGAATCACCACATTTATCATCAGAGTGTGTTTAAATTGATATCCCAGTTTCTTTTCAGATTCAGGAGAGCATTTTCCGAATGTGTAATGGGTATTCCAGTATTCGCTGGCCCTGGCTGAAAACAGCTGTTCCATCTCGTTAAGTGAGGAGGTGTTAAGTATGGATTCGGTCATTGGAAAACTAGTATGGACAAGGGAAGCAAACTGGGATATCCTGAGTGTTGGGAATGAAGCGGGTCGCAATCTTAGAAATTTCCAGAGGTGAAGGGGAACAGGTTTAACAGAAAGAGGGCCTCTGAGCTCTGTGTAGTTTTGAAACAGTGTAGACCGATAGGAGCAGGTACCTTTCACGGAATCCAGAAATCCCGATTGACCGAACAGAAGAGCTTCTAGTCCTGCGATGTCATTCCTGAGATCAACTATCAGGTGATAGGGAATAGTGGATGCTACCCATTCGAAGGGAAGGCTGTTGATAGGTAAGCCAAAACCCGATGCCAGCACTCTATAAAAGATGACATCCTTATCCAGCCTATTCTGAAGAAGTGCCCTACGGATCCTTTCACTTTTGTGGAAACCCCGCTCAGACTGAAGATGTGATAGCCAGCGATGCATTATTCCAGGGGGTACCTCCCTGATGAGTGAACTGCATGGTAACCAGCTGTCCGTCAAATGCAGAGTCATGTATTTCGAAAACAGATGTTTCGGATATTCCAGCACCAGAGAGGGAATTCGGTGACCCTGGCTGTTGCATATGTCGCAATCAAATTCACCTACCACATGCAGGATCACATTGTTGTAGGCCGGATCCAGATGATGACCATGTTTGAACCAATCAGATGCAATGAGGTGAATCTCCACATTCCCGGCCCAAATCAGGTGGTCGATCCTGAGCCTGGCGTTAAAAAAATCCGGACCGGCGTGATAATTCATCTCCCCGGCATGAATGATATCCACCCTTTTTCCACAGGTCGTTGTCAGCTTGACGCTTTTGACCAGTCTATGCATCCAGATATACTGTAGAAATTCCTCTTTAACCATCAGTGGTATATGTGTTAAAGAGGAGTATTCTCGTATTCAGGTTCTAAAAAGAGTAAGCCAGCCCTGCTGTGAGTTCCAGGGTGCGCAGAAAAAAATCTGACTTAATGGGTGGGACTTCATCTGCTGTTAAAGAGGAAATTTCGAAGGTGTATTCATAGGTAGCCTTGCTCTGGTAAAAATCAGCACCTAGTTTCAAAGCCATACCTGAATTCAGTGAATACCTCAGGTATGTGCTGCCTCCATATCCGAATGCGAGCATGTTCCTGGTGGTATGAGCCGAGATCTCTGTATTGTCATAGCTAATGTTCAGATCCTGATCAGGTGGTCGAAGTATACTCAATCCGGCCAATGCTCTGAAATCCACATAAAGTTTATGCGATGCCCTTACCGAAAAGAGAGGTCCCATGAATAGGTTAATATAATTCCAGAATCCCGAGCCATAATGGGTATCGGCATAACCTGGAATATCCTGTATGGTGTATGCATTCTCCACAATGTGGGTAGTCATGTCATTCAGCAAGGAGTCGCGAAATGCAAAGTTCGATCCAAAAGAGAATGAACCTGCTATCCCCACATAGGAGACTGGAAAGTAACCTGCATCAAATTTAATGGCTCCTCCAGGCCTGGCATAACCGCTGGTAGCCAGATCCTCTGTGGCGCCGTAATCACCCTGAGGTAAGGCTGCGCCAAAAGATATGCTGGCAAAATTCTGTTGAGCGACAGATGAAAGAGACGTCAACACGAAAATAATACACAGGAACCAGGCGTGTTTTTGCATGGGATCAACTTTAGGGATAAATGTATGCATTTTCTATCTAACTCTGTGAAAGGGCATGGTCATGCATCTTACTCCACCTCCACCACGGGAGAGTTCAGCTCCGTCAATGGTGAGTACATATTTTTCTATTCCGGACAGATCAACGATGCCGTCTGAGACATCTCTTGCCTTGATGACCTCATAACCCGATAGGTGCAGGTTCTCCAGAGTATGAACGTTTCGGTTATAACCGATGAGTTTACCCGGCCCCACAGCAAAAAAGTTAGCTCCGCTGTGCCATTGCTCACGCTCCTGGGCCATGGCCTCTTTCTGACCGCCGCAATAGGAGGGTTTCAGGTCCATTCCCAATGATGCAAGAGCACTCACCAGGTTCTCCACGTTTCTTATGGATACCACTTTTCCGTTGTCAATATCTATCTGAATGGTTTGATATTTATTGGATTTCAGGATAAGGGGTTCATATACCATACATGAATCATGATCCAGAAGGGTGAATACCATATCCAGGTGAATGAAAGATTCCGGAGAGGAGGGAAGTTCCTGGATCAGCACATGGTGCTTCTCTTTTCTGCCAATAAGGCTGTTGACCAGGTAATCGATTCCCCTTGAAGTGGTACGTGTTCCCAATCCAACCAGTGTGATGTGTTCAGCTGCAACAAGCAGATCTCCTCCTTCAATGGAGAGGCTATTCTTTTCCTGGATTTCTTCACCCGGGTTGACCGTCTGGACCCTGAAACGGGGATGGTAATCAAATATGGCTTGCATGATAAGTGCTTCCCTGTCTCGTACCCGGTTAGCCATCCGGGAGATAAGTACACGGTCACCTATGGCCACAGAGGCATCCCTGGTGAAAAAGAAGTTATGGAGAGGACGCAAAGAGTAGTGCTCATTGCTGAGGTACCCGGTCAATGTGGTCCGCTCCAGGGGAACACCCTGGATCAGCTTCTTGGCCAGCTGGTTTGTATTCAGATCAAGGAGTTTATTGATAAGCTTGGGCTGACCTTCATTGTAGCACGCTCTTTTGACGATCTTTTCACGGATCTCACTGGATCTCAGGATATCCTTCAGAAGGTCTTGTACCCTGAATGTGGGAACCAGTTTTTCCAGAAGGCACTCCAGTTGATTGTATTCTCGCCTGGCTACGGCCAGGTTTAGGATATCGCTGTAGAGCGCCCTTTCTGCATTTTTAGGTGTCATATTCTCCACCTCAGGGCCTGGTGGATGGAGGATTACCCCCTGTAATTCGCCAATTTCTGAATATACCTGGATAGCAGACATGCTGCAAAGGTAATAGAATTAACAAAGGGTTCAGCCGGAGAAACCGATACGCTTGTGGGTACCATTACAAAACGGTTTGTTGGCAGATGCCCCGCACCGGCACAAATAGACCTCCTCACCGGTTTCCACGATCTTACCCGATGAGTCGACCAGCCGGAAATTTCCGCTCACTTCAAGCGGACCTCCTTCAAATACTTTAAATACGGTATTGATCTCATCCATGATCTTGTTATTTATTCTTCGAAACCGATTTTTCGATGAGTCCCATCGCAAAAAGGCATATTCATGGAGCCTCCACACCGGCAAAAGGAGGTCATCGGAACACGTTTCATCTCCCGGTTGTCGGCCCCAATGGTGGTGAATTTGCCATCCACAACCAGTGGCCCATCTTTCATGATCCTGATGTTGGTTGGCTTGATCCTGGTCTCTTTCTCGGGCCGACTATCTATCCCTGCAGATTCTTTGTAACCGGTGAGAGTTTCGGGATTCACTTCCTCACTGGCCACCTGCCTTTGTGCTGCCAGTTCTGCTTCCGTTAATTCTCTGTTGTACTTCCAGGTAATAGCCTGAGTAGGACATTTATTCACCACCTCGCTGATTCGCCTTGAAGGGGCTCCGGTCATATTTACCCACGGTCTTCTGCCTGGATTGAAAACCTCGATCAACTCCCTGAAACAGGTGGTGGCATGGATGCATTTGGAGGGTACCCAGAATACAGTAATATCTCCATTGGTATACTGTCTGTTTCTCGGATCAGTCATTACATTTCATCCCATTAGTCCGCAGTACAAAACAATCTCAGGGAACGAATGTTCAAATTGAGTTTAGGAGACCTGGATGTTAAGAAGATCGGGAGTGATTTTGATACCTAAGACAGTGATGTCGTCGATTTGCGGCAAGTCGCCCATCCAGTTGTTAAGGGATTCTTCCAGTATTTTCTCCTGATGTTCAGGCTCCTCGTGATGAATGTTGAGGAGTTGTTCTTTAAAACGGGACATCATATATTTTTTTTCATGGGGTCCGCCAAACTGATCAATGTATCCATCAGAGAAGAGGTAGATCATATCACCTTCTTTGATCTCAACTACCTGCTCCCGGAAAGAACCATTAGGTTTTTCGGTCACCATCCCTATGGAATACCGGTCAGCACCATATTTGGTGATATCTCCATTCCTGGCATGAAGCATGGGATTCCTTGCTCCGGCGTACCGAATCACTCCTTCCCCCCGGGAAATGGAGCAAATGGCCATGTCCATACCATCTGTATCCCTCCAGTCACCTTCCTTCACCAGGTTTTCAGGAAATCTTTTGTAGAGGTAATCCAGAATCTTTCCGGGACTTCGTATCTGTTGAACATGAAGTGCCTCTTCCAGCAGACCATAACCGATCATGCTGAGTAAGGATCCGGGAACCCCGTGTCCGGTACAATCTATCACCGAAAAATAGCTGATTCCATCGACCTGATCTACAAAGAAGAAATCACCGCTCACCATCTCAAGGGATTTTTCAAGTGCAAAAGACCTGGGGAAATATTTCTCTATGGTTTTTTTGCCGGGCAGATAAGAATGCTGTAAGAATCCTGCATACTTGATGCTATCTGTCAGGTCTTTGTTTTTACGGGCAATAATATGGTTCTGCTGCTCTATCTGACTTTCATAGTTCTGGACAATCCGATCCACTGTAAAGAAACCCAGTCCGGCGACAAATAAGGAGATGAGTATGGATAAGGGAATTAATCCATTCAGAAACTTACGGGTATGGTTGTAGACAGAGAGGGTATCCTGGTGTATGTTTAATCTGAGATCGTCGATCCCCAATGAGAGGGAGGCTACAATATCGCTTCTCTTCCCATTTTGATAGGTAAGGATACCAAGAAGAGGTTTTGCCCTCTGAAGCAGATCATGGTCATACGGAACAGGGCTCTCAAGTCCCTGAAAGTCAGTGATGCCCATATTTCTCATTTCCATATTGGCAATATCAGGTGCTGCGACTAGCTTACCCTTGCTGTCCATGACGCAGATAAATCCATTATTGGGGAGCATGACCTCATCACACAGTCCCTGAAGGGAGGCCAATACCAGGGAGTCATCTTCCTGCATTAACTGATCTGTAATGAAACCCAGGATCTCCTTGCCGATGACCTCATTGTCCATAACCACTTGCCTGGTTAGCTGCTGGTTTATGTATCTGCGTGTTACTTCAGAAAAGGAGAAGGAACCTACCAGTATGATGATAAGCATACTGAAGGAAACGATCAATTGAAATCTTTTACGCATGGAAACTCCTTAAAGTTCAACAACACTCTATTGACCTTTAGTCGGAATTCCTCCCTTAAAATTACAATTAGATAAATCCGGCCTCAATGCCCTGAACGATGTCTTCGATGATCCTGTCTCTGTCCACAGGATCGTATTCGGCTTTCAGATTGTTTCCAAAGATCCTGGCAATTCCCTGCCAGAAGAAGGCAGTCAGTCTGCCTTTCAACTCCTGTATCACCTGGTAAGAAGTTCTTCCGGTTTCCCTGTCAATCAGCTTCACAAGGATAATCCCCTGGGTTACTGTGAGTCGCTTCACCTCCCGTTCAAACTGGCTCATGATCTCCTTCTCCGCCTGGTTGATGTAAGCTCTTTTCTTCTTTTCGTTTTTCATCGAGGCCAGTTCGTCGTCCAGTTCCTTTAATTTGATTCCGGCGATTTTTGCATAGGGATATGCCCTCTTCACATTATGGATCAGCCTTCGGTACCTCCTTTTCAGATAGAGGTACTCGAAATCTTTTCTCTCATATACACTGATCTCAGGCAATTCAATAATTGGCACGGTGTCATTATCTTCAATAATAACCCGTGTCACACCTGAATTATCCTCCTTCGTATTTTGGCCAGAGAGACAGGTACTCATCCCAAGCAGTATCCCAATAAGCGTGATATATCTGATAGCCTGCATTATAGTGCAAAAGTAATTAATTCCTTAATTGCATCTAATATACAGCTCATCAAAAATCATTCCTTAACTACGCTATTAACCGGTTATTTAACTTTTCAATGGATGATTCCGGGTAAAGCTATTCCATCATCTTGATCATGGCATCCACCACGTTATGGGCTCCCGCTGCAATCTGGTCAATGGTAGCAGCCAGCATATAACAGGGTGTGGTCACCAGGTTGTGCTCCACATCCACCACCACCTCACCGTGGGTCGTAATCACGTGATTGGTACCCAGGGATTCCACAGCCTCAATAGTCCCTTCATCATCACCAATGGTGAGGTCAACTTCTCCATAAATCTTAGCCAGGATCACCGGTGAAATGCAGAGTGCGCCCACCGGTTTCTTCAGATCCACCATTCCCCTGACCGCATCCTCCACTTCAGGCAGTATGGTAGCATCGGTCCCTTCAAAAGCCCAGGAAGAGAGGTTTTTGGCAGCTCCGAATCCTCCGGGCAGTAATAAACCATCAAAATCCCTTGGATTAAACTCTTTCAAGTCATGAATGTTACCACGTGCAATTCGTGCCGATTCCACCAACACATTCCGGGTCTGTTCCATCTCTTCACCTGTGATGTGATTGATCACATGATGTTGGTTGATATCCGGCGCAAAGATTTCATAGCTGCCACCTTGTTTCGCAATGGCCAGGAGGCTAAGGGTGGCCTCGTGGATCTCGGCTCCGTCGTATACTCCGCAGCCTGATAATACTACTGCAAATTTTTTCATGTGATTTTTTTTTGCTCGTTTTGATACTTTTGTAAAGCTAATTTATGGAAATCCACCGGCTTTGAAAATGGAAAATCAATACTTTAGAACATTTGTGGGATTACCCGTCAAAGTGGGAGAGGGGGTTCTTGAAGCCCGCCAGGAGCTGATGGCTACACTGTCGGATGAGAGGATTAGCTGGGTGATCCCTGAAAGGTATCATATTACACTCAGATTCATAGGAGATACCCGTGTGAAAGATATTCCAGGTATTGGCCATTCACTGATGGAGCAGGTGAATGTTCCCCGGAAAACAACTATTTCCCTCTCGACAGCAGAAAGTTTTGGCCCACGCAAGAAACCGAGAGTCATCTGGGTGGGATTTGAGCAAAATACCCTGTTTGAGTC
>CAZURA010000077.1:0-26333 GCA_964622985.1 uncultured Bacteroides sp. | reverse complement strand
CCTTTAAGAGGCAGATATAACAGTGAATAACAACATGGTGCCATTCGATCCCCTATCTCCTTTCCAGACCAGTGGAATCCGTATAGCAACTCCGGCAATCACGACCCGGGGTGTCAAAGAGGACCTGATCCCGGCCATTGTCGATTTGATCGATCGCGTGATCATGAATGTGGATGACAAACCCCTCATCGAAAAGGTCCGCGCCCAGGTGAATGAGATGATGGTAGATTTCCCCATGTTCGCTTAGATTGTCTGGAATGGAGTGGTACTCCTACATCGTTGTAGTCATTGTGGGTGTAGCTGCCGGGATCATCAATACCCTGGCTGCCGGAGGTTCTTTGCTCACCCTGCCCGTCCTCATGGCGTTTGGATTGCCTCCCAACATGGCTAACGGTACCAACCGGATCGCTATTTTTCTTCAGAATGTAGTAGGAGTGGGGATGTTCCGAAAGGAGAAAATAATGGATTTTCCATCGGGCTTCAAAGTGGGTATCCCTGCTGTAGTCGGAGCTATTGTCGGGGCTTTCGTAGCTGTAAATCTAAATGATGAAGTGATGAAGCTGGCTATTGCTGGTGTCATGATCCTGGTATTCTTTATCATTTTACTGAGACCCAATCGCTGGATCAAGAGTCACGAGGAACACCCTCCGATCCCTTATTGGTTGCAGGTGATCATTTTCTTCCTGGTGGGTATATATGGCGGATTTATCCAGGCAGGGGTAGGCTTCTTTCTGCTAACCAGCCTGGTCCTGGGAAGTGGATTTGAGCTGGTAAAGGCCAATGCGTTGAAACTATTCGTAATCCTGCTGTACACTCCTGTCGCACTGGTAATATTCTTCCTGGCTGGTGATGTCTATTTATGGATGGGGCTGGTACTTGCGGTCGGCAATATGACAGGTGCATGGATCGGTACTAAAATTGCTGTCAAATGGGGTGCTGTATTTATCAGGTACTTTGTGCTGGCAGCGATTCTGGTGGCATCCACCAAACTGATCCTGGATGCATTTAAGGTACTATGATGTATTTAATCCAGCCGGTTTGCCTGAAAGGGGCATTCGGATCAGGGGTAAAGCGGCTTTTTATTGCAGCCTGCTTAACCATCTCGTCGATGCAGGCATCTGTATAGGTGGCATCCGATATTGTAGCTCCTATCACTTTCCCATCTCTGTCTACCTGAATATCGACTTTGATGACGATCCTGCTTGTAACCTGGCAACCGGACAGATCGGGTTTAGGCAACCTTCCAATCACTTTCCTGGATCCGAGGCCATAATTATCCGGATTGTTTCCTAACCCGCCTCCGGTTTCGTACCGGTCGGCATCCGGACTACCCTCAATGACTCCCTGGTTTCCCGATCCTTCGGTGATCCCTTCCGACCCTTCTGTCTCACCCACTCCCTGGCGTCCAAATGCATCTCTGCCCAGGTTGTTTAGCCGTTCGGCCTGTTCCCGGCGTTCCCGCTCAATGCGTTCCTGCTCTTCCCGTCGTTCCCTTTCGATGCGCTCCTGTTCCAGTCGTTGCCTCTCCAGTTCGGCTTGCCGCTCTCTTTCCAGTTCAGCCTGACGTTGCCTCTCCAGCTCTTCGGCAGTAGGTTTGGGCTCTTCCTTCACCGGGGTTTCCTCCACGTCCTGTGTATGATCCACGGGAGTTGGATCTGGAGGAGTATATGTATCGGGTATTTCTTCCACCGGTTCTGCCTCTTCCACCACCTCCTGAGTCTCTTCCACTACCGGAAGGTCCGGTTCTCCAGCTTGCTGATCATCCCCCAGGGGCTCAAAATCACCAAAACCAGTTTCATCGGTCCCGAAATTCACCAGGATCCCCTCCTCCTCAGGGGGTGGATCGGGAAAGGTCAGTCCCGCAAATACCATTAATAATACCAGCAGGGTGTGGTATACTATGGTGGCTATGAGGCCTTTTCTTTTAGACTTCATGATTCTATCCTTTAACGGGAAGGTTTTGTTCCCAGGATCACCTTATACCGGTTTCTACGTGCAATATCCAGGAAGATAAACACCTCTTCCATATTCAGGTCCCTGTCTGCATTCAATCTCACTGTGGGTGCTTCTCCGTAGTTCTCCAGCTTTTTTCTCAGCACCCCTTCAAGTTCTCCCAACTGATACATCTGGTCATCCACAAATATGCTTTTCTCATGATCTATGGAGACCACAAGAACAGGAGTGGCCTGAGTCTGGTTGTTGCTTTCAGGTAAGTTCACGTTTTGGGCGGCAGGAACGATGAGGGTGGAGGTGATCATAAAAAAGATGAGTAGCAGGAATACGATATCACTCATACCCGACATGGCAAAATTCTTGTTCGTCTTATTTCTAGACTCAATAGCCATTACAACTGTTTTAATACTACGGTATACTCTCTTTCTGCAGCCACATTCATGATCTTCACTGCATCACCTACCGAAACTGCGGGTGAGGTAACCACCTTTATGGTGGGATCGGGATTACCCTGCAATCTTGCTTCAAGGACCATGCCAAGCTCATTCAGGGAAACTGTGCGACCGTCAACGGTAATCCGGCTTCCACTATGTATGGTCACTGTGGGGATGCGCGATTCCGCCTGAATAGTCACCTGTCCACGGCTCGGCAGCAACATCTTCAGCGCATTGGGAGCAATCAGTGTGGAAGTGAGCATGAAAAAAATCAGCAAAAGGAAGACAATATCGGTCATTCCCGACATGGCAAAATTGTCCAATACCCTATTTCTGGGCCTAAGTGCCATGAATCTCTATTTTGCAGGTTCGTTAAGCAGGTCAATGAATTCGGAAGTTCCTGCCTCCATATTGTTTATCACTTTATCTACCCTTGCCACCAGTGTATTATATGCAAAATAGGCAATGATCCCGACGATCAATCCTGCTACGGTGGTGATAAGAGCGGTATAGATCCCTCCTGAGAGTTGTCCCACATTGATGTTATTACCTGCTGTGGACATCTGATGAAAGGCCTGTACCATACCAATCACGGTCCCCAGAAATCCGATCATTGGGGCACCACCTGCCACAGTGGCCAGGGTGGGTAGTCCTTTCTCCAGATTGTACACTTCAAGACGTCCCACATTTTCAATGGCAGCATTTACATCATTCAGGGGACGACCGATCCGGCTGATCCCTTTTTCGATCATTCGGGCCACTGGATTATCAGACGACTCACACAGGGTGCGGGCAGAATCCACTTTACCATCCATTATGTAATCCTTGATGCGGTTCATGAAATTCTGGTCCACTTTTGCAGCTTTCTTGATGGCAAACCATCTTTCAAAAAAGATATATACCGCGACCAGGCTCAGTAATACGATAGGGACCATGACCCAGCCTCCTTTGATGGCAAGATCGATAAAAGACTCTGTGGATGTTCCCTGTATATTACTGGTATCCAGATTAGTAACCTGAAGTAAAATCAAGCTTTTCATAGGTTGAAAGTTTGCGTCTAAGATATAAGAAATAACGGGATATACTCCGATGTAGTATATCCCGTTATTAAAGGATTAAATTCTTTTATTAACAGCTAACAGAGTAGCCGTCCGGTCATTAGTAGAGCAGCTGAACCTGCAAGTAGTAAGCACCTGCTCCTGAAAGGTATCCAAGCAGTGCCAGCAACGAAATACGTTTCATGTACCAGATGAAGTCGATACGCTCCATTCCCATGGCAGCCACCCCTGCAGCCGAACCAATGATCAGAATGCTACCCCCTGTTCCGGCACAGTACGCCAGAAATTCCCAGAACAGACCATCCTGCATGAAGTTCGTTGCATATTCAATGGCAGCAGGATCAGTCATAGCAGCAATGGAGGCAGCATCCTCAATAGGATACATCCCCATGGCACCCGCCACCAGCGGAACATTGTCCACTATGGCAGAAAGGACACCGATGGCCAGGTCGATCAGGTAGATACTACCCAGGTTCTCATCCAGCCAGGAGGCCAATACCTGTAGTTGTCCTGCACTCTGCATAGCGGCTACTGCAGAGAGTATTCCCAGGAAGAAAAAGATGGTGGGGGTATCCACGTGCCTCAGAATGTAAATCACTTTCAGTTTTCTCTTGATCTCCTCAGATTTCCTGGCATGCATGAGTTCCGTGACAAGCCAGATGACCGAGAGAGACAGGAGCATGCCCTGGTAGGGAGGCAGATGGGTAAATGTTTTAAAGACGGGCACAAACAGCAATCCGCAAACCCCCATGATCAACATCAATTTACGTTCACCCAGGGTAGTGTATTCTTTTTCGTTGGCGTCAACCTCCGGACGCTGGACGTTGCCTTTCATAGTAAAACTGAGTACAATCAGAGGAACCACCATGGTTACTATACTGGGGAAGATCACATGAGTGATAATGTTGACAGTGGACACCTGTCCACCGATCCAGAGCATGATGGTGGTCACATCTCCAATGGGTGACCAGGCACCTCCGGCATTGGCGGCCAGTACGATCATAGAGGCAAAGAACCATTTTGTCTCCTGATCCTTCATTAACTTTCGAAGGAGAGCTACCATCACAATGGTTGTTGTAAGGTTATCCAGTGCAGCTGACATGAAAAAAGTGAGGACGCTGAGGATCCACAATAATCTTACTTTTTTGGTGGTTTGGATTCGGTCGGTGATGATTTTAAACCCGTCGTGCTTGTCAATCACCTCCACGATGGTCATGGCGCCAAAGAGGAAGAAGAGGATCTCGGAAATCTCTCCCAGGTGGTGGATGATCTCTTTATCCACTATAAAGTGACGCATGGCCTCAATACCGTGTTCCGCATGTTCCGAATGACCATCATGTATATAAGCATTCCAGGCTCCACTAAGTCCGTTGGTAAAGATCTCAAAAGCTCCGAAAATGTAAAGAACCCACATTAATGTACCTATCATTACAGCCGGGATGGCTTTATCGATACGAAGTGGGTGCTCAAGGGCGATAGCCATGTACCCAAGAACAAAAACAATAACCATTATAATAAACATACCGTACGATTTAGTTTTAAGTCAGTAGGCCGCAAAGATAGAAAAGTTTTCACTCATCTTGATTTAGAGTGGCTGACTTTTTCTTCTTCTTTTTCCTGTTTGTGAGTCCCTCACGATACCGGGATATGAGCTGTGGGAAGTCATCAAACTCTTCCCTGTAGGAAACTCCCACCCCTTGTTTATAGCGCCCTGTTTCAAAGTGTATTTCATCCCTCGCTCTGTTAAATGCGATAACGCTTACATTGTCAGTGACTTTAAACTCCACATCGAAGTCACCCATAATATAGGGATTTGTGGGATCACCTATAGAAGGATTGGTCTCCTGCCCGCCCATATCCACATTTCCGGTAATGATGATACGGTCGTCCAAAAGCTGTGTGGACAGTGCCACCTCAACTTCATCGCTGTTGATCTGGTCACCCGGTCTGTAGCTGACTCCAATATCAAAATCATCACTTATTTGTGAGAGCCAGTTACTCAACTGATTGGACAGCAGCTCACTGGCTGTAACCCCGGCAATAGCAGAACTGCTCATGGTCCCCACATTCAGGGATCCCATCCCCGTTACACTATAGAAATTATTTATTACCAGCAATGAAAGAAATTGTCTCATGAGCTCTTCTTCAGTACTGGTGCTGTTCACCAGCAGATCCCGGGTCTGGGGATCGGCAGTGGGCAATGTGATACCGGTGGAGATGGTAGGGGCCTGCAGTTCTCCCTGAAGGTATAAGTTGCACTCTACGGGTATCCGTTTTTTATATTTTTCCTGAGCTTCACTGCTACCTCCCGGATAGAGATTATAGGGTGCCGCACGGGTGGTATAAATGGCGTTCAGATCTATGGCAGCACCGGTAGGTGATCCATTGAAGCTGATCATGCCTCCGGGTTCAATCTGAAAACGCTTGTTGATCACATTTTGAAGTGTGAACAGATAGTCTCCTTTGATCAGCTCCACATCACCAAATATGCTGAATCCACTGGCAGGATCCACCATGATTCGTAAGTCACCCCGGCCGCTGGTCTCGATGATATCTCCCACTTTGGGATCGAAAATCAGTTGTACTACTGCATCGGGTGTGACATCCACTTCCAGGTTCATTTCAAGTCCGCCAATTTTTTGAGCCTGGTCAGAAGGTCTTGGCCCTTGTAGCTCCTCTTCTCTTAAGAATGTGATAAAATCAGTGGTTTGGACTTCACTGGCATTGAAAATATGTAGATAGATGGCAGTATTGCGACCGGTATTAGCATTTACATCGAGTTTCATGGCATTCGGTCTGCCATTGAGTGTCGCACCAGCAGTGGCATAAATAGTTCCATAAAAGACATCGTTGTCTTTCGACTCCGTATCCATGCATAACAGGTTGTCAGCATCAATATGCAGGTTGGTGTAGAAATCTTTGAGGTACGAGTTGGAAAGGGTTCCGTTTATGGTGGCCAAGTTCCCGGTTTCGTCCTGGGCTGAGAAGTTCTCCAGATAGAAGTTATTGTTGTAGATGCGTATCTGGTCATTGAACATGTACCTGGTGTTCAGGAAAGAAATAGTTGCAGCTCCCTGATCAAAGGATATGGTGCCGTTGAGTTCGGGTTCTTGTAAAGTTCCATCCACGGTAATACTCACATTTCCCGCACCCTCCAAATCGCTTACTATATTCCTGGTATAACGATTCAGGGAATTTAGCTGAAATCTATTGGTATGAATATCAAAATCGAGTGCCTGACTGCTGGGATAGTAATCACCATCCCCTTCTAAGATCCGTATTCCTTCTACTTCTGATACCATTTTCATATGGATCGTCCTGCTCACGTCGTTCCATGCTGCATTCAGATAGGTAGGTCCCAGGAGTTGATCATTAAAATGCAGGGTGTCGATGTGGAGAGCAGTATTGATGTAAGGATTTCCATCCATTTGTTTGTAGTTCAGGTTCCCCGTGATGTGACCCATAAACTCCATATTGATCCCGGCCAAGCTAGATAACTGGTTCAGGTCCATATTTTTCACCTCCAGGTCAAAATCCTCTTCAGACCAGGAAGAGATGGTTCCATTGGCCAGCAGATGTTTTTCTTCACTGCGGAAGGCCAGGCTATCCACGTGGATATACTTATCTTTTATCAGGAGGCTCGATTTGCTCATTTTCCAAAGCTCATTATTGACATGAAAATCGCTGGGATTAACATCCATAACAAATCCTCTGTCACTCAGAGAATCAGCGGTATAGGTGCCAGTTATTTTGAGTTCACCTTGATACCTGGGCTGGATCCGGTTGTCCCAGTATGCTTCCAGGTGAGCTGTATCATTTGCCGCCAGTAATGAGAATTGCTGTTCCACCAGGGAGTATCCTTTTCCGTAAGTCATGCTATCGGATTGAAAATGGAATTGGAACTCATCTCCCTTGATCTCGGAAAACAGATCCACATTTCTCCATCCGCTGGGACCCAGATGTAAACCAGGGAAAAAACCAATGGTGGTGCAAATGTTACTTGAGGGATCATACTCTCCCTCCAGATGACTCTGTTCGCTAATCTGGACCGTAGGAAGGAAAAAATCCAGCAAAGGATTCACCCTTCTGAAATCTACCTGATAAGTGAAATGATTTACCGTGTCGGTCACCGGTAACTGGTTTGGAATGATATCCAGGAAGCGATCGGCCAAGTTCTTAAATGAGGCGGGTAATTGGGAAAGCCTGAAGCGACCCTCCATGGTAGCATTCAGCATCTCAGAGGTGACCTGGATCCATGAGCTGTCCGGGGAATTTCGGGTGGAAATGCTCATGTCGTACAGCTGTAGCTGGGCATCTGATTTCTCAAACAGGCTGTTTATCAGCTTTACTTCACCGTTCAGTTGATCCAGCTTCCTGCCAGAAAGGTCTGTCTCGATCAGGAAGGAGGTAAAGTAGTTGGGATCACTCTGTGGGAGGTTCAGGTAGTAGGGTCTGGCCCTTGCCACATCTGCTGTAAACTTGTACGCAGGTACCTCACCGGAAAAATCCATTTTCCCCAGAAAATCCAATTTAATGTTGGGATCGCTGATGCTAAATCCTCCATCAAATGTTTTATTGGTAAATGCTCCATCCAGGGAAATATGGCTGTAGGCATATTGTGAAAACTCCAGGGTATCAACGGTCCCGTCCATGTCAGCCTCAATCTGTCCCCTGTAAAGACTACCATCGACAAATATGTTCATGTCCAGTTGTCCAAGCGTTTTTTCCTGATTCAGAAATTCACCCATACTGAAGTCCCGGGTTCTAAGATGACCGTTAAAAGCTACTCCATAAAGGGTGTCGGGTTCGAAGGAGAGGTCCATGATCATATTGCCAAGGCCCGTTTTTAACAACCCGGATGCCACAAAATCGTCCGGATATCCTGTAAACTTTCCCTGAAAGTCCAGATTTCCCAGGTTGATCCAAGGATAGAGGCTTTGCTGAGAAGTATCATCCACCTTTCTGGTCAGGTTGTGAAGTGCAGCAGCTGAAGTACTCAATTCCCTGAAGTGGAAATTGATGAATGTGTTATTAAACTCCGGTAAGCCGATCATTACAAAATCGAAGGCCAGGGTACTGTTCTGGTCGAAGGTTACGAACAGGTCGTCTCCCCTTAAATTACTAAGTTTTCCATCTATTTTACCATCAAGGGTTATTTGGTCCACTATTCCCCTGTTGACAGGAGCAAAATAGGCAAGATCAGCAATTTTTAACAAGGAGGCTTCTGAAACAAGAGCAAGATCTACTTCCTGGGAGAATTTCTTAAACCGTTGGTAATCTTCAAAACGGAAGGAGAGGTGTGGAATGTGGAGGTCAGACCCTTCGGTAACAACCGCCAGGTCATTGAAGTGAAGATGCTTTTTACTAATAGTAAGGTGTGACTCCAGTTGATTGACCCGGAAGCCAGATAATTCACCTCCGGATAGCGACGTAATATCCATGTGGATTGTATCCAAAGCACTGTAGAGATCTTTCACCTTGATCTGAAGCCCTGCGAAATGCATATCGGAATAATTCACTTTCGACGCTGCTGGTTTTTTCACCATGCGGGATAGCGAAAAACGGGAATCGATCAGCTCTATGTCTGCAATATGCACCCTGGTTTTTTTCTCAGGCGGAACGTGCGGTTTTCTCAATCTTTCCACAATGAACCAGGTATTGATCACGTCACTACTGTCAGCCACGAAATTTACATAGGCATTTTCCAGGGTGATCTTTTTTATCTCCACCCCTTTACGGTCGGATCGCAGCTGTTTAATTCTGAGCCTGGTTAGCTCAGAATAGATGAGTGTATCCCCATGAAGATCTTCCACATATAAGTCCCTAACCTGTACTCTCTTAAAAAAGGAGTAATTGACTGATGAGAGGGTGATTGTTGTATGAAGCTCTTCCGATAGTTTTTCAGCTACCGTTTTACTCACCATGGTTTGTACCTGTCTGTTCTGGAGAAATAGTAAGGATAGTGCTGGAATTGCCAGAAGCACCAGTAAAACAGTCAGGCCTATTTTCGCTATCTTTTTAATACTTTTGCTAATTGTGTTGAAGAACGTAACAAAAATATAAAAAGTTGTCATGGGAATAGTAATTCTTGGGATTGAATCCTCTTGCGATGATACATCGGCTGCTGTGGTGAGGGACCAGATTCTGCTATCCAATGTTGTTGCTGGCCAGGAGGTGCACAGGCAATATGGAGGCGTGGTCCCTGAACTAGCATCAAGAGCCCATCAACAAAACATCGTTCCTGTGGTGGATCAGGCGCTAAAGGAGGCTCAGATTGAGCGGACCGACCTCAATGCAGTGGCTTTTACCAGGGGACCCGGCTTGTTGGGTTCTTTGCTGGTAGGCACCTCCTTTACCAAAGGATTTACAGCAGCTCTTGATATCCCAATGATTGAGGTGAACCACCTTCAGGCTCATATTCTGGTTCACTTCCTGACTACGTTGGATGCAGAAGGGAAATCACCCGAATTTCCCTTTCTTTGTCTGCTTGTCTCCGGCGGTCATACTCAACTGGTTCGTGTGGTTGATCATCATCAGATGGATATCGTTGGAAAGACCATTGATGACGCGGCCGGTGAAGCATTTGATAAATGCGCCAAACTCCTTGGATTGCCCTATCCCGGGGGACCTCATGTGGATCGATTAGCAAAGGAGGGTGATCCTTTCAGGTTCATGTTCAATAAGCCAAGATTGGAAGGTTTTGATTACTCGTTCAGCGGGCTGAAGACCTCATTTCTCTATTTTCTTCGAGATCGCCTGAAGGAACATCCTGATTTCATTGAACAAAACAAAGCAGATTTGGCAGCTTCGTTGCAACAGACTATTATTGAGATTTTATTAAACAAACTACGCAGAGCAGCACAAAAGACCGGTATCAAACAGATTGCTCTGGCAGGTGGAGTATCCGCTAACTCTGGTTTGCGTACCGCCATACAGGAAGAGGCGGACAAGCGCCGATGGGAAGTCTACATTCCTCCCATCAACTTTACGACAGATAATGCTGCAATGATTGCTATCACTGGTTATTTCAAATATCTGAAGAAAGAATTTACCACCGATGATATTGCACCATTAGCGAGGATGTATTTCTAATATAAGGCCTGAAAAATATGTGATAAAATGAAATTGAATTGGTGCCTTGTGCCACAAAAAATTACTATATTGAAATAATTTTTAGCGATGGGATGGATAAATTAGAGTTTCAACCTACTCAGAAAACACCATACGTATTGCTGGATCCTTCCGGAAAAATCAAATTTAAAGGCAGGTCTATTCCCGAGGACGTATCTCTTTTTTATGAAGATATACTGGACTGGATCATTGCATTCGCTGCGTCACCTCCTCCTCTTACTGAGGTGGATATTGAAATGGAATACCTGAACAGTGGGACCTCTAAGTATATGCTAAGGCTTCTGAAGAAGTTAAAAGAGGTGGATAATGATGGGTATGAACTGAAAATCAAGTGGGTGTACGAGGAGGGTGATGATGATATTTTGGAACGAGGTGAGTATTATGCTTCCATCCTGGATCTCGATATCAGCTTCATTGAGATCGAATAAGCCTCAAATTTCCCTGTTTTGTTTCAATATGGTACTCATGAATTTCCAATAAGCCTGGTGGAAGGGGAATGAGTCTGTATGCTCTATGGCTTCCTGAAAATTAATGGTACTGTTACAGGAATGGGGATGGATGATGGTCGGATCGAACAGACCAGGTTTTTCAGGGTGAAACTGAACTCCAAATACATTGGTAAATCTTTCATGCTCAATGGCTTCCACTATCAGTCCGTCAAGGGATGAGGCAGCCACTACCCATCCTTCTCCCAGATCCTGCAAAGCCTGGTGATGTGAGCTGAGGACAAGAGGTGCTGTTGGACTGCTAAACTTCAATTTCTGTACAAACATTTTATCTTCCTTCAATTGGACAGGGTGGAAGTGAAAGGAAGTGGGTGCATCACACCCTGCAGTAAGTTTATCAGTGTAGTTGCGGTGCATCTGATCCGGAGGCAGCGCCAATACTTCCTCTGCCAACCAAATCCCGTAGAGTTCAGTGGGAATATCCTGCACGAGGGTACCTCCTGTAGCTACATTCATGGTTTGCATTCCCAGGCAAATGCCACTGATCAGGTAGTGTTGCTTATGTTCCAAGTAGGGAATCCAATCCGCATCCTGACTGCCTCCTAACAAATGAAAAAGAAAGGATAGTTCACAAAAATGTCTGAAGGGATCGGTCACCGAAGTGAGCAAATGAGCTTCTTCCTGGTATATCACTGGTGGGATATCGGGTCCACCCATGAAAAAAGCGCCATGGGAAGCTTTGAATAGTTGTTTGAATTGTTTTGTACAGGTATTTTCACCAAATAGAGAATCTGGTACCAAAGCTCCTTTGATCTCCTGTAAGCTAAAATGCCGGGCGTTTCTCTCATTGATATAGGCTTCAGATTCTTCATAATCATAGCTCTCTCGCTCATGATATACTCCCAGAATATGATATCCATCCAGTGAGAGCAACTCCTCATCCACCAAGTGTTGAATGACATTAAGATTATACGCCGTGGGGTGAAATACTAAGAGGGTATCCTGTCCGCTGACCCAGTTGAGGGTACCTAAAAGAAGGAGGAGTGAGAAGGAGGTGAGTTTTACTTTCATGGAGAGGGATGGTATATGCTTCTACTTTAACATTTTTTGAATTTGCTTTGTGAACTGACTCAAGTTCTCCTTTGACTCGTCATCTAGTTTTTCAAAGGTGACATTGCCATTATCAACTTCCTGAAGAAAGTTGGATGCCAGGATCGCTCTGGAGTAGTTGTTGTCCATCAGGTATTCGGAATTCTTTACAGTAATTCCTTCTCTGACCTTCACAATATACTTCTTGAAATCGATGGTGGAAAAAAGATCCTCTGCATCGGGGTACTCCTCCTGGAGCATCATTAGCTGCTTGGCCAGGTCTATTTTATTATCAAACTGCTCCTTCATCAGTTTCTCATGTACAACCCGCTCCTCGGTATTTCCAAAATTGAGAATGATATATTCAATACCCCAACCGATTAAAATATTGACCATCATAGGGATACTTTCTGCTCCTGAGGCTGGTAGAAAATAACACTTCTTATCAAGACCGGTAAGGGCAATCACTGCTTTCATAAAATAGAATGTTGCCAGATCCTTCACAATCACATTGTTGAAGGATTTGATGATCTCCTGCTGGTTGAGCCTGGCTCCCATGGTGGAATATATAGGAGAGAGGGTATCGGCGGTGGCAGATTTGAGAGAGCGTGCACTATAGACCAGTGTTTCACTTTTCATATCATCTTCGACAGCCCGCTGTACCGCCAGAATCCTGTATAGCTTATTGACATCGATCAAGTGGGGTGAATGGGTGGTGTAAATGATCTGAATCTCCTCTTTAATATCATCAAATACGGCTAATACATCCTCCTGTGCCCTGGCATGCAGGCTTACTCCCGGTTCATCAATAAGCAACACTTTGTTCCTTTTGCTTTTATCCAGGGCAGTGGCCTTTAATTCAAGGAAGAAAGAGAGGAACCAACGGACTCCCCGGCTGCGTTGCTTTGGGTAAAGGCGTTCCTGCTCATCCTTGATCCAGAACTCAATAAACGGTTTACCACTTTTTTCCGGATTGGTATGATCGTAGTGCGATAACTCGAAGTTGATCTTGATCTTGTTTTTCTTTCCCACATTTTGTCTCCAGAAATCCTGAAAATTCAGAGTGAGCTCTCCATTCAGGTTCTCAATCTTCTGTTTCAGGATCCGGCTGGAGGGTTGCTGAAAGAAGGAGTATTCAAGGCCTGTAATAGTTAAAAAATTGATGGCAGCTTTGTAACCCTCTGCTCTTTTGTTGGCCCGCATGATATCTTCCAGATCGATACGGTTGGGGAGTAGGGAACTGAAATCTTCAAACAGCTCAAAATCAGGAATTATCTTGAATATCTCCTCTGCAAGCTCCCTGGAATTATAGAATTGATTGCGAGATTCGATCTCTTTCCTGGCAGCTTTTTCGGCATTGCTGATTGAAACTCCGTCAAACACAAACTCCAGCGCCAGAAGTTGTACATCATAGGCATTTTGGAGCTGGATGATCTCATCTTTTAGTCTTTCAATATCGGTCCGGTGTATCTCCTCTTTGATCTCTGCAGCTCGCTGCTCTTTGTCAGAGGGATACATCCCTGTCATCTGGAGTATCTTCTTCAGGTTCTCCTGAGCCACTGACAATTCCTCTTTTTTACTCAGGATCAGATTATTGATCTCATCCAGTTTCTTGCTGGCGTCCTGCTTCTCACCCAATGCATCCAGGATGTCCTTTTTCTCATCCAGTTTACTCTTCTTCTGCTGGTAGGCCTGATTCAGCTTTTGCAACATCTCCTCCTCCTGATCCAACTCAGCTTTCACTTCCTCCTTTTTGGGTTTGGCTGAGAATTTCCTGAGTGAGCGCTTCAGCTCATTCATCCTGTTCTTTACCGAATCCACTTTTTCGGCAGTCCAATCCATCTCTTCCTGCACCTTTTTGATCGCTTCACCAGCATCAGCAACCTCCCTGTTCATCCTTTCAAGATTGTCCAGCACCCTCGCTTCGCGCTCTTTGATCTTATCCTGTGATTCATTGTAAAACTCCTGGAGTTCATCACCCATCTCCATATGAGAATCCATATCATCTTCCCACTTTCTTAAGAGGGTAATGGTATCCAGTGTGGGGAGGAGTTTACGGACATCGGGATTCAGCCTTTTCTTATCGATCCTGTTTTCAATATCTGAAAATTGAAAACTGAATTTACATGTAACCACGGGGAGAGAGAGGTCACTGCGAAGCATATCTTCTATGAGATTTCCGTCGTGGAAGGTTTTTAGTGCTTCGAGAATGGATGTTTTTCCAGATTCATTCTGTCCAATAAGACTGGTAATATTGTCATGAGCCAATGAATGCCAGCCGGTATCCACCACTGATCTGAAATTTTGAATTCTGAAAGCAACGAGTTGCATGTCCACTAATTTAAATGAATTTTATACCAAAAATCAAAATGTCATCCACCTGGTCGTAGTTACCCATCCATTTGGTGATTGCTAGGTCGAGCTCTGCTCGCTGGTCCTCCATGGAACGATCTGATATCTTTATGAGCAACTCTTTCATGGGACCATACTTATACTTCTTGTTTTTGGGCCCTCCAAACTGATCAGGAAAACCATCGGAAAATATATATACGATATCTCCCGATTTAAGTTGCAAGCTATGGTTAGTAAATGAGTTTTCCTCAATGGCATTGATCCCCACAGGCATTTTATCGGCTTTGATCTCGGTAAGGACCTTGTTGCGAACATGGTACAGTGAGTTGTTGGCTCCTGAGTACTGAAGTTCAGAGGTTTTGGGATTGAACACGCAAAGCGCCATATCCATGGCATCTTTGTTTTCCAGCTCGTGCCCTCTTTGATGGAGCGCGTTCATGACACGTTCCCGCAAAAGATTCAGAATTCGGCTCGATTTGACCGGTCCACGGCTGCTCAGTATCTCATTCAGAAATGAGATACCCATAATACTCATCAGTGCACCGGGTACACCGTGACCGGTGCAATCACCTGCAGCAGCTACAATATATTGCTCTTTCCTGGAACAATAGTAAAAATCGCCACTTACAATATCCCTGGGTTTGTGAAATACAAAGAAATCCTTTAAGGTATTCTCCATATACCTATGATCTGGCAACACTGCCCTCTGTATAAAACTGGCATACTTCAGGCTTGCCATTAGTTCCCTGCGTTGTTCCAGCAGGATTTTCCTGGAGAGATCTGTTTCTTTCACTGATCATTCATTCTTAAACCCATGACAAGAATATCATCGATCTGACTTATTTCCCCCATCCATTCCATAAGCACCTTTTCAAGTGCTGTGCCCTGGTCTTTGAGTGGAATAGATTGCATTTCCAGGATCAGCTTCTTAAAATTCTTTGACATGAATTTCTTTCCCCTTGGTCCACCAAACTGGTCAAGGTATCCGTCCGAAAACATATATATGCTATACCCTTCATCCGCCATGTTGGTGCGGCTAAAAGGCGAGGTCTTCTCAGAGATCCCAATGGGCATCTGGTCGGCACGAATCTGAAGCAAAATATGCTTGTCATCGTGAATGGAACCTCTTGGCAGGTCAAGCTCTTCACCCTTAGTAAGCTTTGTCTTTTCGCCGGGTCTTAATGTCCGGACCATGTAGAGTGGATTGTATGCTCCGGAGAACTGAATCTCGTGAGTTTGGGTGTCAATGGAGATCATAGCCAGGTCCATACCATCTTTTGTAGAATCCTGGTCTTTTCCTGATTGCCTCAGCGATGTGATCACATGTTCTCTGAGCTGCTCCAGGATCTCGTTAGTAAGGGTGATTTCGGACTTGATCACGATCTCATCCAGAAAGGTCATTCCAAGCATACTCATAAATGCTCCCGGTACTCCGTGACCGGTACAATCGGCGGCTACAATCAACAGTTTACCGTTTTTAGATCCTATCCAGTAAAAATCACCACTTACAATATCCCTGGGTCTAAACAAAATGAAATGTTCGATGTTATGCTCATCCATCAGCTTGACTGGTGGTAACAGAGCACGTTGGATTCGACTGGCATACTCAATGCTGTCGGTGAGTTCCTCCTTCTGCTTCCTGATTTCGGCGGTCCGTTCCTCAATGATTCCTTCCAGCCGGATATTCTCCTGCTTCAGTCGACGTGTGTAAAGCTTAATAATGATAAAAACCGCCAATCCCGTAAGGAGGATATAGGCAATGATGGCCAGGTAGGTGGCATACCAGGGCCGGAGGATGGTAAAACTGTACCTGGCAGGCAGGCTTTCATCTCCATAGATATTCTTGGCCTTCACGTGGATGGTATAATCTCTGAAGTGAAGGTTGGTAAAATCCTTATATGCTGCAGTGGACCAATCCGACCAGGTTTCATCAAATCCCACCAACTTATAACTGTATTCCAGCTTATCCTCCTGTTCAAAATAGGGTGCAGACCATCTGAACTCAATGTTGTTGTACCGGTAACTGATCTGAGGCCGGGAGCCCTCATCCTGTGAAAAGTGGATCATGTTACCCCTTTCCTCGTCCTTCCTGAAGTTGGTACCATAAAAGAGCAATGAATCGTTATCGATGGTAACGCTTCGAATCAGGGTTTGAAAAGGGAGTGTATCTATTCTGGCAAAATCCTTATTAAAATGGTATAGCTCGTTTGATTTTCCGAACCAGACTCCCTGTTCGGGATCATCATAAAATACTTCAGTGGAGACATCGGGTAAACGCTGGAATGATTTTTCCCTGATTACCTCAAGATTTCCTCCACTCATTCTGGCTACCAGTTCTGTCCATCCTGAAAACTCATTCTCAAAAGAGTACCAATAGTCTCCCTCTTTGTCTTTGTGAAATGCATGGATGTGGTTCTTCCCGGAAGGTAATACTTTATTCAGAATTGTATCCCGATATATGGTGTCCCTGAAGTAGTTATATCTGTAAAACCCATCTACGGTACCTATTATGATATCTCCATTATCAGGATTTGTGAATACTCTGTTCTTATCGTTGGATGGTAATCCATTCTCCTGAATAAAGAACTTCAAGCTAGGTTCCTTCTTTTGTGAGATGTCGATGCGAATGATGTGGCTTGGCGTGCAGGTCCAGAGGTATCCAAATCTGTCAATCACCAAGCTGGAATGATCCTCCTCCGGAAGATCTTCGATTCGCATTACCTCTTTCCATCTCCCGCTGATATATTGCAATCCTACGATTTGTGATCTTCCTGTGTATACCACATCAGGTGTTTTGGGATCCTGTACCAGGAATTTACCAGAATACATATCTCGAAGCTTCGGGTCCTCATGTGGGTTTATCACCAGTTCGCCCAGGATAGAAACTTGCATATGCTGATCTATCACATAGAGGTTACCTTCTGAGAATGCAAGCAGAAGTTCTACACCTTTTCCGGGTTCCAGTATATGCAGATGTCGTATATCATCCTGGATTTCATTAATGGCTATGAAACTGGTTCCTGTGGAAGTGGATTTCTTATAAAACACTCCTTCGGAAGTGGCGATAAACAGAGTCCCTTGAAATTGCTTTATGTCCATTACGAATCCACTAAATCCTGAAATTTCCGTAAATACCCTAAAGGGGCTTTCTTTTTCTAACTTACTTACACCTAACCAATTGGCTATCCATATCGGTCCTGATCCCATCCTGGAGTGATTGGAGAAAATGGAGGGTATGGCTTCGTCTATCAGTCCTTCATTCTCGGTTATGATCTGCTTCGCTTCCCCATTTCTGTCGACAATGACAATTCCATTATATATGGTGGTAACCGCAAAACCTTCTTCAAGGGGATGCAGGTTGGTAATCACTCCCTCCATGAGGTATTGATTAAGCCCTGGTTCTATAAAGGATTGATCTACGCTTCCATTTTTTGTATTGAACAAGGAAAGCCCGTAATTACTCGTTCCAATCAGCAACTGGTCCCCATCGAACCTGGCCACACCTGTAACACTCTTTTCCCTGAAATACCTGCCTCCGGTTACAGAGACGAACTGATCATCCCTGAATTGCATAAGCCCCTCCCCATAATCAGAGAGGTATAGCGTGTTATCAACGAAATAGGAGAAAAAAGAGTACTGCGGTGTGGGAATAATCGAAAGTGTATCGGCCTGAGGATCGTAGATGAATATTCGGGCATACGTACAGAAGTACACTTTTTCATTGATAAAATAAGTCTTCCATACTCCTGAGAAGGGATATTGATCCCTGTCAACGGTATCTGATAAGGAATTGTATTGCATGCTACCCAGGTTGTCAGGGGCCAGGTAACCAAACTCTGAGACAGCACCCACATACACCACGCCATCTTCACCCGTTATGATAGATCGAATAAATGGTGAATTGGGAACAGGGATAGTACGCCATTCCACTCCGTCAAATTCCAGCACACCTTTATCATTGTTACCCACGTATACAACACCCCTCAGATCCTGCGTGATACACCAGTTCTGCTCACCGCCACCTGTGATAGAATGAGGGTAATTAGTGATCAAAGGCACACCGTACCTGTTTGGTTGAGCGTGCAGGGTGCAGGTTACCAGAAATAAAAGTAACACAAGAATATACGAACGGCGAATCCCCATTTACATCAGCTAATAGGCTCCTAAAATATCGAAAATATATGTTTAAGTACCTAATGAATAAATCTTTTTTACCATTCACGCTTCCTAAAATCACAGAGAAGCATATCAGAGAAACCCAATTTCCCATTTTTGTGTATGTGAGATGGAGATAGTGATTGATTACTTCATAAGGCGAAGATCAAAAATCCCCCCTTTCACTATGTAACATAGATTACCACACTCTTCCCAGGCATCGTATACCGTCATCTTGTCGCCGTCAAAAGCAATGATGGTATCATTTCCAGAGTTGTACTTGGCTCTGACCGTATATTCACGTTCCATCTCGGAATAGAGATAGAACTCTTCCGTGGTGGCTGTATCCTGCCAATCAATTTCGCCATCCTCATAGGATCCCCGGTAAAAGGTGAGAGGTACCGAATCATTCTCCTGATCAATGGTCACATAGATGATCAGTTTTGCACTGTCGGGAGCATTTGCATAACAATCATTACAGTTTATCTGCAAAAGCCAATCTTCCGGTTCACAACCCATAAATTGTTCTGATAACAGTAAAAGCACTCCCGTCAACAGAGTAACAGGAATCAAACCGGATCTGATCTTAATATTGAATCTCTTTGTATGCATGATTGACCTGTTGTGAAGAAATTCTAAAAAAGAGGGTAATATTCATTTTCCAGGGATCTTCATACAGGGTGCCGAAGTGGTATCTTTCAGCCCCCGCTTTGATTCCAGCAATTCTTCCTTTCAAATAGAGCCCTGCAGTAGGCATCAGAGCATAATGGAGCGGGGGATGATCATTGATCCCACGGTATTTGGGCCTGGAAAGCATCCCATACAGTCCGCCATACGCTCCATACTCAAATCCGTTGCTATCCGTAAATAACCTGAAGTATTTGCCTGCACCATGCGTCCAGATCCACCGGCTCTCCCTGAACTGAAGGATCAACTGATCTTCTTCATTCACCTGGACTTTCCGGTAGATGGGACGAAAGTCAAATCCTGTTTCTGCAAAATACCCAAATTTTCTGTCTAGTAAGGTAAACCTGACCTGCATCAGATGTTCGTTATTCCTAAAGGAATTCCCCAAGCCTATTTCAAAAACAGTAAAGTCGGGGTGTGCTGTGGGACCTGCTCCTCTCTTTTTTAGTTCCTCTCTGATCTTTTTCTGGTGTTGCTGAACAGCAAGGTCGTACAGGTTCCTGTTTGGAGCTATTTTATGATGGATATTTGCTCCGCTGTCTATCAGGATCATGGCGGTGGTATCCTGGTGGAAATGGATTCCATGGGCCAGAGGAGTGTAATTGTTTTCGTTGACCTTCCCTGTACCGGCTCCGAATTCCAACAGCAGTTCAGTCATCTCTTTATTTCCCTGCTGAACGGCCACCATCAGCGGGGTGTTCTTTTTTTTGTCCCGGGTATCAGGTGAGAATTGATTCTGAAGCAATACGTCTGCCGTCTCCAGGTGTCCAAAGTAGACAGCTGTCATCAATGCATCATTACCATCCTTATCTCGTAGGGTATCGGAGGCTCCGTAGAACAGAAGCAGATCGGCAATACGGTAATCGTTGATTGCTGCAGCATAGAGTAAGGCGGTTCCTTTAAGATCATCCTGGTGATCCGGGTCGGCACCCTTTTCCAACAGAAAATGTGTAACCTCGAAATGGTGGTTTAACACAGCTATCTGCAGGGGAGAGGTGCCCTCTATGAAAGTGAGTTCAAGGTCTGCACCGTTTAAAACCAGGAGTTTCACCAGCATGGTGTCGCCCTGTTCTGCCGCATACATAAGGGCTGTCATTCCACCTTCCGCTTTGGCGTTGGGATCCGCACCCCTTTTTATCAGATGAAGAACGTTGGCATGATTTCCTTTGAGGACAGATTCCACCAGGTTCCAGTCATCCTCGCCTGCCTTAAAATATGAGGTATCTGTAATGGTAAAAAGGTCAGGGGTTTGTGCGGATAGTAGCAGGAGATTCGAATAGATGAATACCAGGCTAACCAGGAGACGCATTACCCTTTTATAATATCCTGAATTAGCCACCTGCACGTTTTACTTTATACCCCTCTTCATTTAATAGCTCAACAATTCTCTCTCTGAAATCGCCCTGGATCAGAATTGCTCCTTCCTTGGCAGCACCTCCTACGCCACATTTCTGTTTCAGCTTCTTTGCCAGGGATTTCAAATCCTCCTCCGATCCCACAAAACCTTCGATCAGTGTCACACTCTTCCCTTTCCGATGCTTCCGGTCGAGTTTTACATAGAGGTTTTGTTGCTGCGGAGGCAACGTCTCCTGCTCCTGACCATCTTCCGATTGGTAGTCATACTCCTGATTGGTGGAGTAGACTACTCCCAGCCTTTTCTTCCAGTCGTTTTCCATATCTCTTAAAATGGGTGATCAGTGATCAGTGACTTTGCGGTCAGTGCTCAGTTCCCTAATTCCAGCTGGTTTCTCACCAGGTTAAAGTAGTGTCCCTTTTTGGCTATCAGTGCATTGTGTTTGCCCTCTTCCACGATCTGTCCATGATCCAGTACAATGATCTGGTCTGCATTCTTTACTGTACTGAGTCGATGAGCTACAATCACCACGGTCTTCCCTTTGAAAACAAGTTGAAGGTTCTCCATAATACGCCGCTCATTGTTGGCGTCAAGCGCACTTGTTCCTTCATCCATGAAAAGGAAACTGGGATTCTTGTAAATGGCACGGGCAATTAAGATCCTTTGTTCTTCTCCGCCGCTAAGGGTCAGCCCTTCCTTGCCGATTCGGGAATTGTACCCCAGAGGGAGCTGATCAATAAAGTCGTCGATACAAGCCATTCGGGAAGCATATAACAGCTGATCCGGATTTATCTCCTGTTCCCCCAGAGCAATGTTTTTTGCAATGGTATCGGAAAAAATAAAACCATCCTGCATAACCACCCCGCATTGGCTCCTCCACAGTTCTGGCGACATCATTTGAATGTTCATATCACCCACCCTGATCTCACCCTTTCCCGGTGGGTAAAATCCCAGTAGTAACTTTACCAGCGTGGTCTTTCCGCTTCCGCTTACACCCACCACTGCTGTCACTGTATCCTTCTTTAGAGTCAGATTGATCTCTTCCAATACATTACGTGCGATGGCTCCCGGATAGCTGAATTCCAGATGGGTCACACTCACCCGGTCAATGCTGGGAAGCACAGTGACCCCGGTTTCGCGCTGGTACTCATCTTCAGCATCGTGAATCTCTCCCAAACGTTCCAGACTGATCTTGGCATCCTGCGCCCTGTGAAAGAAAGAGATCATCTGCTCGATGGGACCGTTCAACTGTCCGAGTATATAGCTCACTGCCAGCAGAGTTCCCAAAGTCAGGTCTCCATTCAGTACGGCAATGGCAGCGGTGACATTGATCAGGATATTTTTGGTCTCATTGATGAATACTCCACCAGCTTCCTGATACTGGTTCAGGGAGAGGCTTTTCATGTTGACTCTGAAAAGGCTCGCCTGAATATCTTTCCATTCCCACTGGTTGGAGCGCTCCGCATTGTTAAGTTTTATCTCCCTGATTCCATGAATGATCTGAATCAGTTTACTCTGGTTCTCAGCCATCTTTGAGAAGTACTTATGGTCCAAAGACCTCCGGCGTTTCATGAAAATGGTGATCCATATAAAATAGAGGAGAGCCCCTGCCAGAAAGATCAACAGGATCTTCAAGCTGTATATGGCAAGGATGACAGCGAAGACCAGCAGGTTCACCATGGAGAAGAGAATGGTTAAGGAAGAGGTGGTCATGAATGACTCAATTCGCCTGTGATCTCCTATTCGCTGAAGGATGTCTCCTGTCAGTTTGGTATCGAAAAAACCCACCGGAAGCTTCATCAGTTTCACTAGAAAATCTGATATCAAAGAGATGTTTATCCTGGTGCTAAGGTGCAGGAGGATCCATCTCCGGATAAAGTCGATACCCATTTGAGAAAGTATCAACACAAACTGAAACAAAAGGATCAGATAGATGAATGGTAAATCCCGGTTTGTGATTCCAAAATCGACCATGGACTGGAAAAGGAAGGGAAGCAGGAATTGAACAATACTCCCCAGGAGCAGTCCGAGAAGGAGATGATACACATAACGACGGTATGGAGCCAGATAGCGAGTCAGGTATCTGAATCCCGATTTCTTTACCGGCTCATCATCCTGGTTTAAGAAATCAGGAGTGGGTTGAAGCAGCAAAGCTGAGCCTTTTGCTTCCCCGTCTATTCGTGTACTGATCCATCCTTTCAGAAACTCTTCTTTGGAGTAAACGGACTGTCCCAATCCCGGATCTGACACATATACCCGGTCTCGTTTTATTCTATAAACCACGATAAAGTGGTTCTGTTTCCAGTGTACAATCACGGGTAGCGGGGCTTCATTTCGCAATCTTTCCCAGGTAAGGGAGACCCCCATGGTTTGTAAACCAATCGCCTCAGCAGCCTTGGCAATACCCAGCATAGATACACCCTCCCGGCTTAGGTGGGACTTTTCTCTGAGGGTTTGCAGAGTAAAATGTTTTCCGTAATGGCGCGCCACCATTCTGAGACAGGTGGGACCGCAATCCATGGCATCAAGTTGTTTGTAGAACGGGAAAGAAGGCATAGATCAGATTACTTATGCCCCCTAAATTAAGAATTATTTTAACAACACCTTTTGCAAACGTTTGGCATCTCGCTGATAGGGCCCGCTTAGTTCTATCAAGGGCTGGAGCTTTGTTACAGCCTCCTCCATACGCTCTGATTTCACCAGTGCCAGTGCAGTATACCAGGCAACTGACTGTCCTGCCTGATGATCAGTCTGCATAGCCACGGTCGCGATTCTTTTGAGAGCTTCACTCTCCTGGTCCAGCTCAATGGAAGCCAGGAGGTAATAGAGCAATGCCATCTGGTTTTCAGGATTGTGGTCCAATACTTCTGACATGATTTCCATGGTTTTCTGAAAATCCCCTTTTTGATACCAGGCAATTGCCGATTCAGTTTTGCCCCTGGAACCCTGATTAAATGCCAGCACTACCGGATCCTTTTCGGGGTGGTAAAACCGTGCCATGATCCGCTCTCCGTTCCGGTTTATGAGAAAAACAGTCAACACAATGGCCAGAGAGGCGGCCAGAGATATAAGTAGATACCAGTTAGACCTTTTGGAAATCGACTTTCCATTTCTGTTTGAAACCGGTCTTTCCATCACTTCCTTGAGTTTGGCCCTGAAGGAGTCTTCATCCCGTTTCTGCAACTGGTCCCGGATCAGCCTGAATGCGGCCGATACCTCCCCGAACTCAGCTTTCAACTTCTCATTGGAGGCCAGCTCCTGTTCAAATGATCTGGCCTCTTCCATGGTCATTGCATTATCCAGATATTTGATAATCTGATCAACGTTGCTCATCTTTCAGTCGTTTAAAAAGGGGGTCATTCACAATCCTTTTAATCAGGCTTTTTTTACATCTGTATTTTCTGTCAGCCGCATGATGAAGGTCCTTGTAGTTCATAGCAGCGCGAATATCCTCCACACTGAAATTGTTGAAATACATGGAGAGTATTTTCTGGCAATCTTTGCTCAGATCATTGAAATGCTTGTCAAATAGTTGATTCAGGTGATTCTGAAGCAGCGGATCATCAGCAGGACCCGGATCATGGACAACCATCTGTTGCTGTCGCAGTTTCTCAACGTGCAGCAGGTGTTTTTTCCTTTCCTGTATCCAGATATTTTTGCAGATGGCGTATAAATAGGTGCCGAATTTACAGGTTAGCTCCAGTTCACCTGATCTGATCCGGTTGTACACTATAATCATTGCCTCCTGGAAAACATCTTTGGCCTGTTCCCGGCTCCCCTGGTTGTGGATCACAAGTCCTTCAATCATAGGAAAATAGGTTTGATAAACATGCTCCAGAATGTGGGTGTCATGATCTCTTATCCCGGTAATCAATGTTTCTGCTGTGGGAAGTTTCATCATTGTGAAGAGATAAAAAAAGGCAGGTGATTATTCATCACCCGCCTCGCTAGCAAAAGTTTTAGTCAGTAAGTAGAAAAGTACTGTTCTTTTCTCAGTGTAATAGGTACAAATATATGATTTCAAATGTAACATATGCCCTGGCTCATGTTTTTTTAACATATCCAGGGGTTTATGTGATCAATGGCATTAATATCAGCGTACCGGGCGACTTTTTTTTTAAAAAGGCAGATCGGCCAGATCCACATTTCCACCGGAGATAATCACTCCGATTTTTCTGTTCTTGAATTCTGAACTGTTCCGAAAAAGGGCTGCAACAGCCACAGCACTAGAGGGTTCAATTACAATTTTCATGCGTTCCCATATGAATTTCATGGCGGCAATGATTTCTGACTCTTCCACACGAATAATCTTACTGACCAGCTTCCTGATGATAGGGAAATTCATATCGCCAAGTTGGGTTTTAAGACCGTCAGCAATGGTTTTCGGATTGATGCTGGGCTGGATCTTGCCTGTTTTAAGTGAGAGATACGCATCATCGGCTCCAAAAGGTTCGGCCCCTATGGTTTCAATGTAGTAGTTCAGGTGGTTGATAGCCAGTGCGGTACCAGCAAGTAATCCACCCCCTCCCACAGGAGCAATCACTACATCCAGATTCTCCACCTCCTTGGCCATTTCCCAGATTGCAGTAGAATTGCCGAGAATGACATGGATATCATTGGAGGGATGTACGAATGTTGCTCCACTCTTTTTTTGGTGCGAATGCATGGTGGACTCCCTGCTTTTAAGGGTGGATTCGCACTCAATGATCTGTGCGCCATAACCGGCAACAGCTTCTCTCTTCACTTTAGGGGCATCGGAAGGCATGACAATGTATGCTTTTGTATCCAGCGACCTGGCAGCCAAAGCGAGGGCTGCTGCAAAGTTACCGGATGAATGGGTGATCACCCCCCTGGCCCTTTCTTCTTCAGTGAGTTGAAGGATGGCATTGGTGGCTCCCCTGATCTTAAATGCACCCATTCGTTGAAAATTTTCACACTTGAAGTATACGGTGGCATTCAACATTCGGTCTATGGTGGTGGATGTTAGCACAGGAGTATTATGCACGTAAGGTGCGATCCGTTTAACGGCCGATTGAACATCCTTGAGTGTAGGTATCATAGCAGATAGATTTTGGGCAACAGTATGCAATCCCTATAAAAATAAGCTTCTTTCTGGAAAAAGAAAAGGCTATAGGCTGAATCGATATCTAATGGAGAGCCCAAAGTCCAGCAGATCAATCTCTAACAACTGGTATAAGTTAACCATAGGTTTCCAGTCCAGTGTGAATATAATGGGGAGGTCCCTCACCACTAACTCAAATCCTCCCACAGCTGCCAATCCCACCGAGTGATAGCCTTCCCACTCTCCACCATAGATTCCTCCGCCAACATAGACCAATGATCGCTTGCTACGAAAGGGTTCCATGTGATGCTCATACAATGCAGTGACATTAAAACCGTGTCGGTTATATAGCAGGTCCGCTTCAATGGCGGCCATCTGGTGTCTCATGAAACCCTTATAAGCAATCCCGCTGGAATACCCTGCACGAACCCCAAAGGAGTGTTCATAGGGTTGGCCATAAAGTGACAGGGACAGAGTTATAAGCAATATCAGGGGAACAGCGCGAGGCCATAAGATCAAACCAGAAAATCTGAGGCAGGTATTCATAGGTAATTATCTATCTGGGGTATGCACATGTTACATACGTTTAATTAATTTATATTCAACAGGTTC
>CAZURA010000076.1:0-26334 GCA_964622985.1 uncultured Bacteroides sp. | reverse complement strand
TCCATGAGGCTCCCCTGTTCTCGGACCTGAAAAAGCCCCCTTTGCCTTCTGCGGCTTCCATGATCAGATAGACCACATTACGGTCCACCGGCGATACGGCGATTCCCATGCCCCCTATATGCACTTTTGGAAGTCCTTTCACGATCTTATCCCAGGTCTCTCCACCATCGATGGATCGGTATACTGCCGATTCCGGTCCACCACCTATCTTGGTGAATACATGCCTCCTTCTCTGCTCGCTGGTCGCATACATCACATCCGGATCCACAGGATCCATGATCACGTTATTTACTCCGGTGTTCTCGCTGATTTCCAGCACCTTATTCCAATTCTTCCCTCCATCAACGGTTTTATACAACCCCCGGTCACCATCAGGCCCCCATGCCGATCCTTCGGCAGCTACAAAGACTATATTGGAATTCCTCTGATCCACCACAATCCCCCCGATGTGTCGTGAGTCCTTCAATCCCATGTTCTCCCAGGATTCACCGCCATCTTCAGATTTGTAGACTCCATCTCCATAAGAGAGAGCCCGCTGGTGATTGTTCTCCCCCGTACCCAGCCATAACAGGTTGGGATTATTGGGATCCATAGTGATCACACCGGTTGAATAGGAACCCTGTTTTTCGAATACCGGTGTGAACGTGGTTCCGTTGTTGCTGGTCTTCCAGACATTCCCGGAAGCAACAGCCACATACCACTCACTGCTATTATCGGGATTCACGGCAAAGTCAGCAATTCTTCCCGAGGCCATGGCCGGTCCTATGCTTCTCCACTTCAATCCCCCGTAAGTTTTAGAGTCCACTTTTTCAGTTTTCTCCTTGTCCTTCTTCTTTTTCTCTTTCGCAAAAGCATCTTTCGGATTGATTATCAGGGATATAAAAAGTAAGGTGGATATGAACCAAATCCTGGATGGTGTAACATATTTCATGATTATAGTTTTATGAGATGAGTTTAGAATATGTGAAAATAGTCAATCCTGTCAAAAACAGGTAAAATGCTACTCATGTTTTAAAACCACCGGACTTCCCTGCCTGATTATATTGACTACTTTTGTGAAAATTCTGGACCCATGTTCGATACCATACTCAATCATCGTACTATAAGGAAGTATAAACCAGATCCCATCCCTGATGAGATCCTTCAATATATCCTTGAGGCAGGTACACGTGCTTCTACCACAGGTAATATGCAGGTTTATTCCATCGTAGTCACCACGGAAGATGAGATAAAGGAAGAGCTCTCACCCTGCCACTTCAATCAGACTATGGTCAAAGAAGCCCCGATAGTGCTCACGTTCTGCGCCGATTTCAACCGGTTCAACAAGTGGTGCAGGTTAAGAGAGGCTGTACCTGGATATGACAATTTCCTGTCGTTTTTCACAGCAGCTATCGATGCCCTGCTGGTAGCACAAAATGTGTGTATCGCTGCGGAGGATGCAGGCCTGGGGATCTGCTATTTGGGCACTACTACGTATACTGCAGGAAAGATTATCGATATACTTGACCTCCCCAAGGGGGTAGTACCCGTTACCACCGTAACAGTGGGTTATCCCGATGAATTTCCGGAGCTGACCGACAGGCTTCCTTTGGAGGCTGTAGTTCACCAGGAGAAATACAGAGATTATTCTGACTCGGATATCGATACACTCTATCAGAAAAAGGAGTTAATCAAAACTTATCAAAAATTCGTCAAAGAAAGTAACAAAAAGTCCCTTGCACACGTATTTACAGATGTACGTTATAAGAAAGAAGACAATGTATTGTTTTCCAAAACCTTACTAGAGATCCTGAAAAAACAGGGATTTATGAATCATGACTGAAAAACTGTGGTTAATAGAACAAATACCAACTTGTTGAGTTATACTAACATGAATGCGTTTTTTAGTTATGAGATATATTATATATTTGTAACACATCTATACCGGATCAAAACGAAATAGCCATGAAAAGAGCAGTGATCATAATTGCAGTTATATTTGCAGTAGGTATTGTTGCAAGTTCTTGTAACAAGCAGGCTTGCCCGGCTTATAGCCAGATAGAAACCGAACAGATCGAGACCAACGGTTAGCCGGTTATAGGTTACCTAACCCGTTTTTCAAGTAAAGATTTACCAGAGGTAGATCTTTTTTTTGTCCCAATACCAACTTTCCCTCCATTATTTCACTATTTTGTAAAGTTCAGATACGGAATTTAGATGAGAAAGCATCTCATATTCGTAACGATACTTAGTGTGGTATTTAGCCCGTTAAAGTCGCAGGGTGAGATCGATGACCAGAAACGGGTGATGTACCGGGATGAAAGTACACTGGGAGTTTTTTTACATTCCAACGGATATGGAGTCAAATACAGATACGGCTTCTGGAGAAATGCCCGGAACCAGTTTCTTCTGGATGCGAGTCTGGATTATGTTAAGCATAAACAAGAGGTAAAGCGCTTACCTTCATATATTTATACCACAAATGTGAAGAAGTATGCGTATGGGAAGGAGAACCTGTTCTGGGAATTCAAAGGCCTGGCCGGATGGCAGAAGGAGCTCTACCGAAAAATCGATAGGAATGGAGTTTCTTTACGACTTTATTACAGCGGAGGCTTTTCCGTCGGGTTTATTAAACCTATCTATTACAGAGTCTTTTATAATATTGTTGCAATTCCGGGATATCAGACGGTTTGGGATGTGGATTACATGAAATTTGATCCTGGAATTCACCAGCAGGAAATTGGAGGAACAGGACCCTTCGCCATGGGATTAAAAGAAATAAAAGTAGTTCCTGGTCTGACAGGTAAAACAGGACTCAGTTTTGAGTACAGTCAGAAGGATGCCATAGTACATGCGCTAGAGGCAGGAATCAGCTTGACAGCCTATCCATATGAAATTCCCATTATGGCTGGAATAAAGAATAACTTCCTGTTTTTCAATCTATCAGTTGGGTACAGATTTGGCAAAATCATTGATATCAGCGAAGCCGCCAGGGCCAAATCCAGAAAGGAACGCAGAGAAGAGAAGAAAGCTCAAAGAACAGCACTCCCTTACCCACTGTTATATTAATTTATTGTTTTTCAATTTGGGTTTCGGGTTGTACAGGACAGGAGATATACCAGAGGTAGATCTTTTTTTTGTCCCAATATCAACTTTCCCTCCATTATTTCGTTATTTTGTATAGGTAAGTATTCAATCAATGATGAGAAAGTATCTCATACTCATAGCATTACTTAATGTGGTATTTGTCCCCATGAAATCTCAGGGGGAGATTGATGACCAGAAACGGGTGATGTACCGGGATGAAAGCACTCTTGGCGGATTCCTCAATTCCAATGGATTTGGAGTCAACTACAGGTATGGATTCTGGCGAAACGCCAGGAACCAGTTTATCCTGGATGCCGATTTAAATTATGTCAAGCACTATAAAGAGGTGAAGACCTCGTCACCATTTAGCTATACCACAAAACGTTTCGTCTACGGGAAAGAGAATCTGTTTTGGGAACTGAAGGGCATGGCCGGTTGGCAAAAAGAGGTGTACCGTAAATTCGATAAAAATGGGATATCCATAAGGCTTTTCTATAGCGGAGGATTTTCTATTGGATTTATCAAACCTATCTATTACGAGGTGTATAACTCAGTCAGAATAGGCGAATTCATCGATGTGGAGTATAAAAAATTTGATGCTGCCATTCATCAACCTGAAATTGGTGGACCAGGCCCTTTCTTTATGGGATTTAATGAACTTAAAGTAGTACCTGGTCTGACCGGTAAAACGGGCCTCAGTTTTGAGTACAGTCAGAAGAATGCCATAGTACATGCGTTAGAGGCTGGTATCAGTTTGACAGCCTATCCATATGAAATTCCCATTATGGCTACTAAGAAGAATAACTTTCTGTTTTTCAATCTGATAGTAGGCTATAGATTCGGCAACATTATCGACATTAGCGAAGCAGCCAGGGCCAAATCCAGAAGAGAACGGAGAGAGGAGAGGAAAGCTCAAAGAACCCCAATGACTTACCCTCTGTTTTATTAAAATAGTAATTCCTGATTTTGCCTGCCCGGGCGTTTTGACGATTTGAGATTATTCTGTAAATTCGCACTCCTGTTATAGAAAAAACAATGCTAATTGTAATCATTTAATAATTAAAATCATGGGAAAAATAAAAGTAGGTATTAATGGATTCGGCCGTATCGGAAGATTAGTCTTCAGGGTTGCTGCTGACATGCCTGAAGTGGAGGTTGTTGGTATTAATGACCTCATCGATGTGGACTATATAGCGTATATGTTAAAATACGACTCTACACACGGACGCTTTAACGGAACAGTGGAAGTGCAGAATGGAAACCTGGTAGTGAATGGATCCACTGTAAGGGTGACATCTGAAAAGAATCCTGCAGATCTCAAGTGGAATGAAGTAGGTGCTGATTACGTAGTGGAAGCCACAGGAATTTTCCTTACTAAAGAAAATGCTCAGGGTCATATTGAGGCCGGTGCAAAAAAGGTGATCATGTCTGCTCCTTCCAAGGACGATACCCCCATGTTCGTAATGGGTGTAAACCATGAGAAATACTCTACTGAGATGAACTTCGTTTCTAACGCATCATGTACTACCAACTGTCTGGCCCCTATTGCCAAGGTGTTGAATGATAATTTCGGAATTGTGGAAGGTCTGATGACTACTGTTCATGCCACAACTGCTACCCAAAAAACTGTTGACGGTCCATCCATGAAAGACTGGAGAGGCGGACGCGGTGCAGCTCAGAACATCATACCTTCATCTACCGGTGCTGCTAAAGCTGTGGGTAAGGTAATCCCTGAGCTTAACGGAAAACTCACTGGAATGGCTTTCCGGATCCCTACCCCAAACGTCTCTGTAGTTGACCTTACCTGCCGCCTGGAGAAGGGTGCTTCCTATGAAGCTGTCTGTGCTGCAATGAAAGAAGCCAGCGAAGGAGAATTGAAAGGAGTTTTAGGTTACACGGAAGAAGCTGTAGTTTCCAATGATTTCCTCGGCGAACTTTGTACTTCCTTTTTTGACGCCGGAGCAGGCATCGGCCTAAACGACAACTTCGTGAAGGTAGTAAGCTGGTACGATAACGAAATGGGTTACTCACAGAAGGTAGTTGAACTGCTGATACACATGAACTCGGTGGACAACGCGTAGATCTTATTCTTACCATATCAAAAAAACCGCCTCAGGAAATTTGGGGCGGTTTTTTGTTTCATTTGGGTGAGTGTCAATAATACTCTATGTGTTCGAAAGGAATCTGTATCGTCTGTTCGTAATGTAATCCTAATTCTTCAATGGATTCATCCCCCTCCTCGAAATACCACTTGATCTGAACATCCTTGCCTGAGTCGTGATTGATTTTCATGATCCGAAATAACTCAAGCATGTACTTGGAAGATCCACTGTTGATGTATTCCAGCTTGATACTCACTTTGGTTTTTTCAACAGGTGAAAGAAAATATTCATTGATCCAGTCAATCAACCGCTCAAAGAATTCACCCGGATCTTCCGGGATCGATCTTCCTTCCATAGAGAGCTCGCCTGTATCGGCAATGAACTCCACTTCAGGTGAGTTGAAAGTCTTTTTCAAATAGAGGTCTTCCATGCGCAATCTATTTATTACTCGTATCGCAGGGCCTGAATTGGATCCAAACGTGAAGCTTTAACCGCCGGGAAATACCCTGAAACAACTCCCACACCAAAACATAATCCTATACCCAACAGGATCCATTTCCACGGAATGATGAAATTGGAACCAATGGCCAAAGATACACCATTTCCAATAACTATTCCTAACAATATCCCAACAACTGCTCCCATCTGACCAATCACAACAGCTTCATAAAGAAACTGTCGTTTGATCATCACCGACTTAGCACCGAGTGCTTTGCGGGTACCTATCTCTTTCGTGCGTTCGGTGACTGAAACCAGCATAATGTTCATCAATCCGATCACTGCTCCCATTAAAGTAATCAATCCGATAAAGGTGGCGGCCATGGTAACAAATTTCAGATTCTCAATGAGCATCTGTGCCAGTTGATCGCTTTTTGTGATATTGAAATCACTTTCATCCCGTGCCTCTAGCCTTCTCACTAATCTGAAGATCCCTTCCGCTTCCGATGCAGAAATATCAAGCATCTCGGGCGCCTGTGGCATCACATTGATGGAGTACCTCATCTGGGGTCTGGAAAAATATTGCCTGACATTAGTAAAAGGTATGATACAGATCCGGTCGCTTCCCATACCCATGGACTGTCCTCTTGATTTTAAAACCCCAACGACACGGTAGCGGCCATTGCCTACTGAAATAAACCGGTTCACGGGGTCCTGATTCTTCGCAAAAGCCAATCGAGCCACATCTTTTCCTATGAGCACAACATTAGCATTGTCTTCCACATCCCTGAAGGTAAGATTCCGGCCCGATTCGATCTCGTAACCTGCCGTATATATATAATCCTCATCACTCCCAATTACGTTGGTGTTGGGATTGGATTTATAGGACATGTACTTAACAACAGCTGTTCCCGATGCCTGAGTCCAGATGGATACTTTACCTGGTAAACTGTACCTCTCTTTAAACTGCTGGGCTTGCCTGTGGGAAATGTATTCATGATTCTTCTTACGGTAGGACTGGCTCCCGATTTGCACACGCATACTTCTGGACTCGATAGTAAAGGTGTTGGCACCCATCAGGCTGAATGACTCAGTCAAACTGTTTTTTATGGAATCAATAGCCGTAAGGATTCCCACCAGTGCCATAATACCAAATGCAATGATAAAAATGGTAAGTATAGTCCTTAAAAGATTTGTTCGAATGGCCTTCAGGGCTATTCTTACATTTTCTATGAAAAGTGCTTTTTTCATGGGCGATCGTATACGGACAATAAAAATATAAAAAACTGAACAATCTAACTTGTATTATGTCTGGCATACATACCATTTTCACATATATTTGCAATTTATTTTAGTATAACCCTATGACTTTCGATTTTAAAATGATCCAAGAGACCTACCGGGCCTTCCCCGGACGGATCCATTTAGCGAGACAATTACTTCAACGACCACTCACACTAACTGAAAAGATCCTTTACGGACATCTATTTGCTGGAACCCCTGCCCTTCCGTTTGAAAGAGGAGCAGACTACGTAGATTTCAAACCAGATCGGGTCGCCATGCAGGATGCTACTGCACAAATGGCCCTGTTGCAATTCATGCAGGCAGGCAAGCCTACGACAGCAGTTCCTTCCACCGTTCACTGCGATCACCTAATCCAGGCCAAACAGGGTGCTGATGCCGATCTGAAAACCGCAGTTCATACCAACCGGGAGGTATATGACTTCCTGGGAAGTGTCTCAAATAAGTATGGGATCGGGTTTTGGAAACCCGGTGCAGGGATCATTCACCAGGTGATCCTGGAGAACTATGCATTCCCGGGCGGAATGATGATTGGTACCGATTCCCATACGGTGAATGCAGGTGGATTGGGAATGGTGGCGATAGGCGTGGGTGGTGCCGATGCAGTGGATGTAATGGCCGGAATGGCATGGGAACTGAAATTCCCCAAGCTGGTAGGTGTGAAACTTACAGGCAAGTTAAGCGGCTGGGCCTCTGCAAAAGACGTCATTCTCAAAGTAGCTGGCATCCTTTCAGTGAAAGGAGGTACCGGAAAGATCCTTGAATATTTTGGTGAAGGGGCCGATTCCATATCCTGTACGGGGAAGGGGACCATATGTAATATGGGAGCTGAAATTGGTGCCACCACTTCACTCTTTGGATACGACACCAAAATGAAGGATTATCTGGTGGGGACCGACCGGGCCGATGTGGCTGCAGAAGCAGACAAGGTAGCAGAACACCTTACCGGTGATCCGGAAGTGTATGCCGATCCCGGAAAATACTTTGACGAGGTGATTGAGATCGATCTATCGATCCTGGAACCTCATATCAATGGGCCTTTCAGTCCCGATAAAGCATGGCCCATATCGGAATTCGCCCGAGCGGTTAAAGAGAATGACTATCCCCAAAAAATGGAGGTTGGACTGATAGGTTCTTGTACCAACTCTTCATATGAAGACATTACGCGGGCAGCCTCGGTGGCCAGGCAGGCAAAAGAGAAGAATCTAAGAGTCTCTGCCGAGTATACAGTTACTCCTGGATCTGAGTTGGTACGCTATACCATCGATAGAGATGGATTGATCGATACTTTTGAAGAGATTGGGGGTGTGGTATTGGCCAACGCATGCGGACCCTGCATTGGGCAGTGGGCCAGGAATGATGCAGATAAGCAGCAGAGGAACTCCATTATCACCTCATTTAACCGGAATTTTGCCAAACGAAACGACGGGAATCCCAATACACATTCCTTTGTAGCCTCCCCCGAAATCGTCACAGCCATGGCTATTGCCGGTAATATGACATTCAATCCTCTGACTGATACTTTAATTAATACAAAAGGAGAAGAGGTGAAACTGGATGAACCACAGGGATTAGAGTTGCCTGCCAAAGGCTTTGCTGTAGAGGATAATGGGTATCAGGCACCTGCAAAGGATGGAACAGAACTGGAGATCACTGTCAGCCCTGAATCGGATCGCCTGCAACTGTTAACTCCCTTTATTCCATGGAACGGAGAGGATCTCACGGGATTGAAGCTTCTGATAAAGGCTAAAGGAAAATGTACCACAGATCATATTTCCATGGCAGGACCCTGGTTAAAGTACCGGGGCCACCTGGATAATATATCGGATAATATGCTCATCGGGGCAGTTAATGCTGCTAACGACCAGACCAATTCGGTACTTAACCAGTTATCGGGTAGCTACGAACCGGTTCCTCAGACTGCAAGAGCTTATAAAGCGGAAGGAATAGGCACCCTTGTTGTCGGCGACGAGAATTACGGTGAAGGTTCTTCCCGCGAACATGCAGCCATGGAACCGAGACACCTGGGAGTAAGGGTAGTTTTGGTAAAATCATTTGCCAGAATCCATGAAACCAACTTGAAAAAGCAGGGGATGCTGGGACTCACCTTCGCCAGTAAGAAAGATTACGACCTGGTGCAGGAAGAGGATGTGATCGATGTGATTGGACTGAAACATCTGGAACCGGGTATACCGGTTGAGATCAGGTTACACCATAAGGATGGTTCAACCGATGTTTTTCAGGCCAAACATACTCTTAACGATAACCAGATCAAATGGTTCAGAGCCGGATCAGCGCTGAACCTTATCAGGCAGGAAAACCAATAACAGGTTGCAGAAAATAGATCCTTTTATTTATGCATTCACCAGATTGGGTGAATTCCTTCATCAGTTTCCGGAGGGTTCCAGAAACTTGTCATCAGATTTGATCTCCATAAATGAAAAGCATTACGAGGCTTTCAGGGAGATCATTGAAACCGAACATCTATACAATCCCTGGTTTACCGGGGAATTCATACATCATGCGCTGCTTGGTATTTCCAGGATGCTGGAGAAACAGGTTCTGTTGACATGGCTGGAAGCTTATACACGCTCCCCATACTCCAGGGAGAAGTCAAAAAGAGTGGGACTGGTGTTAGCCGGAAATATTCCCCTGGTAGGATTTCATGACCTGATGAGTGTACTGGCCACAGGTCATGAGGTGTTGGCAAAACCCTCCTCCAAGGATGATCATCTGATCAGAAAAGTAGCAGAGGTTCTGACTGATATCGACACTACCTTCAAAGACCGTATCACTTTTACTGATGAACACCTATCCGGAATGGATGCAATAATTGCCACGGGGAGTGATAACAGTGCTCGATACTTCGAGTACTACTTCAGGAATATCCCGCACATTATACGTAAAAACAGAAACGGCATTGCCATACTCACCGGGGAAGAGTCGGAGGAAGAGCTTGCAGGAATTGGAGAAGATGTTTTCACCTATTTTGGTCTGGGCTGCAGGAATGTGACCAAACTCTATATCCCCGAATCGTACGATCTTACTCGTCTAATGAAGGTTTTTGATGGTTATCAGGTTTTATACCAGCACCACAAGTATGGGAACAATGTGGACTATCACCGAACCATCTACCTGATGAATAAGGTCCCCATCCTGGACAATGGGGTAGTACTTTTGAAACATGACGAGAGCATTTCCAGTCCGGTTGGAGTTGTTTTTTATGAAAGATATTCGGAAATTGAATGGGTACAACAGCAAATCATGGAGCATCATCAAGATATCCAGTGCATTGTCTCCTGTCATCCTGATATAGACGGAGCCATACCACCCGGCACTACTCAGGTGCCTATGCCCTGGGACTATGCCGATGGAGTGGATACCATTCAATTTTTAACGGAACTGCCCTGATATGATCTATCTCTTCCGCATTATCACCGATGAGGACCAGGAATTCTACCGCGACCTGGTCATAGATGGATCGGATACGTTCCTCGATTTCCATGAGGTGTTACAGGAGAACCTGAAGTATGATCCCTCTCAACTTGCATCCTTTTTCATCACCAATGAGATTTGGGAAAAGCAGCAGGAGATCACACTGATCGATATGATGCAGGACCCGGATCTTTCTGTGATTACCATGGACCAGGCGACCCTGGATGAGTACTTCACCGAGTTAAACCAGCGGATGATCTATGTGTTTGACTTTTTCTCGGAAAGGGCCTTTTTCATTGAACTCATTGAAAAAAGCGATCAAACTTCCCCCAAGGATACCCCATTCATAGGTGGGACACGTGGTGAACCACCTCCACAACTTGCACTGGATCTCTTAATGGATGAGCCGGAGGTTGAACAGGATCCGTTTGATGCAGATGAAGGATTTGATGATCTGAGGATAGATGATTTGGATCCTGATATGTTTGACACGGATATGCCTGAGGATTATTAATATGGAAAAGAGACTGGTTGTAGTAGCCGGACCGACGGCTGTAGGGAAAACATCAACCGGGATTGAAATCGCAAAACATTTTTCCACTGAAATTATCTCTGCCGATTCAAGACAGATCTACCGGGAGACCTCTATTGGGACGGCCGTACCAACTCCAGATGAGCTAGCCGATGTGCCTCATCATTTCATCCAGTCCATCTCCCTGTCGGAAAGTTATAATGCCAGCCTCTACGAACATCAGGTACTCAGTGTACTGGATCAGCTGTTTGTAAATCACAACCTGGTGGTGATGGTCGGAGGTTCAGGACTCTATATTGATGCGGTATGTCGGGGTATTGATGATCTTCCCACTGTGGATCCGGAACTGCGAACCCGATTACTCCAACGGTTTGAGAAAGACGGGCTGGAACCGTTAGTCAGGGAACTGAAATCACTCGATCCTGTGTCCTATGACCGGGTTGACCTGAAGAACCACATGAGGGTGCTGAAAGCGCTGGAAATTTCCATACAAACCGGGAAACCCTATTCCAGTCACCTTTCGGCCATAAAGAAAGAACGCCCTTTCAGGATCCTAAGGATTGCCCTGGATATGGAGAGGGAGACACTCTATAACCGGATCAATGAGCGGGTGGACCGGATGATGGTAGAGGGATTGCTGGCCGAGGTGGAACAGCTTCAGCCATTTCGAAAACAGACAGCCATGAAGAGTGTGGGATACCGCGAACTCTTCAGATTCCTGGATGGTGAACTGGAACTGGAAGAGGCGGTGGATCTGATCAAACGGAATACCCGGAAATTTGCTCGAAAACAGCTGACCTGGTTCCGGAAGAACAACCTTTATCGGTGGTTCTCACCCGACGATACGGAAGCGATCATTCAATGGATAGAATTGCAGTAGCGTAGTTGTCCCAACTCATTTCTGCCGATGTGGAATATACGTGTTCTGAAGGAATGGGGAATTCGATGGATTTTACCATCACCTCTGCCATGGAAGCAGTCTGGTCAGGTTCAGCAAGGTACCCATTATAGCCATGTTGGATGGTCTCCGGAAAATGTCCCACACGGGTAGCCAGGATAGGCAACCCAAAATTATAGGCCATGGATTCCACCCCGGAAGGTGTAGCTGTGAGGTAAAAGAGGGTGATGGAATCGCTGGTCTGAAAGTATTTATGCACCTCTTCATTGGGTACAAACTCAGTGATGGCCACCACACGGTCGTCCAGCCCATATTGCTCTATCAGATCCAGAGGCCGGTAGTTCTGTTCATCATCCTGCTTTTTCAGAAAGAGCTTTTTAGCCAGCCCAAACAGAACACTTTTCAATCGGGTGGCAATTTTCTTGGTGTCCAGTGTATTCCAAAATAGTTCCCCAACAATGAGTAAGGAAACATCGTCCCGTTGCTTACTCACCAGGTTGAAAGCCTCGATCACATGGTGCAATCCCTTGTATTTTCTGATAAACCCGAAAAAGAGAAATACATGTTTCTTCAGTCCCAATTCGGTTTTGAATCCTTCCACATCAAATGACGTATCCTTTCTGAACATGTCATACACAGGATGGTAAAGCTTCAACACCGGGATAGGTTTTGCAGCGGAGCTTGTCATGGTTTCTGCATCAGCATTTTCAGCGGGTACCATAGAAGAATCCTCTGACTTGAGTAGCTGAAAATGTTTGTCAGGCAGCAATTCTCTTAACTCATGATAGGTCTTCAGGGAGTGAGAGATATAAGCATCACAGAAGCGAATACACCTTCGGGTGAGCAAACGGTCCAGTTTGCTATTCTCTTTCTGTACCACAAAGTGGAGATCGAAAAACACCCTGATCCCTGCCTTTTGCAATTTCCTGGCCAGGTAACGAAGGGGGATCCCCTGGACTGCTATGGCCCACTGAATAATAATACGGTCCGGTTCGAGACTCCGAATGAATTTTACGGTTTTACGCCATGTACCGGGACGGTTGTAATTCAACAGGTAATGTACCTTGATGCGTGTACCGGCTAGCTGGTCCGATTTACTTTTCCTGTCTATGAAATCCCTGGGGATAATGGCCGGATATTGGGAAGTCCATGAAACGATATGCACTTCCACATCTTCGTGCCTGTCAAGTGCTTTTGCCAGTGAAGTATTGTAGTTAGCGATGCCTCCTTTAAACTGTGGGCCCGGACCAAAGGTTACGATTCGCTTCATCCCTTAATGGCAGGTTATTAGATCCGTGTTAAAGCTACCTCATATACCCTTCTCATTCCCTCTTCCAGGGAGATCCTGGGCATCCAACCGAATTTCTCTTTTACCAGTGACATGTCGCAGTACCTGGAGTGTACTCCCACAGGCTTATCCAGCAGCGGTTTGATCTCAGGGGAGTAACCGGCTATACGGGTGAAAACATCAATCAGTCCCAGGAAGGAGGTGAGTTTTCCGGATCCAATATTATACGCGCTGCCATCGGATACTTGATCCATTAAGATAAAGATCAGGTCAATTACATCATCAATATGCACAAAATCTCGTCCCTGTTTTCCGGATCCCCATACCTCGAATGGATTCTCCTTCTTGGCTGCTCTGGCAGCTATGGCAGGAACCGGATATGAAAGATCCTGATCCTCGCCATACCCTGAGAATGGCCTGATACAAACCACCGATATGCCATAATGGTCAGCAGCGATCTGGGCCAGAAACTCACCCGTAAGTTTGGACCAGCCATAGGTCATATCCGGAACACCCAGGTTTTTGGTAAAATCAATATCTGGTTCGCTTAACGCAATGGCTCCGGAGGTGGATTGAAGGTTGATGGGATATGCAGCGCTGGAGCTTGGGTAGAGTACCCGTTTGGGTTTGTGTTGACAGGCCCAGTAGAAAAACTCTGCATCAATGGAAAGATCCAGTGCCACTGCCATGGGATCTCCTTCTATCTTCAACCGTCCTCCAACAATGGCAGCAAAATGAAATACATCAGAAAAACGTTCAAATTCCAATCCATATGTATCCTGAATGTGCCTGGGATTCATCCTGAGCCTGAAAAGCAGTTCCCGGAAATCGCCCTTCCAGAAATAGATCCTCTCATCCTCACCAATGATCTCCAGGTCCTTCTCCTTCCGGGAATGAGAGTACTCCATCCACGTGGAAGGATGGGTACCTATGGACAGATCATCCACAACAAATAATTGATCACTGGTAGTCCGGTACAATCTTTTTACCATATTTCTCCCTACAAATCCGCATGCACCGGATATCAAATGGATATTCATCAAACTCTCTACTGTTTTAAGATTATAATTCCTGTTCTATTTCATAGTTATTTCTCTCCACGGCACTTCTTGAAATCAATTCTCCCAGGAACCCACCTATGAACAACAGGGATCCAATGATCATACTGGTCAGGCCGATGTAGAAGAAGGCATTATCGGCAATAAGCCGCTGTGGAATATGCTTGATCAGAGCGACCAGCTTGTCGATCCCCAGGTAAATGGCCATACCGAGACCCACGAGAAACATAAACGAACCCATGGTACCAAACAGGTGCATCGGTTTCTTTCCGAACCGGGTCAGAAAGGTAATCGTAAGCAGATCCAGGAATCCTTTCATAAACCGCTCCATTCCAAATTTAGTCACCCCGTATTTCCTTTGCTGGTGCTGAACTACCTTTTCTCCAATCTTTGTAAAACCATTGCTGTTGGCAAGCACTGGAATATAGCGGTGCATATCCCCATAGACTTCAATGCTCTTTGCGACATTCAACCGGTAAGCCTTTAATCCGCAATTGAAATCATGCAATCGGATACCGCTTACCCTGCGAGCTGCCCAGTTGAATAATCTGGTGGGGATCCTCTTTCTGAAAAAGGGATCATACCTCTTCTTCTTCCAGCCGCTCACCACATCAAATCCCTCGTCAAGGATCAATCTTCGCATGTCTGGGATCTCTTCCGGACTATCCTGAAGATCAGCATCCATGGTGAACACCACCTCTCCCTTCACCAGGGTGAAGCCGGTATGGATCGCTGCCGATTTTCCATAATTCCTTCTGAATTTAATGCCCCTGATCTGGGGATAGGTGGTTTTGAGGGCCCCGATTTGTTCCCAGGAGCCATCGTTACTGCCATCATCCACCAGGATCAGCTCGTAGGTGAGCTTATGGGAAGAAAGCACACGGTGGATCCAGTCACACAATTCTGGCAACGACTCCACTTCATTATACAGAGGTACTACAATCGATACATCCATCAGGTGACCTTGCTGCTAAATAGACGCCTTTGCCTCTATACTGCCTGGTTTGCAGCAGTTTCCTCTTTCTTCACAAAAGCGGCAATAATCAGACTGAAAATGGCCATAAATACAGTTCCCCAAATCATTGCATTCATTGTCATCCTGCCGATCTCAAATCGCTTTGGCAGTTTTTCAAGTGTTTCATCTAGCACGCTTTCAGGAATACGAGGATTGTTCATGATCTTCTCTTCAACTGCCAGCAGGAGTTTCCCTGAAAGATCAGGATCAATGACGCTAAACAGAATATAGTTCCATACAGCTCCAATTAGACTTGCAACGATTCCGGCCATGAGACCCATTACAAAGAGCTTGCCAAAGGAGGCAAAACCGCCCAGGTATTCATTTCGATAGCTGACAAGACAGTAAGCAAGAACTGCAATGGTTACGGCCATTGAAGCCCAGTTGGTCCACCCTTTAGTCATCAGGTTGAGAAAGTAGAAGACAAGTCCGAGAAAAATCCCGATAACACCAATGATTGCACCGTACATCAGTGCAGGTTTCCAGAATGGAGATGTAGCTTTTTCGTTCATGATGTAAGAAATATAGTGTGTGTTAATGTATACTAAAAAAAAGGGCAAGCTACTTATATCGCACCGCTACAACCGCCTACCCTTGCTACCTTCCGGTCCTGGGGGAATTCAGCAGGAGCTGGTCGTATAAGACTTGCCCGTGGCACAAATTTACGAAGAAAAAGCGTATTTGGCAACTCCTGAGTACCTAGTGTTCAGCGCTCAGTGCTCAGAGTTCATACTTAACTATCCTTCGGGCGAAGGCTCCTTACCTGGGCACCTGCCTGCCACATCTCCGATTCCCTTAAAGTTGTTAGTTCTGCAGCGAGATGATCTTTGTAGTCGGCACCACTGGTTTTTTCAAGAACCACCTTGGTCTCTTCACCACTTCTCACCCTGTCATACAGCTCTTTGAATACGGGAAGGCTGGCTTCTTTGAATTTAGGCAGCCAATCCAATGCACCACGCTGGGCGGTTGCGCTGCAGTTGGCATACATCCAGTCCATTCCGTTCTCATCCACCAGACGGATCAGACTTTGAGTCAGCTCCTCCACAGTCTCGTTGAATGCTTCAGATGGGGAGTGTCCATTGTCACGCAACACCTGGTATTGGGCCTCCATGATTCCAGCCAGAGCACCCATTAATACACCTCGTTCACCGGTCAAGTCGCTGTATACTTCATTTTCAAAAGTGGTCGGGAAGAGATACCCTGAGCCAATTCCGATTCCCAGAGCCAGAGTGCGTTCCTCTGCCCGGCCGGTATAATCCTGGAATATGGCATAACTGGAATTGATACCTGTACCCGCCAGGAAATTGCGTCTTACACTGGTACCTGAACCTTTAGGAGCTACCAATACTACATCCACATTGTCAGGTGGAATAACACCTGTCTGATCCTTGTAAGTGACTGAAAATCCGTGAGAAAAATAGAGAGCATCCCCCTCTTTCAGGCATGGCTTCAGCCTGGGCCATACTGTACGCTGGGCTGCATCGGAAACCAGGTATTGGATCACAGTTGCCTTTTCTGCTGCCTCTTCAATGGGAAAAAGAGATTCCCCGGGCACAAAACCGTCCTGAACCGCCCTGTCCCAATCTTCCTTAAACTCGGGAGCCTGGCCCACGATCACCTGGATCCCGTTATCCTTCAGGTTGAGCGCCTGTGCAGGTCCCTGCACTCCATACCCTATGATTGCGATCACCTCATCTTTAAGTAATTCCTGTGCCTTTGATAGGGGAAATTCTTCTCTGGTTACAACGTTTTCTTCAACGCCGCCAAAATTTAATCTTGCCATTTTCGTTTATTATCTGATTTGATTAATTAATATATATTCAATAGGTTAACACGTCATTTGCTGTTTCTTCATGATGCTGATCGATCTCCTTCAGATAGGAAGAGATCTCCTTGATCTGTTTGGTGAGGGCAATGCGACCTGAACGGGCAAACTGGAGCACACCATACGACTCAAGCTCTCTGAACAGCTCCTTGGTCTCCTCCTTATGCCCGGTCTTTTCCACCACAATGTACTCAGGTTCGATGGTCAGTATCCGGGCATTGTGCTTCCGGATCAATGTCTCCACCTCATCTCCGTGAGTAAATGCTGCCGTGGGCACTTTATAGAGCGCAATCTCCTGGTATACAATTTCATCCAGGGTGTGGTAGAATGCTTTCAAAATACCGATTTGCTTTTCGATCTGTTTGGTCACGGTTTTCGCCATGTCCTCAGTGGCCTTTATGACAATGGTAAAACGATATATTCCCCTAACCTCCGATTCCGAAGTATTGAGAGATTCGATATTGATCTTCCTCCTGGAGAAGATCACTGTAATCCTGTGCAGGAGCCCCACTTTGTGCTCACTGAAAACCGATATGGTATATTCCTTTTTCATTTTTGTGATCCTTTTGTATTACTCTAAACGCATTTCTGAAACTGTTCCGCCAGCGGGTATCATGGGGAAAATATTCCCCTCTTTCTGAACTTCCACTTCAAGTAATCCCGGCCCTTCTTTAGCTAACAGGTCATCCATTGCCTGGTCAAGATCATCCCGGTCGGTAATCTTTCTGGCCGGAACACCAAATCCTTCAGCAATCTTTGAGAAGTCCGGATTGGTCAGCCCGGTATTGGCATAGCGGCTATCAAAGAAGAGTTCCTGCCATTGTCTGACCATCCCCAAGAATTGATTGTTCAGAAGAATCATTTTCACAGGCAGGTTGTACTGGGCAATGGTTCCCAACTCCTGGATGGTCATCTGGAATCCCCCATCGCCCGATATGGATACTACCGGACGGTCGGGACGGGTAAAGGCGACTCCCATGGCAGCAGGCACTCCAAATCCCATGGTCCCCAGTCCACCTGAGGAGACCCATGAATTGGGTTCTTTGTGCTTATAATACCGTGCAGCTGCCATCTGGTTCTGTCCCACATCGGTCACTATAATCGCTCTCCCATCCGTTTTTTCCGATAGTTTTCGGATCACCTCTCCCATATGCATCTTGGGATCATTGGGGTAACAATCTTTATTGATCACCTTTTGCTTCTCCACCTCCTCAAGTTCCCCAAATGAAGCAAGCCAATCAGCATGTTCAGCAGGCTTGATCCTGGGGATCAGCAATTTCAGTGCCGCTTTGGCATCTGAAATAATAGCGATATCCGTTTTGATGATCTTATCGATCTCAGCCTGATCGATCTCAATATGGATCACTTTTGCCTGGGTGGCATAAGTGTTCACATTGCCAGTAACCCGGTCATCAAATCGCATACCTATTGCGATTAGGACATCACAATTGTTGGTATTTACATTGGGTGCATAATTACCATGCATCCCCAGCATACCCACTGAAAGGGGATGATCCTCCGGAAATGCCGATAGTCCGTTCAAGGTATGTCCAACAGGTATCCCTGCCTTTTCCACAAACTCCCTAAACTCTGATTCAGCCTTGGAGATAGTTACCCCCTGGCCACAGAGTACAAATGGCTTGCTGGATTGGTTGATCAGATCAGCTGCCTTATCAATAGCTGTCGGGTCAGGTTTGGGATTTGGCAGATAACTTCTAACCTGCTTCCTCTTTTTATACTTAAATTCCACTTCTTCGAACTGGGCATTCTTGGTGATATCAATAAGCACCGGTCCGGGTCGTCCCGAATTGGCATAGAAGAATGCTTTAGCCACCACATCGCAAATCTCATCTGCACTTGTGATCTGGTAATTCCATTTGGTGATGGGCATCGAAACACTCACCATATCGGTTTCCTGAAAGGCGTCCGATCCCAGCAATGGGCCTCCCACCTGTCCGGTAATGCATACCAGCGGTGTGGAATCAAGCATGGCGTCGGCGAGTCCGGTCACCAGGTTCGTAGCTCCCGGCCCCGAAGTGGTAAAACAAACTCCGGGTTTCCTGGAGATGCGAGCCAGTCCCTGTGCTGCATGCACAGCACCCTGCTCATGCCTCACCATAACATGTTTCAGCCTTTCCTGATAGTGATACATGGCATCATATACCGGCATAATGGCTCCGCCGATATATCCAAAAACGGTATCAACATCTTCTTCCAGCAATGCCAGAATGAGTGCTTCGGCCCCGGTCATTTTCTTTCCAGCGACCTTCTCCTTTTCAGCCTTCTTCTTTGTCTGTGTTTGCATGGTTCAACGTGTTATATTATATCTCAAACTTTCTATCTATTCCATTTTCAATCTTTCTCACATTACAACTCAACCCATCACCGATCACCCGTCACCGATCACCCTAACAGCACCCCGATCGGCTGAAGAGACCATACTGGCATAAGCCTGCAACGATTGTGAGACCATCCTCTCTCGGTCTGGTTTCCAGCCCTGTTGCTTTTTATCAGCCTCCTTCCGGCGCTGATCCAACTCTCTTTCATCCAGGATTACATGGATGCTTCTGGCAGGAATATCAATACTAATAATATCCCCATCACGAATCAATCCGATCGCTCCTCCATCTGCTGCTTCAGGAGAGATATGACCGATGGATAATCCGGATGTTCCCCCTGAAAACCTCCCGTCAGTAATCAGCGCACATTTCTCTCCAAGATGACGAGATTTTATGTAGGAAGTGGGATATAGCATCTCCTGCATCCCTGGTCCTCCGCGGGGACCTTCATAACGAATTACTACCACATCACCTTCCACTACCTCTCCCTGAAGAATGGCTTCACAGGCATCGTCCTGGGAATCGTACACTTTAGCTGGGCCTTCAAATTGCATCACATTTTCGGAGACCCCGGCTGTTTTAACAATAGATCCGCTCTGAGCAATATTTCCTTTCAAAACAGCCAGCCCTCCATCCTGACTGTAAGCGTTTTCCATATCCCGGATACAACCGGTAACCCGGTCCAGGTCAAATTCATCATATCTTTCATCCTGGGATCCCATTTGGAGATTGATCCCTCCTCCAGGGGCTGCCGAATAAACCTCTTCGATCCGGTCACACCGCTGCTTATGCATCAGATCATAACATTCGATTGCCTCTCCCAGTTTCTTTCCATCCACCCTCTCTACATCTCGATTGATCAATCCACCCCTATCCAGCTCCGCCAATATTCCCATGATTCCTCCTGACCGGTTCACATCCTCCACATGATATTTCGAACTGGGAGCAACTTTACATAATACCGGAGTGGTTCGGGAGAGCTTATCAATGTCATCCATGCCAAAGTCAACTCCGGCCTCATGGGCAATGGCCAGAAGGTGAAGTACGGTATTGGTGGAACCTCCCATGGCAATATCCAGTGTCATCGCATTATTAAAAGCATTAAAGGAGGCAATGCTTCTGGGAAGCACCTTTTCATTGCCCTCTTCATAATAGTTGAGTGTATTTTCAATCAGTTGTTGGGCCGCTCTCTCAAACAATCCTTTTCTCTCCACGTGGGTAGCCACGACAGTTCCATTTCCCGGAAGTGCCAGCCCGATGGCTTCATTCAGGCAATTCATGGAGTTGGCTGTAAACATTCCTGAACAGGATCCACAGGTGGGACAGGCCAATTTTTCAATGCGGGCCAGTTTCTCATCGCTTACTTCAGGGTCCACTGCCATCACCATGGAATCGATCAAATCATAGGCTTCACCCCCATCCCTGCCAGCTTCCATGGGTCCGCCCGATACGAAAATTGCCGGTATGTTCAACCTCATGGCCGCCATAAGCATGCCCGGTGTGATTTTATCGCAATTGGAAATGCAATACAGGGCATCCACTTTATGCGCATTGGCCATGTATTCAATACTGTCGGCAATCAGGTCCCTGGATGGCAAAGAATAGAGCATTCCGTCATGCCCCATGGCAATCCCATCATCAATGGCTATGGTATTGAACTCCGCAGCAAAGTATCCTGCATTCTCAAAGATCTGTTTCACTTCCTGCCCAATGTGATGCAGATGCATGTGACCCGGTACAAACTGGGTAAATGAGTTGGCAATTCCGATTACCGGTTTTCCAAATTGATCCTCTCTCATTCCATTGGCACGCCATAGGCTCCTGGCTCCGGCCATTCGTCTCCCCATGGTGCTGGTGTGACTGCGGTACTGTATCTTCATCCCACTGTGTTATTTTTCATATAAACCAAAAAAGCCATCCTCTTTCCTGAGAATGGCTTTGTTATATTTTTATTCTGCAATATACCACTCTCAGCTCGTTCCTGGGATCACTACCAGTACCAACACCACTAGAATGCTATGCAGAATGTTCTTTAACATTGTTCTAAAACATTGCTCAAAGATAGAGATTAATTCAATTTACCAAACGATATAAGCAAAAAAAATCACAGGATATCTTCCATGGATTCGGACTCTTCCTCCTCCCCCTCTTCAACTCCGAGGATTTCCTGTGTGGAATTGGCAGGAAGCTCCTGTACATTCTTCAACTTTCGCTGGATCTGCCTTGTGCGGGTTCCCACCAGGTTATCAATATTGCTGGAAGCCTGGCTCAGCTGGTTCTGAGCTTTTAGAAGCACTTTCTCAAAGTTTCCAAATTCATTTTTCACGGCACCCAGTATACGCCAGACCTCATTGGACCTGCGCTGAACAGCCAATGTCCGGAATCCCATCTGCAAACTGCTCAGGAATGCCACCAGATTTGAGGGTCCTACCACAGTGATGCTGTATTCGCGCTGGAGAGCCTCAAACAGTCCTGTTCGGCTCAGGATCTGAGCATACAAACCTTCGGTGGGCACAAACATTATGGCAAAGTTGGTGGTGGTAGGCGGATCAATATATTTCTCACTGATCATCTGAGCTGACTTCTTCACAACGGTGTCGAACTGTTTCTCGGCTCTCTGTATTTCATCTCTTGAGTAAAGCTCCACTTTCTCATAGATCTCGGTGAGCCGCTGGTAATCCTCCATAGGGAACTTGGAATCCACCGGTAGCAAAAGCTCTTTCTCCGTATCATCCTTTCCTGGCAGCTTCACAGCATATTCGACACTCTCAGTGCTTCCCGGTTTGATCATGGCATTTTCCACATATTGATCCGGAGCCAGGAACTGCTCCAGAATATTGCCCAGTTGAACCTCGCCCAGGATGCCGCGTGTCTTCACATTGCTCAACACCTTTTTTAAATCACCCACTCCGGTGGCCAATTCGTGCATCTCCCCTAATCCTTTGTGAACCTGTTCCAACCGGTCACTTACCACTTTAAAGGAGTCACTTATGCGCTTATTAAGGGTCTCCTGGAGCTTCTCATCCACTGTTCTGCGCATCTCTTCCAGCTTCTTATTATTGTCCAGCTGAATATCTTTTAATTTGACTTCAATGGTCTCTCGCATTTTCTCCAGCCTTCCCTGAAAAGACTCTAGTGTCTTGGCCAGTTCCATTCTGTTTTGAGCCGAATTCTCCTGACCTTCCTTTCTGCTCCGCTGAAAATCATCTTTCAGGGATTTACCCAATTGTTCAAACAATAGTTCCAACCGCTTAAGAGACTCCTCCAGGGATTTGAAAGAATGATCTTGTGTCTTCCCTTTTTGTAGGGTGATCTGCAGGATTATTATGACAACAGATAATAAAATGAGGATTCCCAGGAGGATTTCAGTCATAGCATGCCATTTTATGGTTTAAAGATAGCACAATCGGAAAAAAGGTAACTTTGCTAAATGTCCAAAGAGAAGAAACGTTTTATATACAGCCTTGTTTTTCCCGGATTCTTCCTCTTTATACTTTGGGCTGTAAAGCTCTTCGAAATTTTCATGGAACTCTCTTTTACGGATGGGGGTGTCTATCCAAGGAGAGTTGGCGGACTTCAGGGGATCCTCTTTTCTCCGTTGATACATGGCGACTGGAAACACCTGGTGGACAATTCCATGCCCATCTTCTTTTTAAGCCTTGCGCTCTTCTACTTTTACCGGGATATATCCTACAAGATCTGGTTGCTGATCTATTTCATATCAGGTATTTTGCTGTGGGGTATTGGCCGCCAGGCTTACCACATAGGGGCCTCCGGACTTATTTATGGTCTGGCGGCATTTCTGTTCACTAGTGGGGTCATCAGACGAGTCAGGAGCCTGATGGCCATATCATTATTGGTTGTTTTCTGGTACGGGGGAATGGTCTGGGGATTATTACCTTTCGATTTCGAGGTTTCATTCGAGGCTCACATAACAGGTGCTGTTACGGGATTGGTACTTGCCTTCTTCTATCGCCACCAGGGTCCTGAGCCAGATAAATCATGGCGTGACCTGGAGGAGGAAGAAGATGTGGAAGAGTCAGAAGAATATCAGGATGAAAGCTCCTCGCGAGATTCTGATTTCTCATTACCTTGAGAGAACCATTGCTCCTTTCTGATAGCGAAAAGGTGCTCATCCAGCAACTTACCTTCCTTCATCACGGTTTTCTTATGAATGGCTTCTCTATGAAAACCGTTCTTTTCCAGGATCCTCATGGAAGCCAGGTTATGATCATAGATAGTGGCGAAAAGTCGCAACCAGTGGGTATGTAAAAAGGCATATTCCACCATGACACCAATGGCATCGGACATGATCCCCCTTCCCCAGTATGATTCTGAAAGCCAGTATCCGATCTCCCCGTTGTAACGATATACATCTTTTAAGCTGTGCAGACCGATCCCCCCGGCTGCTTCCCTGTTCACCTCAATGGCCAGTATGATATCCTCTTTATTATTACCCACCATTTCCAGCCAGCTGGTTGCATCCTTAAGGGAATAAGGATAGGGGAAGGCATCTCTAAGGTTTCTGGCTACGTTGGGATTATTGGCATGTTTAACCAGCATGACCGCATCATCCGGATGCCAGGGCCTTAACAGATATTCCTTTCGGTGTATAGTAGGTAATTGCACTTATCTGTTCTTTATATGGACGTCCTCACAGCTCAAAACAAGAAGAGCCAATTTACAAAAGAGAGATCATTTATAATGCATTTATACTAATTTTACGCGTTTTATCGTGCGAAGATGTTGCTGAAGCTATATGAACGAAATCCCGATCCCAGACATATCAACAAGATCGTTGAATTGCTGGAAAACGGTGGCGTGATCATCTATCCCACCGATACAGTTTATGGAATGGGTTGTGATATTACGAAAGCCCGTGCGGTGGAGCGGGTGGCACGAATTAAAGGGATCAAACCTGAAAAAGCCAGGTTTTCATTTATCTGCTCCGACCTGAGTCACCTCTCCGATTTCGCAAGACATGTCGATAACACCACCTTTAAAATGATGAAATCCTATCTGCCCGGACCCTATACTTTCATCTTAAATGCCAGCAACCGGGTGCCCAAGTCCATCAAACAAAACCGAAAAACCGTCGGAATCCGCATTCCCGACAACAACATCATCCTGGAGATCGTCAGGCAATTGGGTCATCCGATTCTTACCACCTCACTTAAAGAAGATGACCAAATCCTGGAGTATCACACCGATCCGGAAATGATATATGGCGAATACCAGGATCTTGTGGATATAGTGATTGATGGTGGATATGGAGGTATGGTTCCATCAACTATCATCGATTGTACCGGTGAGATACCCGAGGTGCTCAGACAAGGACTGGGGGAAGTGGAAGTCTGAACCAGCTCCTTTCCTTTCTCTTTAGGTTTTACTAACTTGTGAGGATGAAACTTACCATTCAGGCGTTTATTAACGCTAAAAGAATAGCCATAGTAGGTGCATCCGGTAACAAGGAGAATTTCGGTAGGTTGTTAATGACCGAATGTGCCAAATTGGGATATGACGTCCTCCCGGTTAATCCCCGTTATGAAGAGGTAAACGGTATTCCTTGTATCCCTTCTGTAACGGAGCTCCCGAAAGCGTTCAAAAGTGTGATCCTTACAGTCCCGCCGTCACTCACAGATCAGATCGTCGAACAATGCATTGGCACCCACATTGAGAGGATTTGGATGATTCAGGGAGTGGGTAGAGGAGCCTATTCAGAAGCAGCTCATAAGCGTTGTAACGAGAATAACATTGAGGTAGTGTATGGATTTTGTCCCTTGATGTATTACGGAGGGGGGCTTCATAAATTCCATGGTTGGATCCGGAAAACCTTTGGGAGGTTACCTGCAGAGTATAAGCTCTCCCAGGACTAACTTACTCCTATCTTCTCCAGAACATGGGAGAGAAGAGCACAAGTACTGTAAACAATTCGAGCCTTCCTACCAGCATCAGAAAGGAGAGAAACCATTTCGCGGTAACCGGCAGATCAGCATAGTTAAGAGCTGGTCCCACATCACCAATCCCCGGACCAATATTACCCAACGAAGCAAGTACAGCTCCCACAGAGGTTTCGAAATCGCTACCGAGAAGTGACATAATGGCAACAGAAATCGTAGCAATGATCCCGTAGAAGGCGATAAAGGCCAGGACATTGGTCACCACACCCTCCTCCACCGCATTGTTATTGAGCCTTACCGGTATCACCCCTTTAGGATGAATCATACGCTTCAGTTCCTGCGTGCTGTTCTTGAGCATGATCACAATACGCATGATTTTGGGTCCGCCTCCTGTAGAACCTGCCGATCCCCCGAAGAACATAAGAATCAAAATCAGGACCCCGAGCCAGGGAATCCATGTCAGGTAGTCTGCTGTAGCAAAACCTGTCGTGGTAAGGATAGAGACCACCTGAAAAACAGCACTCCGGAAAGCAGGTTCCAATCCTCCTCCGGAGGTGAGAAAGAGTCCCCCGCTGATGACCAGTGTAAAACCAATGATAAAGCCCAGGTACCACCGGAATTCCTCGTTGGTCCAAATTTTTCTGAACCTGCCATGCATGGCAAAATAGGAGAGCGTGAAATTGGTACCGGCCAGGAACATAAAACCGGTAATTACATAGTGAATATAGGGTGAATTCCAGTGGGCTATGCTCGCTTGCTTCGTGGAGTAACCTCCTGTAGCCATGGTGGTTAACGAGTGGCAAACCGCATCAAATAATCCCATATCCCCTGCCCAAAGGAGAATAGTCTCCATGAGGGTGAAAATCAGATAGATAATCCATAGTCTTTTAGCGGTATCTTTCACATGGGGATGAAGCTTATCCGGGGTGGGACTGGGTACTTCTGCTGAAAAAAGCTGCATTCCCCCGATCCCGAGAAATGGCAGAATGAGCAGGGTCAGAAGTATGATTCCCATACCTCCCAGCCATTGGGTAAGGCTTCGCCAGAAAAGCATTCCATGTGACAACTCCTCGATGTTGTTGAGGATAGATGCCCCGGTAGTGGTAAAACCTGAAATGGTCTCAAAAAAGGCATTG
>CAZURA010000075.1:0-27022 GCA_964622985.1 uncultured Bacteroides sp. | reverse complement strand
TTGTATGAAAAAGCACCGAATCACTACCAAACTTCTTCATACTCCCTTCCCAAAAAAAGATCCGCACGGTAGTCTGAATTTTCCGGTTTATGACAGTGTGGCGTTTGAAGCGGACAGTGCGGAAGAGCTTGAAGCCGCTTTCAAGGGTGAAAAATTGCGTCACCTGTACAGCCGCATTTCTAATCCTACGGTTGAATATTTTGAAGCGAAGATCAGAAATATTACCGATGCCTTTGCAGTAACTGCGATGTCCTCGGGTATGGCTGCCATTTCAAACCTTATTATGGCCCTCGGGAAGGCTGGAGACAATATCATCACTACCCGGCACCTTTTTGGCAATACCCTGTCCCTTTTTGAAAAGACTTTTAAGCCCTATGAGCTTTCGGTGAAATATACGGATCTTACAGATCCCGGTCAGATTGAAGAGCAGATTGATTCCCGGACCATAGCCATATTCTTTGAGACCATTACGAACCCTCAGCTGGAGGTCGCTGATATACGTACCTTGTCGACCATTGCGAAAAAGCATGGGCTTATCCTTATCGCCGATACCACATTGACACCTCCCTCTGTTTTTACAGCCAGGGAGTTGGGAGTGGATTTCGAGGTATTGTCCAGTACCAAATACATCTCTGGCGGAGCTACCTCTGTGGGTGGAATTTTGATTGATTATGGCACTTTCGACTGGAGTGGCTTCGAAAAAACCATGCAGGGCTTTGAAGAACACGGATCCTCCGTATTCCATGTGATGCTGAGAAAACAGGTGTACCGGAATATGGGTGCCTGCCTCTCGCCAAACAGTGCTTACCTGCAAAGTCTGGGACTTGATACACTGGAACTTCGAACAGAACGATCCTGCTCAAACACGCTCTCGCTTGCCAAATGGCTCGAGGAACATCCTGGTGTGCAGCAGGTACATTACCCGGGTTTAATAAGTTCTCCTTACTATAAGGTTGCATCCGAACAGTTCGGTGAAAAGCCTTGTTCTATGCTAACCTTTGATTTGGATTCAAAAGAGAGGTGTTACAGCTTGATGAACAAGTTAAAAGTGGCTCGAAAATCCACCAACCTGCAGGATAATAAAACCCTGATCATTCATCCATTCTCCACCATCTTTGCAGAGTACCCGGTGGAGGAAATAGAAGCCATGAGCATCAGAGAGACCATGCTTCGACTATCTGTTGGGATCGAAGATGTGGAGGATCTTTTGGAGGACTTCGAACAAGCGCTTGCAGGATAGATCTGCCTGGAAAGAAACCATCTTTACATTCTGCTTCTGTTCGGGAAATTTATATAAGTTTACGATACGGATATGTGATATGGCCTCTAACTCTAAAAAATCATTCGGAACAGCTCCCGTCTACTTTACAGCCATTGCCACCATTCTGGGTGCTATCCTTTTTCTCAGATTTGGATTTGCAGTGGGTACCCTGGGATTCTGGGGAGTGATCGGAATCGTTTTGCTGGGGCACATAGTGACCATACCCACCGCTCTGGCCATTTCCGAAATAGCCACCAATAAAAGGGTAGAAGGAGGGGGAGAGTATTTCATCATATCCCGTTCCTTTGGAATGAATATCGGGGCCACCATTGGTTTTGCGCTTTTCTTTTCCCAGGCCATCAGTGTGGCATTCTATATCATTGCATTTACAGAAGCATTCGAATCTCTTTTCAACTGGGTATCTGCCCGGTTTGATTTTACGTTACCCCGGCAGGTAATCAGTATTCCAGCCATGGTAGGGCTTTCCGTATTGATATTGAAGAAAGGAGCTGAAGTGGGTATGAAAACCCTCTATATGGTGGTAGCCATATTGTTGCTCTCCCTATTACTGTTCTTCCTGGGCCATACAGAATACAATGAAACACATGCTTTTTCCTTTTCTTCAGCGGAAAAGGGAGATATGGGGCAATTCTTTGTGGTATTTGCTATCATATTTCCTGCCTTTACCGGGATGACAGCCGGTGTGGGTTTATCTGGTGATCTGAAGAAACCGGGGAAATCCATTCCGCTGGGTACCATTCTGGCCACGGTGACCGGTATGATCGTATACTTTTTTATTGTTTGGAAACTTGCTTCTTCTGCCAGCCCGGAAAGTCTGAAAGACCCTTCCAATCAGCTGGTGATGGGAGATATTGCCATAGCAGGAGCTATTATTATACCTCTTGGACTTGCCGCTTCAACTTTCTCTTCTGCCATAGGGTCCATACTGGTGGCACCCCGCACACTTCAGGCGCTTGCCGGGGACAGATCCTTTCCATCCAGGCGCGTTAACGCTTTTCTGAAGAGGGGAAGGGGTGAGACCCAGGAACCCTATAATGCTACCCTGGTCACTGTAGTCATTGCCATGGTATTTGTGATCATCGGAGATGTAAATAAAGTGGCCGGGATTATATCCATGTTCTTTATGGTGACCTATGGATCTCTTTGCCTGATCTCCTTTCTGCACCATTTTGGATCAGCTCCTTCCTATCGCCCCTCTTTTCGATCCCGATGGTACATATCATTGGTGGGTTTTGTGGCATCTGTTTGGGTCATGTTTAAAATTGATACCTGGTTTGCCTTATCGGCCATCGCCATTATGGTTCTGCTCTATCTTTATATCAACAATTACCATAAAACCAGAAAAGGACTGGTATCCATTTTTACCAATGCACTCTTTCAGTTGAACAGGAGTCTTCAGGTGTACCTTCAACAAACCCGAAAATCCAGAGGCAGCAAGGAGTGGAGGCCTAGTGCCATTTGTATTTCGAGGGATTCCTTTCAACGGGACAAAGCCTTTCAATTGCTCAACTGGATCAGTTACAAATATGGATTCGGGACATACATCCATCTTATTGAAGATTACTATTCCAAAGCAAGCAGGAGTCGATCTTCCCAGGAATTGGATAGACTGATCAGGAATTTCAAAGGCAAAGGTACCCATGTCTATGTGGATACCATGATCTCACCCTCCTATACCTCCGCTGTGGCGCAGGCCATTCAGCTTCCCGGTATTTCCGGAATGGAAAACAACATGGTGATCTTTGAGTACAACCGGGAGGAACCCGGAAAACTGAAAGAGATCGTGGAAAACTTTGCTCTGGTGAGTGCGGGTAATTTTGATGTCTGTGTTTTCGGCACTAACGAACGAACCATCAATTATAAGAATGGAGTTCATGTGTGGATCAGGAGCAGTGATTATGAAAACTCCCACCTGATGATCCTGCTGAGCTTTATTATCCAGGGACATCCCTCATGGAGGAAAGGAGAGATTACCATCTTTGATGTCTGTAAAAAGGAGCAGGAGCAGGAGACCCGACTAAATCTGGAACAGCTGGTACAGACCGGCCGTTTGCCTATTACTTCCAAGAATATTCAGGTGATTACCGAGCAACCCGATCGAAGTAACAGGATCCTGATCAGGGAGCATTCGGCCCATGCTGGTCTGACCATCATCGGTTTCCGGAGAGAACTTCTTAAGCATCAGGGCTCAAAGATCTTTGAGGGGTATGAAGAAGTGGGGAATATCCTGTTTGTGAACTCTCACAGTCAGAAAGAGATTGATTGATCCCGAAACCCTTGGCCTGCAATATCGTATGAATAGGAAAATGCTACAGACAAACTAAAATTCATACATTATGAAACGGATCCTTCTTTTTTGTACAATCCTACTCTTGGTCTCCATTGGTCTTTTCGCTCAAAAGAAGACTGATATAAAGACCGACTTGTTCAGTCCCATATTAAGGACAGGCACACTTAAACTGGAGAGGGCTTTTACCGAGGATATCAGTATTCAACTGGGTTTCTTATACACGGGTTATCATCCCAGGTTAATTGAAACCACATTGACTGGTTTCGGAATTACACCGGAATTGCGGTACTACCTCTCTGCCACACCCGCTCCCCATGGTACCTATCTGGCTCCAAATGCCAGGTATTTGCAATTGACTGTTGCAGATCCCAACGTAGAAGAGGAGGGCAAGCTGACTAACATCAGTTTTGGCTTGAACCTGGGAAAACAGGTGTTGCTGAAGGATCTCATTATCATTGATGCCTGGGTGGGGCCTACTTACAACTTAAGGTCTTTAGAGGCTTCCTCACCAGATATTGATGTGGGAATTGCGGAAGGCAATGGTTTTGGGCTGAGGTTCGGAGTAGCTATTGGAGTAGCTTTCTGATGCATCTGATCAGGTATTCCTCATAGATTTCATTGAACATGAAATTCCCCATGTTAATAAGGGGCTTATTTTTGCCGTGAAAGTCACTTCCACAGGTCATTAACAATTCTTGCTCTGTAACGATCCGGGCAAAATAGTTCATTTGATGGGAGTCGTGATAATTGTTAAAGACTTCCAATCCTTCAGCACCCTGATCCAATAGTTCAGACACCCACTCTTCTTTGCCCCTGAAATTCAATCCGGGATGTGCAACGATCGGAATACCCCCATGACTGCGAATCAGATCGATTGCCTCTGTGTAGGGCATATATTCTACCGGTACATAGGCTGGTTTTCCCTGAGCAAAATAATCGAGATAGAAATTGATGAAGGGCATATCACTTCTGCTTCCACCAGCCCTGTATGGTGATAGCTGTTCTATGGTTTGATATTTCCTGTTGCCCAACAGTACTTCGGCAAACAATTCTCCAGTGGGTGGTTTTCCATCCGATTTTTCAACTACCTCGTTAACATCAATATCTATTCCCGTTTTCGACAGGTTTTCGATCATTTGAGGAAAGGTAGCCAGGTGTGCTTTGTTAACCCGTATTTCAAGTTCCTTGAAGTCATCGTTTTTCCAATCTATCTGATATCCCAGCAGATGGAGATCCATCCCTTTAAAATTGCAGTCAATCTCTATTCCGGGAATGAAGCTTACATCCAATTCCTGACATAGCTCAATGGCTTCTTTTATCCCTCCCACATTGTTATGATCAGTAACAGACAGGACATTCATTTCCCGGGCTACACCAAGCCTGACTATATGGTTCACCGAATATTCCCCATCATTGCTGTATGAGGAATGAATATGCAGATCTGCCTTTAACATGTGTGTGTGGAGAGAGAGTCCCGATTTACTTTTTAAGCATCAGTGTTTCGATTTGGTGATGGCCCAGGTCGAGTGTTACACCTGAAGCACTCACCTCCACCTCTCCCAGGGATTCCTCAATAAGATTGGTTTGTTGTGCTGATCTGAAAGGGTAGGAGGTCTTCAGCATCGATCGGGTGTCTTTACCCATGGCATCAAAAATACGCACCACTACACTTTGATCATCCTCTGCTTTTTTTACTGCAGATATGATCAGATTAGGATCCTCCACCCCAAAGAAGCTTTGGGATTCAGGAAGGTGAGCACTTTTATAGGCTCTAGGATCTACCACAGCCCTCAGTTTCTCGTTTGCCTGTCGTCCTGTGTGGTATCCGTTTTCCCAACCTGGCAGGTGGGAAGATAGAGAGAAAGAGAAGTGATGATTGCCTGTCTGAAGGTACTGATTTCCCTCCCAGTGACAGCTCACGCGTGATGCCAGCAACAGCGGCTGCAAGATGGGATAGGGTTCAGGATCATCGGTGGGATCCATATAATCTGCCACGGTCACAGAGGAACTGAGTGTAACACCTGCCCCTTGATCTGAGGCACCCAGCCAGTTTTCAATCCCTCTGGGGTGGAGATCTCTGGCATCTACCTGGTATCGTTCCCCGGCGGCACCCTCCATTTCATCTTTCCCTACTTCCACCACACCAAACGGTACCTCATATGCCACCTGACCCTGTTTCATGTTCAGTGGGAGGGCCATGCGGAATTCGCGGAACAACTCCCCGGTCCAGTTCAGCAGTGCAATGTCAAAATCCACTCTTTTTACAGCATGGAAAAGCCTGATCTTTTGTTCTACTACTGCGTGGGGAAGCTGGGTCCGTTTGGTCCACGAAGTGAACACCTCTCCAGACTCCCTCAGCTCCCATACACCCGGATGATTTCCTGTCTTATCAAATCCTTTCATGGAGGGTTGCTGAATCTTATCAAATTCTCCGGCACCATTACCCGCTGACTGCATGGTGAAAACCTCACCGGCAACGAACTTGGAGTCATCCACCAGTTCCTTCTGCAACTCTTTATCATAAATGCTTTGTAATCCCCCGTCAGCGAAGGCAATTTTGTAATAGGGATTCTCCAAAGCGTCTTCCCTATTTGACTCCATGGCTTTGCTGTGAGGTTGCAGGTAGAAGGCTTTATACCCGACGGAAGGTACTCCTTCCGCCATGAGGCAGATCCTGACCGACTCCAGTGATCCGTCCGGATAGTGCTTTAATGCCTGGCATTGAACCGTCATCGGATTCCCATCTTTATCCTTCACCACCACAGATCTTGCTTCACCTTCCTCAAATTGCATCTCAAAATCCACCACATCTGTTCTTTCCCAGCTCAGGCTGTTAAATACGATGACAGGGATCCCTTTATTTATTTGTGTATTGATCTTTGAGGATATGGAACGTGTGGCGTTCTCTATGACCTGAAGGGCTTCTGAACGGGCGAACTCAAATTTCCTGCGGAAGAGATCATCGGTGATCTGTCCATTCTTTCCGCCCCATCCGTGATCGGGATAGATTTTGGCTTCCCAGGCCCTGTGCAACCGCTCCTGGGGATAGTTCCTAAAGGAGCCTTCTGTAAGTGCATCCAATGTGGCAAATTTTTCAGCCACTGTGAGTAGAATATCTCCTTCTCTACTGGCTTTCAAGGCCTTTTGGTGCCCTGGTCCATGGATATATAGCCATAACGCCGGACGCTCCCCGCTGATGGAGGGGAGGGGATTTGCAGCATCGGTGAACGAATCAAACAACTCCGGTGCAGTAACGATCCTGAAACCAGGCAGGTTCATTTGTGTGGTTACTCCCTTTTCATCTTTCAGCTCGTTGATACTTTCCCATTGGTTGATCAGATCGGAATAGTCTATGGCAGGGCTCATATCCCAATCGGACAGCAGCGGAACAACACCAGAAGCAGATCCCTCTGAGAAATAGCCATTCCAATCCATGGAGCTGGCAGCAATGTATTCAGCAGCCTCAAAAAAATCTTTCTGGAGCGGAGTGTAAGCTTCCGCATAATGACCAGAAGAGTAGGCGGTAACGTAGGAACCATCCGGGCTGTACCAGTTGAATATCCCCTTGGCGTGCCGGCTGATCATCATATAATCGGTACCCGATCCTTTCAGGATCTGTGGCATTTGCAAGCTCCTTCCCGGCACATCCACGTTCCAATAGGTATTAGCATTGTAGCCAAACTGATCCTTCAGCCATTTTCGACCCAGGTAGAATTGCCTGACCAATGCTTCCCCCGAATACATCTCTTCGTAAGGTTGTGTGTAGCTGGAACCACATGAGATCTTGCCTTCCCTCAGCAACTTCCCCATCAACTCATGTTTATCCGGGTGCCTTTCCACATACTCCTTGATCATTAATGCATCTTCGATATCAAAACGATAACCAGGAGTGGACAAAGCCTGTTCAATCAGGGGAGTAATGAGCATGGTATCTCGTTCGAGGATACATTTTTCCGGACTGTCCATCCAGGCGATGTCCTGGTGACTGGAATTCATCAGCAAGATCTTTCCACCGCTGAGAGAGGACCGGTTCAGTGCCAGCAGGCTGTTAACGGTTTTAGGTTTGTACACTCTACGGCTCTTGATTTGAATCACTCCATCCTCGATGGAGAGTTCCTGGACAATAACAGATTTGGACAGCAATTTCCTGGATACGGTATCTATCTTCAATTGATCAAGATCAACCAGTTCACCCAGGTCATCCCTGATGACCAACCCATCGCCAGGTATGTTCCCTTTTAGGTTGACCTGAGCAGTGCATTGTCCCTCGCTCTCCTTGAGAACCAAACTACCTTCATTCTTACCCCAATTGTAGTGCAGGCTTTTACCGGCCAGACGAACAGGTGCCGTTACAGTGATCTCGTTATGTCTCTTCTTCTTTTTAATGGAAAGATCCAGCCAGGCCTGAAATTGAATCGATTTTTGCAGGTTATCTTTAATGTCATCGGCTTTGAAGACGATCACCCAGGTGTTTTCACCTGCAGCTTCTCCTCCTATTTTAAGATGGAGGGGCTTTCCGGGCTGAAGCCATGCTTTGGGAGCATAGAGGGCCATGTAACCGTGACTGTCGCCATGCTGGTCCAGATGAAAGGAGTGGTACTTAATTATCCCTCCATCAGGATGGTGTAGTGTAAAGGACTCTTTCTGACCTGAATGAAGTTCGAAACGTTTCTGTCCATCCACGGAGATGTCAAATCTTACACTTTTATCAGTGAGGTCGATAGCTGCAATCCACACAAACCATGCACCTTCGGCTTGAAAGCTCTCTTCGATGGTTTCCGTCTGCCAGCTGATCTCCATCTCCCCGTCAGTGGCACGGGTGAGCATTCCCTCGGTCACATCGTTCCTCAGGCTGTAGTAGGAGATGAGGTTCTTGCACTCGCTGATTTTATATCCCTCGTAGGTTCCTTCCAGTTCATCAAAAAACTGTACCTGTCTGTTCAGAAGGTTATTCTCCTGCGCTTGGATGGCTACAATACCTGTGACAAATAGCGCTAAAACTCCAACATATTTGATCATAATACATCTGTTTTCAAGTTACACTATAAAGGTAAATAAGAAATTAATTATATATTACGCATTCCTATAAATCTAAAACTATGGACAAAGTATCTACAATCATTCTCGCTATATCCCTGATAATCATTATGTTGGGGATGGGATTGTCGCTCGTGGCGAACGACTTCAAAAGGATTTTCGTTTATCCGAAAGCCATCCTGGTGGGCCTGGTAAACCAACTGATTTTGCTACCTCTGATAGGATTTGCTATCGTGGTACTCTTTCCGCTAAGCCCTGAAATCGCCATTGGTATCATGATCCTTGCAGCCTGTCCGGGTGGACCCACATCAAATCTTATCACACACCTGGCTAAAGGAGATACTGCACTCTCTGTAACCCTGACAGCATTAAGTAGTTTTATCACCATATTAACCATTCCCTTTATAGTCAACTTTGCCCTGGTCTATTTCCTGGAGGAAGGTCAGGTGATCCGGCTCAATATAATCGAAACCATCATCCAGATCTTTGTTATCATTATCATCCCGGTTGCTATTGGGATGACGATCAGGCGATACCGGGAAAGTTTTGCTTTACGGATGGCAAATCCGGTGCGAAAGGCTTCCGCAGTGGTCATTGCTTTGGTCATTATTGGGATTGTGATCAAGGAGAAGGAGAATATCGTTTCCTATTTCCAGCAGGCAGGTATAGTAGCCCTGACCCTTAATGTGGCTACTATGGCAGTGGGTTACTACAGTGCCAGGTTATTGAAGATCAAAGATAAGCAAGCGCTCTCTATTTCCATTGAATCAGGTATTCAGAACGGGACGCTGGCTATTTCTATAGCCGTTGTATTATTGAACAGCACGGAACTGGCTATTGCTCCAGCCATCTACAGCCTCCTGATGTTCTTTACAGGTGGTGTTGTGGTCTTTTTCGGACTTAGAAGTGATAAAAAACTAGCCCGATTGGCGGGGACTTAGCAGAATGCTCAGTTTGTGAGCCATTCCATGGAAAAGGTGACAAATAGATTTTCGGTATAGTCGTCTTTTTCGAAAAGTAGACCGATATCTCCATTCCGGAGAACAGTCATCGTGGAGTATGCGGAGCTGCCTGAATATATGGTTTTTCCGTTACTCCATGTGTGGCCTTCATCGTAGCTTATCCGGACGGTCATGTTTTGCCTCCCTTTCTTCATTTTGGCATTGGAGAAGAGAAGGCAACTCTTTCCAGAGTCCTCCTTCACAGTGGAATAACGTATAATACTTCCGTTGCAACCCGGATCGATGAGGAGAGGTTCGGCTCTGGAATGCCAGGTGGCTCCTAAATCATCTGATACATGTACATATCGCATCCCTTTTCTGTTCACTCGGCTGTTGATCATCCAGCTCCCGTCGGCAAGCTCCACTACTTTTGACTCGTTGCCTGGTTTTATGGGAGTGTCTATCAGGTACCATGACTCCCCGTGATCATCGCTGCCAAACAGGTGCATTCCACACTGCAGGTTCACGAGGCAATGTAGCAGCTTCCCTGTGCTGGTCTGGATTCCCCTTCCTGAAGTGATGAATTTGAAATCGCTATGCCACTCAGGTTTGGTAATCTGGCCGGTGATGTCCTCCGGTTTGCTCCAGGTCTCACCGGAATCCTTGCTTTTGACCACATGGAGGTAATAGACATCTCTTTCGGTGTCAAGATCCATGAAGTTATAAAAGAGGAATATTTCTCCGGTAGCCCCATCCACAATCATAGAGGGATCAGAGGCCGATTGACCTTCGGGAAAGTCTATAATTCGCTCTATCCGGGTCCACGTTTTTCCTTGATCCTGACTCCTGCGCATTACGATATTAATGTCTCTGCTCCCTCTCAGGTCGTTGCATGAAGGAACACGCTCGTCGATGGTCACCACCAGATCGCCATTGGGGGCGGTCACCATGGCCGGGATCCGGTAGCAGGAAACCTTTTCATTTTCAGATGCATCAAAGAGGTTGTGTACCTGAGTCAATCCGTCCGCAAGTAGCGGTTCCTCTTTCTGGGTCCATACATTGAGGGATAGCAGGAAAATGACGAGAAAAATGATAGGTGTCTTCATATCTACACTCCTTTGATCCGTTTTCTATATTTCTTCAAGGCATTGTGTAACCACTGTTTTGCTAGCATATTATCAAGTTTTAGTCTTATTAATGAATGATATTTTACCGGTTAGTTGTTTCAAGAGCAGGATAAGGGTAATGAGTTGTAGTATCAGAAGTCCCACAAGGACAACAGGTAATTTACCTGTACTCAAAGCTTCAGCAATAGCTCCCATTCCGTAATTGCACAGCATATTACCAATTAGGGCGATAGCCAGAATACAACTGAATGCCGTGCCGCTCAAGTGGCTATAGATTGTGCCGGTAAATCCCATAATCACCGGAAAGCATGCAGCCAGACCCATTCCCAGCAAAGTTATACCCAGAAATGTTACAATCTGTGTATCCGAGAAGTATACCATCAGCGAAGCCGTAATGGAAACACCCACGCTAACGATCAACACCGGCTGGGGTTTTAGCCTATTCAGCGCCCAACCCAATATAAGACGCATGAGAGTCATCCCGATAACAAAGCAGGTCAGACTGAACAGGGCATTGTTGCTTAAAAGCCCTTTCTCTTCCTCTAAAAATGTGGTGGTCCAATTGGTCGCTACTCCTTCCACACCACTTTGAAAGAAGAGCACTATACCCATCAGGAGGATCAAAGGATCCTTCATGAGTCTAAGGGCACCCTGGATGGGAAATCCTTGCGGTTGCTTGGGCAAAGGATAATAAATCAGTAGGAAAAAGGCTGTGGGAAAAAGGAGACAGAGCCCGATCCACATCAGGATCTTCTCGTATGCGAGATGATTGACCAACAGACCCAGCAGAAGTGGAACACCAAGGGCACCCACGCCAAAAAAAACTCCCAGTAAACTCAAACTGGCACCCCGGTCACCCGTGCTGGTATCCGATACCAGGGCGTTGGTGCCGCCGTTTATTGCACCTCCACCCGCTCCGATCATGAATACGGAGATCCATATTACCTTTATGTCACTGCTTAGGGCGATCCCCTCCAGACCAGCAAATATCAAAATCCCGCAGGTGGCCAGTAATAGTTTATACCCATAACGATCCACAATGGGGCCAAAGGTTATGGAGCCTAACAATATTCCAAAAGGAAGCGTAGTGAGAAGGGATCCCGTTGACAATTCTGAAAGTCCAAATTTTTCTCTCAGATCGGGGAGGATGGAACCCAATGAGACCAGGACTATTCCAAATATCATCATCCCCATACCGGATGCTGCGAATATCAGAGTTTTGTTATAGTCGCCTTTTGCGGATTTCATAACGTTGCGATCACGATCTGTTTTGCATGGCCAGATACCCAGCTCCAATTAGCCCTGCATCCCCGCTCAACATCGTGGGTTCCAGTCCTACATGCTGTATACTTATGGGTTGGGCCCATTTTTTGGCCTCAGAATAGATATTGTCGATCAGTTTGATGGCCGGACCAAACACTCCACCTCCAAAAATAATCTTTTCAGGATTGAATATACTTACGAGATTGGCCACTGCCATTCCCCAGTATTCAATAGCCAGCTCAATGACACTAACCGCAACAGGATCATTCTTATCATAGGCTATGAAGACCTCTCTGGTTGTCAATTGATCGGTATTCAATAATTCGCTGTTGCCTCCTTCCGATATCAGCTTCCTGGCCGTGTTGGCGATCCCGGTACCCGAAGCATAATATTCGAAATTTCCACATTGATCATATTCCTTGCGGTAAGGTCTTTTCAACGCCAGCCATCCCACAGCACCCGCCACACCGGCATGACCACTTATCAGGGTACCATTGGCCACTATACCCACTCCTATGCCGGTCCCCACAGCCAAAAAGACAGCGTCACTGCATCCCTTCGCACAACCTTGCCACATTTCCCCCAAAATATAGCAGGCTCGGTCGCTCTCTATGGTAACGGGGATATCCGGATCATCTATGCATTGGCATACCTCACTGTAGAGTGGATAATCCACCCAGCCAGGGATATTGGGTGCCCAGACCGTGTTATTGTTTCTGTTGCTTATGCCGGGTACACATATACCCGTCGAGTGGACCTGAATCAGTTCCCTCCCGGCATACTCTAACTGCTCTGTAACCTGTTGTACGATCAGTGATCCCACCTCTCCGGCACCCTTCCCCTCCAGAGGTCGTTCAGACCTGTTCATCATGGTCCCGTCAAATGAGAAGAGGGCACTGGAGATTTTGGTTCCACCCAAATCAATTCCGATCACTGCATTATCCATGATACAATTCTCAAGGGTTAAGAATTTCGAATGAACAGTGAAGCTGGATTACACATTTTCTTCAGTATATTTGAAGTCTGCATTAGTAGACCACGACCTTTACAAATCATTTGTTCATACGATGAAGACCATCCTAACTCAGCTGAAGATACTGATAATTGTAATAACTTCCATAACCTCGATCCCCCTCACTGGCCAACTCCCCGATTGGGAAAACCCTGCCATGTTCGACCAGAATAAAGAGTTGCCCCATACCACTTTTATCCCATTCGAGGATGAGACCTCTGCATTGACAAAGAAACGGAAGGAGTCTGTCTACTACCATAGTCTCAATGGACTGTGGAAGTTCAATTGGGTGCGGAAACCTGCTGACCGGCCCGTAGATTTCCACAAGTTGTCCTACGATGTTTCCGGATGGGATAGCATTCCTGTTCCGTCCAATTGGGAACTGGAAGGGTACGGTGTTCCCATCTATGTGAATCATCAGTATGAATTTGCTGACTATAAGGCCCCTGTATCGGATGAAATGGAATTTGAGGAAAGGATCTATCCAAAACACCCGGGCAACGTGCCTGATGATTACAATCCGGTGGGATCCTACCGAAGAGTGTTTCAGGTACCCGACTCATGGAAGGGGAGGAGGGTTTTTCTGCAATTTGGAGCTGTAAAATCAGCCATGTACGTGTGGGTGAATGGTCATAAGGTAGGGTACAGTCAGGGAAGTAAAACACCCGCGGAATGGGATATTACCGACTATTTGAATGAGGAGGGTAATGTCCTGGCTGTTGAAGTATTTCGCTGGTCGGACGGATCCTATCTTGAGTGCCAGGATTTCTGGAGGATCAGTGGGATTGAACGGGATGTTTTTCTGTATTCGACACCTCAGGTACGTATACGGGATTTCTTTGTGCGGGCCGATCTTGATCCCCATTATCAGGATGGGATGCTTTCGGTGGAAATCGATTTGAAAAATCATGTGAAACAATTCAGATCAGGGAACCAAAAGGTGGCCATTAAACTGATAGATCCTGAAGAAGAAGTGATCATTTCCGACGTTTCGGTGGCTGATATCCATAGGAAACCGACTCTTGAATTGGTTTTTGAACATGAGGTACCCCGGGTCAAAAAGTGGTCCGCAGAAATCCCTAATCTCTACTCACTGGTGATTTCTCTTATGGATACGACAGGAAATGTGATTGAAGTGGTGACCTGTAAAGTTGGATTCAGAAATATTGAGATCCTCGATTCAGTTTTTCATATTAACGGGATGGCCGTACTGATCAAAGGTGTCAACCGACATGAACATGATCAATACCGGGGCCATGTGGTCAGCGAGAAAGCCATGATCGAGGAGATCAGGCTTATGAAACAATTCAATATCAATGCCGTAAGAACCAGCCACTACCCTCACGATGAGCGATTCTATGAGCTGTGCGACGAGTATGGATTGTATGTGACCGATGAAGCCAACATTGAGTCCCATGGAATGTATTATGGTGACCATTCCCTGGCGAAGAAACCCCAATGGATGGAGGCTCATGTGGATCGAAATATGCGCATGGTGGAAAGGGACAAGAATCATCCTTCGGTAATCGTATGGTCCATGGGGAACGAAGCCGGAGATGGAGTGAATTTTTCCGAAGTCTACCGAAGGATCAGGGAACGGGATCCGGGTCGCCCCATACATTACGAAAGAGCACTGATGGGTGACAATACGGACCTGTTCTGTCCACAGTACCCCGGGGTCAAACAGCTGCTCAGGTATGCTTCCAGTAAGCAAAGCAAGCCCATGATCATCAGTGAATATTCCCATGCCATGGGAAACAGCAACGGAAACCTGATGAACCTGTGGGAAGTGATATACGATGAGGAGAATACACAGTTACAGGGAGGTTATATCTGGGACTGGATCGATCAGGCACTGGTCAAGGAAGATACGGACGGAGTGGAATTCTGGGCATACGGTGGAGATTATGGTCCGGATAACTTTCCCAGCGACAACAACTTTCTTTGCAATGGGATCATCTCTGCAGATTACACTCCTCATCCCGCCCTGTGGGAAGTCAAGCATGTCTACCAGTATATCTGGTTTTACGGGGAGGACCTGGGCAGGGGACTTCTGAAGGTAAGGAACCTCCATGATTTTACAGGATTGAATGATTATCTCATTCACTGGCGGGTGACTGCCAATGGCCGTGAGGTTTCCCATGGCACCATTTCCGATATTACCCTGGATCCGCATGACTCCAAACTCATGGAGGTGCCATTGCCAGATGTGGAAAAAGTGCCCGGAACAGAGTATTTTCTTGATCTTTCCGTTACAATGAAAAAGGATTTACCTTTCAGACCGAGAGGTTTTGAGGTGGCCAGCCAACAGTTCAAACTACCCTGGACCATTCCCGTAACAAAAAGTACTGTACCCGATTTTCCGGTGACTTTGGAGAAGGGCAAGGATCTGATCGTCAAAGGAGAGAATTTCACCATTCGTTTTGATAGATCCTCAGGTTACATCAATTCCTATGAGATCAATGGATTCGAGTTGATAAAAGCCGGACCCACCATAAATTATTGGCGCCCCCCCAATGACAATGACAAAGGAAGCAATATGATCGGCCGACTGGGGATCTGGCGGGAGGCATGCAGGAATATTGAGCTGACCGGTCTGGAGGCCAATCAGGCAGGAGACAACAGAGTTTCGGTTGTCGCCACCTTTCAAATGGAGCCGGTTGGAGCCACTCAGAAGGTCACCTACCTGATCGGTGGAGATGGAACGATCCGGGTAAAAAGCAGACTATCCCTTCAAAAAACAGGCTTGCCGGATATGCCCAGGTTTGGAATGAGGTGGGAATTGCCCGTTAATTTTGATAACCTGATCTATTTTGGAAGAGGGCCACATGAAAATTATGCGGACCGGAACAGCAGCGCCTTTGTGGGAATATACCGTGGTAAAGTGACTGGCCAGTACTTCAATTATGCACGCCCACAGGAGAATGGCTATAAAACTGATGTGCGCTGGTTTGAGCTCAGGAATGAAAACGGGATTGGACTGCGGGTATCCGGTATCACTTCACTGGGGTTTTCAGCCCTCCACAATCCCCTGGAGGACTTTGATCAGGAAACACATAAAGATTTCAGGCATACCCATGATATTGTGCCCAAAGACGGAGTGTATGTAACGGCTGATCTGGTGATGATGGGTGTTGCCGGAGATAATTCCTGGGGGGCCAGACCTTACGAAAAGTACTCCGTACCTGCAAAGGATTATCTGTTTGAATTCTCAATGGAACCTGTATTTTAGGGCTGCTGAAATAAAGTATTAAGAACGATCCGCCAGTAGCGCATCAATCCGAAGGAATTGGTACCCAATGATTTAAGCTCGATGACCAGTTGCTCTGACAACTAAAAACCAACAGGAGAAAGGGGAGAAGGAGTTTTGAAACCATTCGGGTTATTTAATAAGAGCTTCAGTACGTCTTTTAAAGTGTATGGAGTCTCCCCACTCTCCATAGCCTATCTCACCATCTGCCAGCTGAATGCGCACATCCAGGCAGTTTCTGCACTCTTCGGGTTCTTCATCCACACAGGGCTTGTTTTCATAGAGGGCATAATCATTCCGGTATTTACCAGGAGTGATATTGGGCATGATGATATTGGCTCCAACCTTGACCGCCTTTTCCCGCCCCAGGGGATCGATGGCTTGTAGAGCAGTAGCAGCCGCAATATTGATATCTTTCATCAATATTCTCAAGGTGGCAATCATTTTGAGTGCCAGGTCGAAGCGCTCCTGTATGGGTAGTAGTTCATGTCGGTACTGAAACAGGGGAGTGTACTGGTGTTCAATATAAGGTCCCATACCCACCATATCCACATCAAGTTCCTGCATGAATAACAGATCATCTGCCAGGTGACCTGTATCCTGGAACGGGAGTCCGATCATCACACCCGTACCAGTCTGGTATCCCAGAGATTTCAGGGTATGGAGGCACTCCAGCCGTCTTTCATAGCTGTGAAGATCGTCTGACGGATGATACTTTTGATACAGTTCCGGAATGGAAGTCTCAATCCTCAGCAGATATCGGTGTGCCCCTGCCTCATACCAGCGCTCATATACCTCCCGGCTCTGTTCACCCAGGGAGAGGGTAATACCCAGTTTACCTTCCGACAGGCTCTTTATCTCCCTGAGTAGCTTTTCTATCCTGTCACTGAATGCGGGCGATTCCAGTTCCCCTGCCTGCAAAACAAACGAGCCATACTCATTTTCGTAGGCAAATCGTGCGGCTTCCAGGATCTGTTCATCTGTTACATTGTACCTGTGCGAAGCCTTATTGGAGCGCCTGATGCCGCAATAATAACAATCCTTGCCGCAAATATTGGAGAATTCTACCAATCCCCTGAAATGCACTTTATTGCCAAGCTCCCTCAGTTTGATCTCCGTCGATTTTTCAAACAACAACTGTTTATCTCCATCCTGCGATTCCAGAAGCACTTTTAAGTCCTCCTTTTCCAGTGAATTCTTCTCAAGTATCTCTTTCACTCCCATACTACAGATATGACATGGAACTCTGTTCCAGTTTTACAAAAGGGGCCACGGCCCGTTCATAGATCCCGTGCATATAGGCAATGGCCATGCCGTAATTGGTTACCGGGATCCCGGCCTTCACAGCAGGTTTTAACCTGTTGATCAGCTGTTTCCTGGTAATCATACACCCCCCGCACTGAATCACCATGCTATAATCTGTGATCTTGCCTGGCACCTGGTTCAGGCCGGCCACCACTTCATATTCCAGCTGTTTTCCGGAGAAACTGGCAAGCCACCGGGGGATCTTGATCCGGCCAATGTCGTCACAAGAGACATGATGTGTGCACGATTCAAGGATAAGAACCTTATCTCCATCGGATAGTTGAGAGAGATGGGGAGTGCCTTTCAGGTAATTCTGAAAATCACCTTTATACCTGGCCAGCACTGTACTGAAACTGGTGAGGGGAATGTCATCCGGAATGGAAGCATCTGCCTTCTTAAAGACCTGACTGTCGGTGATGACCAGGGCCGGCCTTGGTTGTAATCTTTTTAAGAGGCTGTCCACTTCCCTCTCTTTGGCCACAATGGCTATGGCATCATTGTCCAGAATATCCCGGATGGCCTGCACCTGAGGAAGGATCAACCTGCCTTCGGGAGCCTCGTCATCGATGGGAGTGATCAGCAGTACCAGGTCGCCCTGGGAGATCACATCACCCACCAGCGATTTGGAGAGGTACGCACTCTCCGGAATGGCCGATTGTATTTGACCGATCAACTTATCCAGGTTGTGGGGTTGCACGGTGGAGAAATCGAGTACGGAGGTGTTGTATCTCCTATGAATCTTCTCTTTCAGAGGTTCACCCAGACTCACCTGATCCGATTTATTATGCACCATCAGAAAAGGAACTTCCCATTTCTCAAATTGTTGAATGACAGATTCCTCCTCTTCACCGAACCGGTTTGCTGTAAGTACCAGTATGCCCAGGTCGATGTTCCTGATCACCTCTCTTGTTTTAGCCACACGTTTTTTTCCCAGTTCGCCCGTGTCATCAGATCCTGCGGTATCGATCATCACCACCGGTCCCACGTCTGTGATCTCCATGGACTTTTTTACCGGATCGGTAGTAGTACCGGGTTCACTTGAAACAATGGCGACCTCCTGGTTGGCCAGGCAGTTGATCAGTGAGGACTTCCCGTTATTTCTTCTTCCGAAGATCCCAATATGTGGTTTGGCATCCCGTCCCTTCATCATAGCTCTTTAATATCTTTCATGGTAAAACCCTTCTTCAGCAGATGGGCGGGTTCCATAAGCTGTTGAAGCTTCTCCTCCTCCATGATCCTTAGCCTGTTGTTGGCTGTAAAAATATCCTCACCCATGGCCTTCATCTCCCTGGCCAGTTCGGCCGACCGGTGATATCCGATAAGTGGAGAGAGTGCCGTAGTAACTGCGGGGCTCCTGAATAATCTCTCTTCTGCTACATCTTCATTTACCTGTAACCCATCGATCAGCTGGTCATGGATCGCCTGATTCATGGCGATCATCAGCTTTAGGCTCTCCAGCATGGCACATCCAATCTCCGGAAGATAGGCATTGAGCTCCAGGCAGCCTTGTGCAGAGAGTGAAGTGATTACCTGGTCGTTGGAGTAAATCCGGTGAGCTGAAGAGATCACATACTCCGGGATCACCGGGTTGACTTTCCCCGGCATGATAGAACTTCCCACCTGTCGTGCTGGCAGAGTGATCTCTCTCTCCTGCACCACACCTGAAGAGAGTAACCTCAGGTCGGAGACTATCTTTTCCAGGTTGACTGCATGCGATTTTAATATGGCATGAACCTCCACCCATTTATCCAGGTTGCAGGTGGCATCCACCAGGTTCTCCCCCTGTGTTACCGGTAAAGAGGTGATTCTTTTCAGGGCCGGGACCACCTCCATGATATAATAGCGGGGAATGGAGATCCCTGTACCGATAGCCCCTCCACCCAGATTCACCACCTTAATGCGCTCAAATCCTTTGGATACCCTCCACCAATCCCTTGACAGGGCATCGCTGTATGAGCTGAAGAGATGACCAAATGTAGAGGGTACTGCCTCCTGCATCTGAGTATAGCCTAACCGCAACGAGTTCCTGTATCTGGTTTCCAGCTTCTCAAAGGAGGACCTGGTCTTGTTGATAGCGGATTCCAGTTCATTCAGTAAAAGCATGGTAGCCACTGTAAGGGCGGTGGGAATCACATCGTTTGTAGATTGATACACATTGGCACTTTCAATGGGATCTATCTCCTTATAATCGCCGGGATCCTTTCCCAAAGCCTTCAGGGCCACATTGGCAATGATTTCATTGACATTGAGGTTGATACTGGTACCGGCACCTCCCTGTACACCCGGTACAATAAAATGATCATAATGGGAACCGGCAGCCACCTCTTTGGCAGCCGATTCCAGGGCGCTGAGTTTCTCAGGGCCGGGCAGATTCAGGTGTGAAATAAGATCGGGATGCTCTTTGTTCAGAGCATCAATCAGTTTATTCACCGTTTGATAACAGGCAAGCTTAACCCATCCGGTTGCCTTGTACCACTCCACAGGAAAAGCTACTTCCCCCGGGAAGTTCTGCTGTGCTCTGCAGGAATTTATCCCATACAAGGCATCCTCCGGTATGGACAGCTCACCTAAAAAATCTTGCTCCTTTCGCATCTCGAGATTAAATGACCACAAAAATACTTGAATAGAGATCCAATAGCAATAATATTTTTGTTAAAATGAAGGGGATCCCCCTCCCAAATTGGTTTTTTGCATCCAGACGCCGGGGATGGCTGATAGTGCATCGGGAGTTGATGTAGCCGTAACCAGGTGTGGATCGGGACTGGTCAGTTTTGAAATGGATTCAGGCCGGTTTATGCTGCTTGTTTTATTCCTTTGGGCGGTTATGACGTACTCCGGGATCGGGATAGCAGTTGTGTCCGTTTTTTCCTGGAACCCGCAAACACTGTTCCCGAACAGAGATAATGAACACAGGAGGGGATAAATAGATGAAATGATTCTCATCTAGTTCTTTTCTTTCTCCCTGTTTTCCAATCGGTACTCATCCCTTTCCTTGCTCTCGCGAATCATGTCTTCTTTATTATCCATAACAGGTGATTCATCTAATGCTTTCCAGTCAAAATTTTCATCAAACGGGTCGAGTGCTTTTTGAGGATCAAAAATCCTTGGATCCGCTGGAATTGCAGCGAAAGGTTCATAACTTGGCGTGTTGGTAAAGAAGTCAGCTAAGTCACTTGCACCTGCATCGTATTGATTTAAATAAGGTATTCCCAGAATATTCCAGAATGTTTTAAAAATACTTCCGAAACTATAATGACCGTGACTTACATAATCTTTTTTTACCCAGGGTGACGCAAGCATTAATAGACTGCGGTGAGCGTCAATATGGTCAACGCCGTTCTGAGCATCGTCCTCGGTAATTACGATTAGCATATTTTTCCAATATGGCGTGTGTGAAAGGTATTCGACAATTCGCCCCACTGCTAAATCATTATCGACCATGTAGCTTTCGCGGAAAGGATAACCTGCTTCGGGACGTTCCCCGGCACCATGGTCGTTTGGGATAATCACAGTGAGCAATGCCGGCATTGTATCCTGCCCGCTTATCCATTTTTCATCAAACTCTTTCTGAAACTGGTCAATCCTGAACTGATCGGGAATCGCCATGTTGTAAGTTGGATATTGTTTGGAAGTGCGATCCCAGATGGGTTTTGGCAGCGGGAAATTAATGTAGTGCCTGATTCCTTCGTATTTGTACTTTTCGTCGTAAATTCCCGGTTCAAACATAATGCTGAACCCGAAATTGAAAAAGTCGATATTATTGCGTTCCAGGTGATCCCACATAGAACCTGCTTCGTTGTAATCTTCAGGATATATAGCCCCGGCTGCGCCATTCATCGCAAAAACTCCGGGTGCTTTTGATTTGAAATCGAAGGAACGATTTCCTCCGTAACTGGCAGCCGTGCATGTTTCACACCACTCGTTAGGGTAGGTGTTTACTAACCACCGATGACCATCTGCAGAAACATCCGAATCCACATAAAAATTATCGGATATGGCAAAATCGTGCGCAATTTTCAGATGATTCGGCATAATATCCGCATTTTGAACAGAAGCTGTTTGTGCTGAATTTTGAAATGAAGCCCCTGAACCATAGCGGGCCAGCGTTGCGTCTCCATCTCCTTTCTCAACTTGGCCGAATACTTCATCATAGGTGCGGTTTTCCTTCGAAATAAAAACAATGTGTTTAATGGGACTCTCTTTTTCTCCCGGATAAAGGGGTACCGGGTTGTTCTTACGCCATTCAAGTTTTTCTGAAGATGCTTTTTTGAAATCGAAGTTATTGGTAATTACTTCGTTAGTATAATTTTTCAATTCATCATCAGTAGGAATATCAAGAATTTGAACCGTTCCTTTCATCAATGAGCCAATGTAGCTTCCCGATGGCGTGACATTGAAATCCTCCCCACCGTTCGGGCCACTTCCAAAACCCTTGGCATTAGCAACAAGCAACTTTTTGCCGTCATTACTTACTTTAACTTTCGAAGGAAACCAGCCGGTGGGAATGTGTCCCAATACCTCCTGTTTTTCCAAATCGATTACAGCCACTGCATTTATTCCAGACTCGGCAACATACAACCGTTTATGGTCGGGTGAAAGTGTGAGACCAAATGGAATTACACCGCGAAATTGTCTTACACGGTCATCGGGTTTCAGATAGACGGTATTTACAACGGTGTCTTTATCAATGGAAATCACAGAAATATTGTCGTTGGTCCCATTGCTTACAAACACATATTTATCAGTAGCCACCAATGAGTTTGGGCTGGCACCTCCAACGGCAGGAATATCTTCCACCATTGCGCCTACCAGATGGCCTGTTTTTGTTTTGGCAATAACTTTTGGATGGTCAGGATTTTCCAAACTGATAGTGAAAACTGAAAACGCTTCGGGTGCATTCATCTTGCCCAACCCCGGAATGGAGACACTGTCGTTTTCAATTCCTTTGATCATCTCCTCGCTACCGTATGCAAAAGCAGGGAATTTTAATGCTTTTTCTCCAACATTCTTTTCCGTAATTCCATGGATTACATTGTATTCGAACATACCCACATTGGCCACATAGATCTTCTTTTCATCCGGCGATAAACAGATTCCAAATGGATATCTTCCTACAGGAATACTGTGTTCCAATTGTCCTGTTTCCGTGTCGATAATTACCATTCGAAAACCAATCTGATCCACTGCATATAGCTTTTTCCCATCCTTTGAAAGGGTCAAATCACCAATATAACCGTGACTGTAATCCCTGTTGCCCGAAACAAAAGAGCAATCAATTGAGGCTCTCTTTTCACCGGTATACAGGTCGAAAATGAATATTTTGTTTTCCTGCCCGCCGGCAACATAAACCGTTTTACTATCATTAGAAATTGCCAGTCCCATAAAAACCGAAGCCAAAACACCTTTGTCGGTTGATGGTCCGGGAGGAACCTGTTGGACTTCTGGCGAAGCGGACAGAATGTTTCGAATAATTGTAATTGAAAGTGGACTGGTCCCCGAGTTGGCAGTAACTGCAGTATTTCCATCGGGACTTAAGGTCAGCCCGTAGGGGTGAGGTGCCACCACAATACTTTTACCGGCCGGTGCAACGATCCGTCCATTGGGAATTATGGTTTCGCCGGTTTTATCGATGGTTACATAGCGATCCCCTGCCGGTGCTGTTATAATCCAGGGGGAGGATTCCCTGTTTTGAGAACAGGAATTCAACAGAAACAGACATAAAAGGGAATATGCAATTTTTATCTTCATCATCTATCTTTTATTCTTTTACCTCCCAGCCATAGTCAATATACTCCCAATCGAAGTCATTACCATCTATATTGATTAAAAGGTAGCCCTCTTCTGTACCATGATAATCACCTCCCCACCAACTTGCAGAAACAGCACCAGCCGTGATGAACTGTACCCCTTTTACTTTTATCTCTTCGTAAAGGTGCATGTGGCCCTGTAAAACCAATTTAAGGTTCTTACCCTCGAACATATCCCAAATTTCCTTAAAATTCTTAAACGTGTCACTATCGGTGTATCTACCCTGTAAAGCAGGATAGTATACAGATAGGAATGGAACATGAGTGGAAATGATAATTGGTGTTTCGGAATCAACTTTTTTGAGATCGGCTGCAAGCCACTGTTTCTGTTTTTCTCCAACTACAGAATTGCTGGTGTTTAACACGATGAAGTGCCAGCCCTTATGGTCGAAAGAGTAGTAGCTTTTATTAATATACTTTTCGAAAAGACCTTCGTTGTACAATGGATCCGATTTACTGCAACCAAAAAAACGGTCGTGATTTCCAACGGTTGCATAATAGCTGATACCTGAATTGGCAATTAACTCAGCATACATTTCATATAAACCGACTGCCGTTTCACTATCTTTTCCTAGAACATCAATGTCAACATTGTCTCCGCCTGTGACAATGAAATCGGCATGGTGTTCTTTTACCGAATGTATTGCTTTTTCAAACCCTTTGACACAACCGTTATCTCCATTGTTCAAATGGATGTCGGTAAGAAAGGCGAAGCTGAATTTAATCTCATCTTTCTTTAAATCAATTGTATTTGTAGAAACAGGAGAGATAAAAAGAACGGTAAGAAGAATCAGAATACGCTGTTTCATGAGATTATTTTTTGACATCAGAATTATTGATTTAATCAGACTCCTAATTTAAGATCACTTTCCTGGTCATGGATGATTTTCCTGTATCAATATGAATGAGATATACTCCCTTTTCATTTCCGGAAAGATTAATGGATTCAGTTTCTTTCCATTGATTTTCTTCAAAATCTTGTTTGTAAACCAGTACTCCTGAGAGAGTAGTTGCACTGATGGATATAATATCTTCCCTGAGACTGCTGAGATCAATGTGGATCACTCCATCGGTTGGTGATGGATAGAGGGTGATGGTATATTCTGTTTCGGGATATCTTGATGACACCGCATTTGAATTAACCGAAAAGTATACCCGGTTTGAAATCTCATGCCTTGTACCGTTCATGAACAGGGATAGATAATATGAACCTGTATCTAAGGTCGGGAAATAATTAAAATCTCCGGATTCTGCACCATCAATTGAAATAGAATCTGCAGGATTTTCTACATCCACTTTGAAGATTCCAATCCAGTCTTTTTGTAACCCCGGTCCATTTTGTAAGGAGATGATGATGTGCTCTTCAGGGGCATAGGATTCTTTATTAGTGGTTACAGTTGCAAGATTATCACCTACCGTAAAATACTCCCTTTCACCGGGTTCATCGTATTTGTTTAACAGGAAATAATTGGCGAAATAATAACCGGCAGGGAGGCTGTTAAATGTTACTGAACCCGTTTGTCCTGAAACATAAGCCCAAACCGTTGAACCCACATTTCCGGGAATGTCATTGAGTTTGTAAATTCCGATCCAATCGTTGCTGAGTGAGGGTGCATTTAAAAAGTTTATGACAATTTGCTCACCGGTACTAAAACCTGGTTTACTGGCAGTTGTTATCGGAATAGAAATGGAATAGATCCATATCCGATCTGATATTTCAGTATATCCGTCGTCTGCAAAAAGAACGATAAAGTACTCACCGGGATCTGTAACCTGAAGGGTAATGGAGCCAGACGAGGCATTCACATATTTCCAGTCGGTTGATGATTGTTCTCCGGGCGTATCTCCTTTTTTGTAGATACCAATCCAGTCCTTTGGATTATTGGGGCCATTTATAAAAGATACATCGATGGACTCACCTGGGTTATAATAGGTCCTTGAGGTAGAGACTTCAGGAGTTCCTTCTGTGCTGCCCGAAACTACAAAGGACTCTGATTCCGACCATTCCGACCATACCATATTTTTATCTCGATGTCTCACCCGCACAAAATAGGACCCATTAGATAATCCATAAGGTTCAATGTTGTACTCCAGGATGTTCAGGTTTTCATGAATATCTACAGGCAGGTAGTATGGACTGCCGCTGGTTCCGTACAGATTTTCAAAATCACGGATGATGTCAATTGCGAAATTTGTAAAGTCCTCGTCATAAGAAAATTGAAACTGGGTACTGTTAAGGTCTTCATCGGAGTTAGTCTGAAATCCGGAACTGGCAAAAGTGAACGGCAGTTGGATTGTATCAGGAATTGTTGTCGTGATTCCAGGCTTCAAAGGAGCTGATTTTCCAAACTGCCTGTGGAATGAATCGATTAAAATATTGTCCAGGGTAAAGCCTAATTTCGGACTACCAATAGCATAACACTCAATATCCATTCTTTTGGCTTCCAGATCAATATCTGCAATTTGATATGCCCAGTAGTCAATGGTTTTCTGAACATCATCAAAATCAACTTCGGTGGATTGTCCCCAGTACTGATCCCAGGAAGCTCCACCCGAAATAATATGGTACATGGGGTAATCCCTTAATTGGCCACGAGCATATAAATGGTGGTGCCCGCCAATAAATAGTACTGACTTTTCTGTTTGCGTTAAAACCGGGATAATCTGGTCTCGAACAAATACAGAAATATCCCCTACGTATTGTTCTGCCTGAATGGGCCGGTGTCCTACACTAAACAGCCAATCAACCTGGTTGTCCACTATAACAGAATCAATTATTTGTTGAACCCAGTCAATTTGGGCTTGCTCCGGGTGCTCGGTACTGGTCATTACGAAAACAACCCGTCCCAATTGAAAAGAGTAATAATTCTCACCACCAGGGCTTTTTATTCCTTTGTATGAAATTGAGTCGTAGAAGAAATGAGGATAGTATGCATTCAGCCCAAGAGAGCCATACGTTTCATGGTTTCCAACCACTGTCATGATCGGTAATACGGGTGAAAGCAGTTCTGATTTGCCAAAATGCAGATTTTCGTATTGCCATAATGTACCTAGATCTACCTGGTCGCCATCGTTAATAATCAGGTTGATGTGTTCTTCTATTGAACCTCCGTATTTTTGAAAAACGCGCTCTTTCGCAGCCTGCATCAATCTTTGGTAGCCATCTCTGTCTGCTACCTGATGGTCACCGAAAATGAGAAATCGATAATGTCCATCATGACTGCCAATCGAAGGTTGCGTTTTAAATCGGAATATCTTTGATTCGGTTGGACCTGTAATTGCCTTGTAATAGTATGGAGTAGAAGGCTGGAGATTTTTAAGCTGAACACTATGGTAGTAATAATCTCCAGTATATTGGGGATCTTCCAATTTCTGATACTCCCCGGTTGCTGTTTGGTTTAGCAGGATTGAATCTGTTCCGTATTGCACAACCGTTTCTGTGCCGGAGCTGGTTTTCCATGAAATCCAGATCGTTGTATCCGTTGGCGATTGGAGGTATGGGGTGATATCCTGTGCATAACTCTGAATGCCGAAACCCCAGCCCAGCATTAAAGAGACAATAACAATTTTCACAAATTGTTGAGATGAATGATTCATTCTTATATTTTAAAAATCGACTCTGTAAGTTAATACAGAGTCGATTAAATTTAAACTAACTGGGGTATGCACATGTTACATACGTTTAATTAATTTATATTCAACAGGTTC
>CAZURA010000074.1:0-27096 GCA_964622985.1 uncultured Bacteroides sp. | reverse complement strand
ATTAGATTAGAATCTCCACCTGTGCCGATCATACAATCGACGTAATCAATTTTACTTTCTTCGGTATTACACGATAGGAATGTGCAAGTCATAAAAACCAACACCGCGTAGTTGACAATTCTCCTCATATTCCCATTACTTATTCTTATATTTCTTATCATCAGCTTATAATTACCCCTTTTTAGCACTTGCTTTCATTTAACTGCGCTTTATATTTTTCATAGTAAGGGCTTATCATGTGACGTTTCTCTCCCGGTTTTTTTTCCAGGTAGGTTCCTCCCATATAAAAACAGGCATACCCCCCCGAAACAACACCCCACATACATGCTTCTTCTAAATCCACTTTTTCAGAGCCCTCGGACAACTGGAATACCACGGAAGAAATAACACCACCCACAAAATTATCGCCACAGCCCGTTGTATCACCCATTCGGCCAGAATTCAATTCATCTGCAACCGCTCTACTTACAGATAGTTCCAATTCCAACACCCTGGTGTACAGGCTCTTATTATTCGTATAAAAACGAATATTCCTGGGACCGTCGGTTGCAACAACCGCTCCTGTTCCTTTTGACTTGAAAAAACTCATTGCATCATCCAGAGAGTCCTTTCCGCTTAAGCGAAGGGCTTCTTCTAAATCAACCACCAATAAGTCGATACCAGTATAACTTTGATCACTCTCACCCAAAGGCCACTTTTGATCCGGGTTGGCTTTTTCATTGCGGAAATCATAAACGGTGTTAACAACCGTAAAGCTTCCTTTGGATTTCGCCTTGTCCAACAAGGTTTCAAGCTTATCGTGGATGGGCGGAACCAGAGCGGTGGCACCAAAAACGACCACATCCGATTCAAAAAAAGCATCATCAAGGTTTTCCGGCGAATAGTCCCATGCAGCTCCAATTGAATTGATAAAGATACGCTCGCCATTGCCATGATCATATGTGGGATCGGACAATACGATTGTTGAAGGTGTTACAGAACCTTTTAAATCATACGCATCTGTATTGACTGGTATTTGTTCAAATAATTCATTAAGGAAATCGCCATCTGAATCCTCTCCACCCACACCGTAAAAGTGGTAACTACATCCTGCGTTTTGGTTCAATTGAGCGGCATGTATGAGCGCCACAATAGCAGGGCCTCCAATATTAATAGCATCCGGTTCTTTATCACCAGAAACAGATCTTACAAAATGATTTAGCTCCAAACCTGAAAAATCTTCAAATTCTTCACGGAATACCAGATTGCCGGGCACCAAACCACCGTCTCCCGGTTTGTGCGACAGGTATTTTTCAAATCCATCTGAACTAAATGAAATGTTGTTATAAACCCTGTCGACCAGACAACAGCCAACACCCGAGATCTTAATGTTTTTTTTCATCTATTGAAAATTCAAAAACAATGATTCCTACAGGTACCTGGGGTAATCAGAAGCCAGCAAATGCAATGGAGCTTCATCTTCCTCAATCTCCGGGAAACGTCCCACCTCATCATAAAAACGGTTATCTATGCTATCGTCGTTGACTGCACTTACCTCACCAACAAAGACTTTTCCTTTCCCTTCTTCTCCGTAAAAGCGGTGGTACACACCTTGTTCCAGGCAGATGCTCTCTCCAGGTCTTAACACCACCGTTCCGCCTGGTTCCACAATGCGTTTTATTCCATCAATCTTTACCTCGAAGGATTCATTGGAAAATCCTTCCAGATGGTCTGATTTATAAAGCTCTATAAGCAGATTGCCGCCTCCGCGATTGATAATGTCCTCCATCTTCCGCCAGTGAAAATGCATGGGAGTTTCCTGGTTTTCTTCTACAATCATGGCCTTCTCTGCGTAGGTCTTACGATCTTTTCCCGGATTACCGTTTCTCACAGAAAATAGGATCAAACCCTTTTTAGAGAAGTCACCATAACCAAAATCGGTCAGGTCCCAGCCCAACATGTTATCCACTATCTCACTGCAACTTTCATTTTTCCCCTTCCACTGATCAGGTGTCCAGTAAGCCCAGGGAGGCAACTTAAAATGCATCTGATCAAAAAAAACTTTGGATTCACTAATTAGCCTGTTGATTTCACTTCGTTTCATCGCTAAGTTTTTTTTCAATTGGCTCTGTGCTATATTGGCATTCTGAATTCACCTATTTTGAATAGGAAATCATGACGGCACTCAATGGTTTCACTGTGATCTTTAACTCTTCTCCGGCTTTTACTGCCACACTGTTTCCGGCAGCATCATCCTGAATCTTCACATCTTTCAGACCTTCAACTTTCACAATGATTTCCTGTACAGCAGGAAGGTAATTTACAAAGAATTGTGCATTCTGTCCCTCCTGGCTCTGCCAGTTAGAGCTAAGTACGGATGGGAAATTGATGTGAAGCGCGGTAGGTTTGGTTAGCATGGGTATTTCGCTTGTACCTTCAAACTCCAAAGGTTTAATCATACGCCCGGTCACCAGGTAATCCAGACCGCCTTCTTTCCTCCACTCATTCAGATTTTTGATCAGGCTTTTCATGTATTCCTGATTCGGGATCTTAGCATCCCAATTGGAGTTCCAGGATTCAATCATATCGCCATTGCCACGAAGGATCACGGTAAACATATCCCCGGAAATAAAAGCCAAAGCCAGACGCTGCATCATATTCAGCGGGCTATTCTCCATATCGATCATTTGCTCAAAGGAATTTTGGTTGCCCATGAAGCCATTGAGATACTCGTGGTTTACATACTGATATGCAGGAACAGGTGTACCATAAGCAAAGTTAATGGTCGCCCTGTTATCGTTGAATAACAAATAGGGCATAAAAGGCTCTGCAGCAGCAGCCTCACAACCCAGCAATGGCTTGCGATCTCCCGCCTTAAGAACAGGCATCAGGGCCTCATATAAATCGCTCATTGCTTCTGCCTGCCACTTTCCGGGGCCATAGTCATGACCATGACTGGTATCGTAACAACCGTAACAGGATCCTCCCAGGTTCTGGTCGAAATACTGAATATAATCCACATTCCCTCTCTCTACCATTTGCGACACCTGATCCACCACCACATCTGTTACAAACTGGTTGGTCGGGCACATGTCATAACCAAATCGTTGACCTCTTCCCGGTATGGGTGTGGCACATACATTAACGGGTGAGAAACCTCCATCAGGTGCCTTCTTCATGATCTTTTCCAATCCCAGTTCCTCGAACTCCTCACGCATATTAAAGGTCGTATCGGTATTGCTTCGAATGGTATAACCAATACCACTGGCATATAGTCCAATATAGTTGCCTTTATCGTGCAGCCCTTTCACAAACTTATCGAAGTCTTTTGTACCGCCATAAGGAGGCCAGGCATAAGGAGGAGCCCAGGGGGCACTTCCTTCCCAGTGCATTAACAGCGACATCACCTTGCTATCAAAAGCCTGCCCTAAGTCCTCAAGAATGGGGAGTGCATTGGTATAAGGATAGAGCGCGTTGGGCGGCATGGTACCATCGTCCATATCGTGTTCTCCCCTGACCGGATAGGTCACCACTACAGGTGATTCGAAATACCAGTCTGGCAGGTCCTTATTGTCGGCGATTTTAAGCGGGCGGGGTATTACAGACGACTCCACCCAAGTGCGGTAGATTTCAGCGGCATCGTGCCAATCCCCTTCAAAGGTTCCAAGGACTAGGTCGTAAGGCAATTTGTAGCTTCCTTTGCCGGCACCCGAAGTAAACAGGTGGTATTCCATTTTAATCCCATTTTCCCCGGCTCTGCAATATTCAATACCCTTTACATGAAATTGATCATCATGTGTGGCCATATATAAACCACCTTCAGCTGAATAGTATGCCATAAACTGCATCTGCGCGGAGGAAGGATACAATCCGATCCAGCCTAACAGATTGGGATGTTCGATGGGCCGGTATTTGCGTATGCCTTCTTCCCTTACCTTCATATCCTCCACCACAACTCCTTCCTGAGCTGGCCAGAAAAGACGGGAATCTCCACCCGTTGCCATCAGGTCGTTTGGCACAACAACATTTGGGAAATCAATGTAGTCCATCAGGTAGGGTGTATTGTTGTCCACTTCAATGTTCCAGTTCATAAAGGGGGAGTCCTCTTCTACATCAACCGTAACGATAGCAGAAATATCCATCCCCTCAAATTGAGAATACGCTATGGTAATTTTGTTTTCTACCTGAGAAATCTCACACTTTGCAGCCTGGTCACTGTTGGCCCTGATAAGCTCACCGCCCTTTGCCCTATCCATAAAACAGATTTCAAATAAGGCATGCTCCCCATTGTCCGAAGCAATCATGTTCTTTCCATTGTTTTCAATGGATTGAATCGCTCCACTCTCCTTGTTCAGGGTAAGTTTGTAATAACTGTTCTCATAGATAACCTGGTTCCCCTGGTTGCAGCTAAAAAGAAGTAGAGTCGCTGAAATGACGATCAGGTAATTGAAAATTCTATTTTTCATTTGCTAAATGTTAAATGATTCAGGTGTCCTGTTAATATTTATCTTTTATTCGTTTCCAAAAACTTCTTGTATTACTTCAAGTTTCATGTACTTATCACCCACGGTTGGAGCCAACATTCCACCCTCTCCCCACTCATTCCATGCATAGATGGTGAAAGCTTTTTGAGTGGTGCCATCTTTTCGGGGGAATCCCAGCTTGGTGGACATTAGTAAATCATTTTTTAGTTCATTGAGGCTTGATTTCCACTCTTTTTTTGTTGGGAGACTAAACGCTGCCCTTGGGTCACCCCAGGGTCTGGGATTCCAACCGGCCGGAAAATAGGGAGTCCAGGGGAGGGCATCATTCCTTCTTAATTCACGCATCTCCTTTGCTCTGTCGGCTAAAATGTCATAGGAGTAATCCGTCTCCTTCTGTGGAAGTTCTGTGGGGTCCATATACTGCATGGTTCCATCAATTCCTGATTGGACAAACACATGTATACTGTCAACAGGCACCACACCATAAGTTCCGACCGTGATCAGTAACTCACCAACACCTGCCTCTTTTGCTTTTTGTCGCATGCGCTGAATGATTTGGGAGGAGCGCTCCACATCTGATCCGTTGTCCAGGTGAAACTGGTCGCCCCCGTGAATCTTCACAACGGCCCGTCTATCCACCCGCAGGTAGCTGTCGTGTTTCATGGCTTCTATACAAACATCCATGCAATTATCCCAGTCTTCATCCGTAATAATGGCAAATGGTGAATGATTGCATAGCTCCACCATAAATCTCATTTTTCCCGAGTTGGGCGATTTCATGAATTGATTCAGCCCGGCATTTAACAGATCACAAGCGCCTTTATCTCTTAATTGTCCGGGGTAGTACCAGAGTATAGAAAAGAAATCGACTCCATAGGCTGAAGCAGCTTCGATTTCCTTGTCCATGGTTTCCTGGCTGTTGTATTCTCCCAGCAATGGAATCCTTTCCGGGTAATCCGCTCTCCAGTCCTTGCCCTGTCTTTCCCATTTATTGGGTGACTCTTTCCACCAGCCATTAAAATATTCCACCCCGACCAGAATGGAATTGTCTTTTTGCGCATGGAGTGCATTCACCAGCAGCAACAAGGAGCAACATAGTATACTTAACTTCCTCATATTTAGTTCGTATTCAACTGTTCAATTTTTTCCTGATATACCCCTTCGATCACTCCTATTTCCCTGTCTCGTACCTTTTCCAAAAGCTCTTTAGTTTCTGCTGCATTTGGCATTCTTGCGGGGATTTTACTCTTATAATTAGTTGATTTAATCAAATCAGCAGGTCGTCCCGATAGTTCCCCTGTTTTTCCTTTTTCAGCAATCCTGGGAGTATGATCCACCCCACATAGCTTCAGCAACTCAGTTCTGCTTATCATTGGGTCTTCATAGATTCTCATCCATTCAAGCGTTCTCTCAAACATTTCTTGTCTGACTACAGTATAATTAGGGTTATAAAACAGGTTGTGCTGTTGATAGGGATCTACGTTGCGATCGTAAAGTACATTAAATGAATAGTCATCGTTTTCATTCATGTCATCAAATGCAAAGGTGTAGCGTTCTGTAAACACACCCCGCCAATTGGGCCCGTAATAGAAGAGTGGTACCGATTCCACCAGGATGTCTTCTTTTCCGGTAATGCTCATGGAAAGGTCCGCACCCACACACTGTTCAGGTATGTCCACTTCCATTAAACCCAGCAGAGTGGGCATTAAATCGAGGGTGCCCACCAATGTACTGGAAACTTTGCCTTGCTCTGCTTCCTTTGGATAACTCACAATCAGGGGAACTCTGCAGGATGCATCTTCGGGAAAACTTTTAGCCCAGGGACGCTGGTGTGAGTGCAGTAAGTCGCCATGGTCAGAGGTATAAACAATGATGGTATTCTCATAAACCCCTTTTTCCTTAAGGGCTTCAACAATCTGTCCCATAGCCCTGTCAATACCGCTGCACATGGCATAATACCCATGGTAATCTGCCCTGATCTCTTCAAAACTACTCCCCCAGTGACCTGCAATCCATTCGGTATTGGGACGCAGGGAAATGCTGTCAGGATCGTACAAATCCATAAGTTCCGGAATGGTTTTAAATCTGGGTCCTCCGTAACGTGCTGCTCCCTGGTCATGCGGAGCGTGATAGGAAACAACAATGGCAAAAGGCTGATCATCTTCTTCATCAATAAAGTCTAACACCTGATCGGTTTGTCCATAGACTTCCCATTTGTTAAATTTTTCGCGCTCTCCCTTTTCGTTAAAATAGAAAGCTGCTTCCGGGCTGAAATCCAGCATACAGTTGTTGGTCAAAAAGGTATCAAATCCAAGCCTGTCCGGTCCGGCAGGTACCCCTCTGTTGCGATCGCCACCCAGGAGGTGCCATTTGCCCACATAGCCGGTGCGGTATCCGGCATTTTTCAGAGCCTGACCAAATGGAACAATATCATCAGTAATGACCTTTATATCGTTGGTAAAAACCCCGTTTTGCAGGGTATGCTGCCCTGTTAATAGCATGGCACGAAAAGGTGAACATACCGGATTGGATGAGACGCACGTTTTGAAGCGTACGCCTTCTGATGCCAGTTTGTCAATGTTTGGTGTTTTTATTTGCTCATTCCCATAACAGCCCAGCATGTCGGAGGACTGTTGGTCGGAAAATACAAACACCAGGTTGGGTTTGGAGGATTGAGCAAAAAGAAACACTGAATTCAATGTTACTATACAAGCAATCAGTATTTTTTTAATGGTGGATTTCCACATGGTATCGCTTTTCTAACTGACACAAATATTATGGAATAATGCCTGACAGTGATATGCCAGTTGTTTTATTGATTATGAATTTGTGTTCTTTTTCTGAGCCAGGTACAGGTTTGCTTACTACAGATAAAAATGGGATATTTAATGCCTTGTCTGATAAAAATTTAAAGTGCTTAAAACCACCGGTTCCATATTGCTTTTTATTCTATTCGCCTGTGTTACCAAATTAAAGGTATCGGGTGCTGATTCACCCTACACCAAATCCATTGTTCATATCTCACAGGAAGATGGACTGCCGAATAATCTAGTTGAATGTATGGTTCAGGATCATACCGGCTATTTGTGGTTTGGGACTAAACGGGGATTGTGCAAATATGACGGTTATGAGTTTACCACTTACCGAAGTGATATAAAGGATAGTACCAGTTTGCCGTATCATCACATTACGGCTCTTCTGGAGACATCAGACAGCGCTCTTTGGGTGGGCGTTTGGAGAAACGGATTGGTTAAATACGACCGCGCATATAACAACTTTTCTGAAGTAACTCTCCAAAAGACTTCCTTTCCGGAATCACTGACTATTCAGCAGCTCTATGAGGATAGTAAAAAACGTATATGGGCAATTCATGAATATGGTCTCACAATTCTCAGCTTAAGCGGGGATGTTTTAATGGAGATCGATAACTCTCTTTTCCAGGGAGCCACTCAGGTATCTGCCATTTTTGAAGCAAAAGACGAACAATTTCTGATTTCCTCAGGAGGAAACATTTATTCTTACAATAGTACCCTTCGGTCTTTTGAAGAGATTGAATATACCTGTTATGTCTCGGTGGGGACCATTCACCAGTTTTTTCAGTTCAATGACCACACCTTGTGGCTGGCTACAGACTATGGACTATTAGCTTATAACTTATCCCAAAACACCATATACCCACTAAAGCAAAGCCCGGATGCTCCCTATACATTTATTCTTGAGGATGACCAGGAAAATATATGGTTCGGAGGCAGTACTCCTGTCATGTATGATAAATCGACTGGCCAGATTCACCCTCTAACTGAGCTGCCTGAGCAATCACCTCTGATTTCCGGTAATTTCCTCACCTGTGGCATCATGGATAAACAAAAGAACCTGTGGTTTGGGAATTCAAGAAAGGGAGCAAGTGTCCTGTACTATAAGAGAGCGCATTTTGATTATGCTCCTGAAGTACAAACCTTTCTGAAAGAAAATTCCATTGATGTTACTGCTGTTTTTCAAAAAAAAGAAGGAGAGTTATTTATTGGCACAGATAACAAGGGCATTCTGTTGTTTGATAAGAGCGGGAAGAGAATTGATATCGGATCAAAACATCCTTGTTTATCCCATTTAGAAAGCAATCCCTACGTGGTACGCGACATAAGAAGTGATTCCGAAGGGAATATCTGGTTTGGCTCCGGCGGAGAGGGTGGCATTACCATATTTAATCCCAAAAACAACCAGTGTGAACAATACAACAAGGCTGTTTCATCCTTTCTGTTTGATAGTAGAGGAAACACCTGGATTGGCGTTTCGTATGGTTTGGTCTTCTTCGATGCAGAGAGTAAACAGTTTAGCTTAATCCAGGCTAATAAGCTGGCCGTGCAAGGCATCGCTGACATGATGGAAGACAGAGAAGGTACTATCTGGATAGCCTCACACGACAACGGATTTTTCACCACGAAAATAGATGAGAAAAAGCTGAAAAAGGCCAATGAACAATTCACCAACCTGCCGGAGACAAAAGGGATATCTCTGCTGGAAGACAGCAGAGGCCGAATGTGGTTAGGAACTGAATTTTACGGATTGTTTTATAAAGATTCCCACCAGGAGGAGTTCAATCAGTTCACCCAAAAAGACGGACTCCCTTCCAATGATGTCTGCTCCATTCTGGAAGACAGGAACGGGAGTATCTGGATAGCCACGAATCATGGCTTATCACGCTTTGATTATACCTCCGGCAGGTTTAAGAACTTTTTTATAGGTGACGGCTTAAGCGGGGATGAATTTAACTTTAACGCCTTCTTTAAGGAGGAGAACGGAGTGCTTTTATTTGGGACCACAAACGGACTGGTTGCATTTGACCCTGATCAAATTGAAGATGACGATCAGCCCTTGCCGCTGGTTATCAGCGAAGTTTCCATTAACAATGGAAGTGTTGGTTCGGATGTTTATGGATTATCCATCACAGAGGCTGTCTCCAGCCAAAAGCCACTTATCTTAAAACATGATCAAAATACCATTCATATCAAATATTCCACCATCAATTTCGCCAGTTCGAAAAAGAGTCAGTTTTCCTACATGCTAAAAGGAAGTGATGAAGACTTTAATCCTGTGGTGGATCAAAGGCAGGTGAATTATACCAAACTTCCACCTGGCTCTTATCAATTCAGGGTGAAGGCCTCTAACAACGACAATGTTTGGGGAGAAAACGAAGCTTCATTCTTTTTTACCATCAGGCCACACCCCTTGAAAAGCACGGTAGCCTACCTCCTGTATTCGCTATTTCTTTGCCTGCTGGCTTTTATTGCCTATCGCATCATCACTTACCAGAATCAGCTTAAAAATGCAGTAATCCTGGAACGAATGGCAAAGAAGCAACAGGAGGATCTGGTGAAAATGAAACTGCGTTTTTTCACAAACATCTCACATGAGTTTAAGACGCCCCTGTCACTGATCATATCTCCTTTGGAAGAACTGATAAATGAGCTGCATGGCAATTCATCCATTAAAAGGAAATTGACCCAAATCAGACGAAATTCACAACGACTGCTGACACTTATCAATCAACTCATCGAATTCAGGAAGATGGAGCAGGATGTACTGCCAGTGAAAAAGGAGGAGTTTAACTTAGTGGAAATCACACGAAATGCGATGATGCTTTTCAGTGATGTGGCAGAACAACGGAGCATTCATTTTGAGCTGAAAACAGCCGTGCAGGAGTGCAGGATCCATTCCGACAGGGATAAAATAGAGAAGGTACTTAACAATATTTTGTCCAATGCATTTAAGTTCACACCGGAAAATGGGACCATTGTGGTAAGTCTGACCCTGGTCAAAAGCCAGGTTCAGGTGAGCATCAGGGATACGGGTACGGGTATTTCAGAGCAGAGCCTGGAACACATTTTTGACCGCTTTTACCAGGAAGAACATGTGGAGGAGATCTCCGGGATAGGCCTGGCCTATGTGAAGAAAATTGTAGAACTATTGGATGGATCCATAAAGGTGAATAGCGAAATCGGCCTGGGTACGGAAGTCGTTATCTCCATCCCCAATGTCAGTCAGATGCCTGTGGTTGAAGTATTTAATCAAGCTGCCACCCAGGATCCGGACCAAAGCGACAGGTCAGCGGATATTCATCCAGAAAGGGAGAGTAAGGAGGAGGAGCTTAAACCCGACGCACCATCCATTTTAGTGGTGGAGGATGATTACGAGATGCGTAAGAACCTCTGTTCTTTGCTCCGGAACACCTATAATGTGGATGAAGCAGAAAATGGACTAGCCGCTTATGAAATGATACAGGAGCAGGCCTACAATCTGGTAATAAGTGACATTATGATGCCAAAAATGGATGGTCTGGAGTTGTGTTCTAAGATCAAATCCAATCCGAAAACCAACCACATCATCGTTGTCTTGCTCTCGGCAAAAGATGAGCTTGAAAGTGAAATGGAGGGGTATAAAACAGGTAGCAACATCTATTTAAGCAAACCTTTTCTCCCTCAAAAACTTCTATCGATTGTAAAGAACCAGCTCTATACCCAGCAGAAAGCAATTACGCATCATGCCGATACCCATCCTGATGACTCAGAACAACTAATTGGGGTGAATTTGGAAGAAAAAGAATTTGTTGACCGGGTTTCTCTTTTCATTGAAAAGAATCTGCATAACCAGGATTTTGGAATTGAAAGAATTGGCGAAGAGTTCGGCCTGAGCAGGAGCAAGCTGTACAAGCGGTTTAAAACCAATACCAATGTATCCCTGAAAGATTTCATCCGGGAGCTAAGGATGAAAAAAGCTGCGAGCCTGTTAAAAGAGAATCAGCTCACTGCTTCTGAAATTGCCTATGACCTGGGATTCAGTTCTGCCACAAACTTTTTCACAGCCTTTAAAGCCTACTACGGGAAAACGCCGAAGGAGTTCCAGAAGGGAGAGAACGCTTGATTCTCTAGTAAAGCACCTCTTCCAGGTTTCTGCCTATATGTAACTCGTCCACAGTCATAAACGAAGCAGTCCTCGCAGTCAGTTTGAACTGCAGGCGGTCGAAGGTAAATTCTCCATTCAAAATGGCATGTGGTTCATTTAAACGCTCTCCTTCAGAGGGATTGATATAGACCTTCAGGGTATCCTCACCAATGGTCCCCAGATCAAATTCAAACAGAACACAAACCACCCTCCTGTGGTGCTCGGAAAGCCACTTCCTGGTATTCGGAAGCATCGGATCGGCCTTGTCGATGTAGATCCCGTCCTGTTGGAAGACCAGGGATGCCTGTTTCTCTGTGGCACCATTCCAGCCGTTCTGCACCAACCAGTTAATCTCCCCTATACACTCCTCCTCCATTCCTTCAAACTCTACCAGCATGGATGCATATACCTTGCCCCTCGAGTGTGGCTGAATAAAATAGCGCGTGAACGAGGGCTCCTCGTTATAGTTGTTGAAGGTCATCTGCAATGCTCCCCCTTCAGCAGGCCAGTTCTTGTAGGCCAGGCTGCTTCCTGCTATCCGGACCTTATCCCCTCCGGTGTGATCAATCAGGGAGAGGAATCCATCCATATCCGGAACTTCAGAGAGCGGACCCGCCAGGTATGAATCCTGGAGAGAGAAGGGCTCATGGATTGGAAGACCGAGGTGATAGGCTGTTTCAACCCGGTAGCTCTTATCCTTGCCGGACTCAGTCAGCCCGGTGAAGGTATAAGATTCCGCGTCCTCCCTGCAGACATACCGGGCTTCGCTCTTCCACTGTTTCCCGTCCCGGGTGCTGTAGAGGGTATAGGCCAACTCCTGGTGAACAGGCGATATGGTGATGCCGGTCCCCTCCCCTGATTTAAGGACCCTGAGCTCCGGGGTATCATCAATGGCCAGATCCAGTTCGTGATCCACTGAGTTCTTCTTTGTACGGTATTTGCTATACATCATGTCCCAGTTGAAATATCCCCGATGGGTCTTTTTAAAATGGAATTTCAGGGAATCCTTCATGGCTCTCATTTCGCCGGGAAACTGTGTCGTGGGTATTTGTTGAGAAGGGTCTTCTTTCAGATTGTATAAACGGAAATCCGACATATCCTGATTCAGGATCCGTTGGTAATTCTCCCCGCTGCCCACCAGTGAAAAATCCGGAGTGATGTAGGCATGACGGGCTGCCGATACGATGGGAACGTGATCCCGCTTGCCCTCTCCACCGAGCAGCACATTTAAGGCACTGATCCCGTCCTTCTCCTCTCCCCCGGTGTCCATGCCAGCCATCTCGGCAAAAGTGGCATACCAATCTGCCACATATACCAGTTCAGCACTGGATGAGCCTGGTTCAATCTTATCCTGCCAGTAGGCAATGCCCGGTACCCGTACTCCCCCCTCAAAGGAATCCCCCTTGTAAGACCTGAGGGGCCTGTTGTCCCCTTCCTGAATCCCCCCGTTGTCGCTGCAAAACACAATCAGTGTATTTTTCAGCATATCCTCAGATTCCAGAGCTTCTACCACGCCTCCAATGGCTGCATCCATGGCATCCACCATGGCCATGTATAGGCGCCGGTTGGAAGCATTTCTGCCCAGGCTGGCTTTGGGTCCCGACCAGTAAGGATCGATCTCCAGATCCCGGTATTTGTCGAGCACCCTCTTGGGGGCATGAAGTGGATAATGGGGGGCATTAAACGGAAGGAAGAGAAACAAAGGTTGTTTTTTATCGTGATTGCGAATCAGATCCACGGCTTCATTTAACCATAATTCAGTGGAATAGGTATTGCCCGATTCCTCTCCATCCACCATGGAGCTTGCGTAGTACTTCTCTCCGTTCCGGATGATCGAAGAGATATTTCCACCGGTATAGTTCCAGTAGGATATGGCCCCGCCGATGCAAACAAAAGAGTGATCAAAACCCTGATTGTGAGGCAGGAGAGACTCCGTATACCCACCAGCGTGCCACTTGCCGATAATGGCAGTCCGGTAGCCCCCCTCCTTCATCTTCTCAGCAATGGTCCTCTCCCCGGCCGGAATGCCATTCATGGAAAAACTTCCCAGAACGTGTTCGTGCAATCCATACTTATAGGGATATTTCCCCGTGAGAAAGGCTATGCGCGTAGGCGTACACTGGGGTTGCACATAGTTCCGGCTTAGAAACATGCCCTCCCCGGCCAGCTTGTCCAGGTGGGGTGTCTGGATGGGCGATCCCTGCCAGCTCATATCCGAGTAGCCCATATCATCGGCCAGAATAAATACAATGTTGGGTTTTTCCTGTGAGGAAAGCGTATTCATATAAAGCAGAAGGTAAATCAGAATGCTGTATCGTTGAAAGGTCATAGGACTCCTATTTGGCTATAATTGTATACTCCCCTGCAGGAATTTCAAGGCCACCTGCTTTTTCTTCCGGGTCTTCGAGACGGGAAGGGGAACCATTGATGGAAATTTTTCGAAAACCCACTGGAATCCGGACCACCGCCCGGCTTCCTTCCGGCACGACCAGGTGGTAGGTGATGGTTCGGGAAGATCTTTCAATGTCCAGGGTAATTAATCCCTGCATGGAGGGTATCCTGACGGAGACCTGCTTAAGCGAGGCCAGGACCGGATTTACGGAAAAGCTCTTATAGGCGGCTTCCAGGGGGTAGACTCCGGCCACATACTGGGAAAGGATGGTTAAGCCTCCTCCGCTCCATGCGTGGTTGGTGGATCCGCCTCCATAGCCATCCCTTCCAATTCCCCACCCTTCCCAGAGGGTAGTAATCTCCGGATGCTCAACCATGGGTTTAAACCGCCTCTTTAATCGTTCAAGTCCGAATTCAGGCTGTCCCATTAAAAAGAGTGCTTCTATCACGTACTTCTCCATGTAGGGACTGGCATACATTTGCGTCTGAAGCAGTTTATATATGGCTTCGTACTTATCCTTGTCAGCCAGTCCGGCTACCACAGCCAGGGCCTGAGACCGGTCGTCAATTTCCCCCTTGTGCCGGTCGGACCGATAGTGATTCCCCGTCCAGTAAGCCGCATTAAAGGCTTCTTTAAACTCAGCCATCTTCTTTTTGGTTGTTTCAAGCTCGGCCTGCTTACCCAGTACCTCTGACATCCTCAGGTAGCCCTCTAGTGCCAGGTAATACCACCCGTTGATAAGCAGCGCTTTATCCGCATGAACACCCCAGTCACCCCAGTACCATCCACCTTCCCGATGCTGCAAAACGCCACGCTCATCCAGTTTCCAGATGGCCAGGTATCTCCCAACCCCTTCATACACCTCCTGGATGGTTTCCAGATCACCGCTGTTCCAGTAGTAGTTCCAGAACCCAAAGTAGCCGATACTTGAGAGCATCTGACCTGGCAACTCCTTGTCCCAGTTCCCGCTGGGTACGGGAGAGTAGATGGTACTGTCCGCTCTCTGCCAGCGGATCAGTTCAAGAATCCCCTTTCGGGTCAGGTGGCGACTTTCGGAACTCAGGGCATAAAAAGCCTCTCCACTCTCCACCACCATATCACCCCACCATTGCGATCGCTCCCGGTCCGGACAGTCCATGTAGGTATCGCGCATGGTGATGTACAGGGTTCTGGCTGCTTTTTTCCACAGTTCATTGAAGAAGGGATCGTCACAGGAGAAATCCCCGGAAAACTCCGTATGGTATCCGGTTTCCCTGTACTTTAAATCCAGGACCTTAATCCCCTCGGGGATGATGTAACAGACATGGTGTCCGTTCATCCAGCCCAGGTTCTCATAGGCCTGTTCTCCCTCCCTGGTCACATACTCTCCCCGCACATTTAGGGGTCCGCCTCCGGTGTAATGATCGGTAAGCAGATGGATGGTCTCCCCTTCCGGTGCCTCCACTTTAAAATAGGGCGTGACCTGGGCATTGTAAGGAAGTTTGCAAACAATGGTGTCCCCGGCACTGATAAAAGGCAATACAGGTGCCTCTTCATATTCCCTTAAGCCATAGTCTTTCCATAGGGGAACCGGCCGCTTGACCAACGAATTCCATGGTGCCATGGGAGGCCTTCCCAATACCTTGGCAGAACGCCAGTTTCCCGACCCGCCCTTGTCTTCTTCGCGTATATAATCTTTCCCGGTGAAATCCAGGTTGCCCCTTCTGGCATCAAAGCGGATGTTGGATTCTGGCAACCTGAAGTTCGGATGTGGAGGACCGGTAGAGCCAAAGGCCGGGTGCATGGATGCAAACCAGCTGTGGTCCGAGATCAACTCAAACTCCGGGGTCAGGCATTCAAAAATGAGACCCGCTCCCCCACTGCTCTTATGGGAGAACCCGTCCTTACCAAAATACCAGGCTAAAATGGATATTTTGTTCTCACCGGAGCTGAGGTAGGGCAGAATATCCACTTCATCGAAGTAGGTGTCATCGGGCGTGGGTCCTCGTTTAAGCTGCCCTTCAAAAACAACCAGTTCTCCATTGATCCATAACCAGTATTTGGAATCCACTGCCAGGCGGGCCATGGCCTGATCCGGAAGCGCATGGACCTGGAAGGTCTTGTGGTAGGCGATCCAGGTGTTGGTGGCATTCTGATTTTCAAATGCGGTGATCCATTTCCCCTTCCATTGCTGGGCTGCAACACTTTGAAGGTTGAAAAAGATAAGAAGTACCAGCAGGCAACGGTGACGACCTTTCATCTAAATTTGATTTGTAGTTTATATTTTTTCTCCATCTTTTATGTAATGCCGGCATGGAGTCCCGGTTGCGGAGATAAGGCTCTGTGCCGCCGGCAGGACCTTATCGCTAAACAGATCGCCCTGGAGTTGGGATTCTAGATAAAATATCAAAATATAGCCTCGATCATCTGCTGATTGAGCTTATCCCACTCACCTGTAAGTTCATCCGCCTTGGCGGGAAACCGGGAAACCAGGTCCTCCGATTCTGTCAGGTCCTCAGCCAGGTTGAATAGTTCCCAGGCTTTGCTGCCGGGATTAAATACAATCTTCCAATCCCCCTTCCTCAGGGCGATTCTGCTCCCCTGTCTCCAGTAAAGGACCTCATGTGGGGCTTCCTTTTTCTCTCCCGTCAGGAAGGGCATCAGATCCACCCCATCCAGGTTTTCCGGGACTTTTGCCTGAGCTGCAGCAGCACAGGTGGGAAACAGGTCCATGGAACTGATGGCATGGTCGTATTCCTCTCCTCCCGGAAGCTTCGCTTTCCATTGCAACATAAACGGAGTACGCAAGCCCCCTTCAAACATGGAGCCTTTTCCTCCCCGCAGAGGGGCATTGCTGGAGGTAAGCTCCAGGGTGGGCCCGCCATTATCGCTGAAGAAGATGACCAGGGTGTTTTCTTCCAGCCCGCAATCTCTCAGCTTTTGCATCACCTCCCCCACACTGCTATCCATGTTGGCCAGCATGGCGGCAAAGATCCTTCGCTGAATATCCTCAATCCCCTTAAACTTTTCCATGTAATCATTGGCTCCCTGCATGGGACTGTGAACGGCACTATACGATACCTGCAGAAAGAAAGGTTCGGCCTGGTGCCTGTCGATAAAACTGACAGCTTCCCGGGTAAAGGCATCGGTCAGGTACTCGTGTTCCTCCACCGGCTGCCCCCCCCGCAAAATGGGATTGTTGGCATCGTAGGGTGGTTCATCGTAGCCCAGAGCCGTGTAATAGACCACTCCATCGCCTATCCATCTTCCTTTCGTACCATCGGGCAGCACGCTGCGGCGAAGCATGCTTGTTACATCCTTCCACCAGGGATGTGCATAGTAATGTCCTTCGTGAAGGAAGCCGAAGAATTCATCATAACCCCGTCGCAAAGGATGGTAGGGAGCAGTGCCCCCCAGGTGCCATTTGCCGATCAAGGCCGTGGTATATCCTGCATCATGAAGGGAATTGGCCAGGGTAATCTGATCAGTGGGCAGGCCGGCTCCGGGCTGCTCATTCACAGCGCCTATGGGATTAAATTCATAGCCAAACCGCGTGGGTATCCTGCCAGTGAGCATGCCGGCCCGGGAGGGACTGCAGTTTGGAGCAGTCACATAGCCCGATGTAAATCGGACCCCGTTTTCAGATATGGCATCGATATGGGGGGTGGGGATCTGGGGATTCCCCTGGCATCCCAGCTCTCCATATCCCAGGTCATCCGCAATAAATAGAACAATGTTGGGCCTCTCTTGCTTCTCTTTTCCCTCCGTGGATCCGGACAGGGGATTCACAACTAGCCAGGACATAAAAGCGATTAAAAAAACGGGGAGCAAATGATTTCTCATGGTGTAATTTTTTTGCTTTCTGATTTACTGGAGGGTATCTAATTCCATGGTGAATGGAGGATAACCTCCCTTAGTGATATAGATTCCAAAACGTTCGAGGTAATCCTGTTCGGGAAGAAACTCATCGTTGGCCCTTTCCAGGGCATGGCTCAACTCCAGTTTTAATTCGGCCTTTAATGCATCATTCCCCCCTGCTTCAATGAGGTTGGTAAACTGGTAGGGATCTTTTTCATTGTCGTAGAGCAACCAGGGGCCGTTCAGGTCCTCCACATAGGTGTAACGGGCGGTACGCACGCCCCTGAACTCGCGCTTCACCACATTTTTAGTGGGATTGGTTATCAGGGCGGCGTTCTCAAACTCCTCCTCTTGTCCAAGCACAATGCCGGAAAAATCGCTTCCCTCAAATTCCAGTTCGCTCTGTATATCACACAGTCCCAACAGGGTGGGCAGAATATCGGGCGTCCCGATGGGCATCTTTATGGTCCGCTTCTGTTTAATGGCACGGGGATATCTCAATAAGAAGGGGATCAAAATGGACTCCTCCCAGGGATTTGATTTATACTTCATCCCGTGGCTTCCCACCATATCTCCATGGTCGGAAGTAAATATGAAGATGGTATTCTCTTCTATTCCGGAGTCTTTGATTTGTTGCAGGATCCAGCCCATGGACTCGTCCAGAGCCGCAATGTGAGCATAGTAGCCCTGCAACATCTTTAGTGCCTCCTCTTTATAATCCTCCGGCACATTATCCCGCAGGGCTATTCTTGTCAGATCTGCATACCTCTTCAGGTAGACTTCCGGAACCTGATCATAGGGGTCGTGAGGAGGTCCCCACGACAGCATAGCCAGAAAGGGTTTGTCGTCGCCGGCATGCTCTGCTATGTAGCGACAAAGATCTTTGGCCTGAGCATGGGCATCGTAGCCCTTCCATTGCTTTGGCTCGCGATCGTTCCCCTCGTAGTACCAGGAATCCATGTAGTTGTGCGTGCACTCCATGACCTTCCAGTAGTCAAATCCCTGCCGGTTTGTTTCTGAAATATAGCCCAACCTGAAGGGTCCGCCCAAATGCCACTTGCCCCAGTAAGCCGTATTGTAACCCGCTTTTTTATAGATTTTCGCCATGGACTCACTATCCGGATCCAGCAAAATATCATTGAGCAAGAGGCCATGAGTGGTAGAGTACATCCCTGTCAGTAAACTGGCCCGGTAAGGGGTACAGGAGGGACAGGTGGATACCGCATTTGAAAAATTAATACCCTCCTGTGCCAATTGATCCAGATTTGGGGTAAGGGCATTCACATCTCCCGCATATCCAGTTGCCTGTGCCCGCCATTGGTCCGCAAAAACGTATATCACATTGGGCTTCTTTGCTTCTTTGCTGCAACTTACGATTCCGGTTAATGCGATCAGAAGTATGATTATCTTTCTCATTGTCAAAATTCTAATTCCTTATTACAAATCAATCATTGCTCTCATCACCCCATCACCATAGGAGGCTACCAGAATTGACTTCATACCACCAAACCTATAATAAATAATTGCTTACTGAACCGTATTTATTGAAACATCAAACCCGGCTATTTTAAAAAGACAGCCTTTATCGCCTCCAGGTAGCCATAGCCATACATGGTACAGGGTTGCAGATAACTGGTTTCTGTCCACTCGTTCCAGCTGTTGACAGTGATTAACGGTGCCTGATCGGGATGGGCATCTACGTATTTCTTTGCAGCTTCCATTGCCTTCCGGAAATTCTCCGGAGTATTATTTTTCACCACTCCCGGCATAAACATATTGAACCTGGGATTCTTATCCCAACCTACCGAAACATGGGGGTAATAAGGGATATCCCATTCCTGATCCATTTTGATCCATTCCTTTTCAACATCCACCATAATGTCGTTGTAGTCGCGGTCAATGTCCGTAAAGTGTACGAACTGGTAATGGGATATTCCATCCAGCTCGATCTTCTTGATCACTTCTTTCTGGGTTCCCAGCTGCTCCCCCTCCGGTCCGGTCACATCGGGCCCTCCAAATAAGGTGAGTTGCAGATCAAGACCCGGGAAACCGGCCTTAATAGTCTCCTTTCTGAACCACTCCAGGGCCTCCCGTGTGGCCTTAATACCTCCAAGACCCTGAACCAGCTTATTCAGATCGTAAATCATGAAAATGGGTTTACCATTGATGGTATAATACGAAGGATGTGAAAAATATTTATTAATCACACGGTGACAGATGACCTCAAATTCCTCCCTGTCCACAGCCCCCCTCCAGATAAGAGCATCATTTGGCAAGCCGGCATTCCGCTTGTCCCAGGTCAGATTCACATCATGGTTGGCCCACATCAGGTAGAACTTCACCCTGTCGTTGTTCCTGGCCCCCAGGAAACCCTCATTGAGATGGCCCTCCAGGTAGGGCATGCCATCGTACCAGTACCAGTCAAAGATAAATACATTGACCCCGTGATCGGCAGCCGCATTGATCTCCATCTCGGCCACATAGGGATCTGCTTCATTGATATAGCCCCACAACGGGTAACGGGGTTGTTCGTGACCTTCATATTTTGGTTCGTTACTCATAACGGTTTGCCACTCGCCGATGCCATCGGGCCAGAAGATTTTGGCCCGGTCATCGGGGTGGTAGGATGGCCATACAAAGGCTGCAATGTCATAACCCTGTTTCTTCTCATTTTTACCCTTCTGCGCCGGGGAATCGGCGGTGCAAAAAAAGAGTCCGGCCCATGCCAGCAGAGCAACTATTTTCATTTTTTTGTTATTCATGGTTCGCGCTTATATTTCGTTTGACCCTTATTTTTCTCCAAATACATTCTTAATGGCCTGCAGGTAGCCATATCCGTGCATGGTACAGGGCATCAGGTAGCTGGTCTCCGTCCACTCGTTCCAGCTGTTGACTGTGATCAAGGGTGCCTGACCGGGATGCTGATCAACGAAATCCTTCGCTTTCCGAAGTGCAATTTCAAAGTTTTCCGGAGTGCTGTTTTTCGTAATACCTCCGACAAAAGTTTCAGCCCTCGGACTGGCATCCCATCCGACTGAAACCTGTGGATAGTACTTGGCTTCATAGTTATCGGAGACCCAGTTCCAGATCCTTTCGGCATCCTCCAGTACCTCTTGATAATCCCGGTCGATCCCGGTCATATGGGCATACACATAATGGGTAAGCGAATTGAATCCCAGCTCTTCGACCAGTTGTTTCTCTTCCCCCATGGTTTCTCCATCCACAACGATATCCCGCTGGCCATCCAGGCGCAGGGAGTATTGGAGTTCAAGGCCTTTGAATCCCGCATTTTTCACCTCTTTTCGGAACCAGTCCAGGGCAGCTTTGGTCTGTTTAACCCCACCCAGTCCGCCGATAAGTTCATTCATGGAATAGATCATGAATACCGGTTTATCATCGATTTTATAGTAGAGTGGATGGGAGAAATATTTTTCGATAAACCTGTGGCAGATAATTTCAAACTCATCCCTGTCCAGATCTCCCTGCCAGGTGGGTGTGATATTTCTCCTGTTAAAAATATCATCGGCATTTCGTTTATCCCAGGCCGGAAGTACATCGTGGTTGGCCCACATCAGGTAGAATTTCATCTTCTCATTGTTTTTTGCCTTCAAAAAACCGTCGTTCAGGTGGCCTTCCAGGAAGGGCATACCATCGTACCAGTACCAGTCAAATATAAATACGTTTACCGCGTGGTCTGTTGCAGCCTCAATTTCCATTGCCGCCACATAGGGATCGGCTTCGTTGACATAGCCCCAGAGGGGGTAACGCGGTTGCTCGTGTCCCTCAAACTTAGGTTTATTGTTCATAACGGTCTGCCACTCCCCTATGCCATCCGGCCAGAAAATTTTGGCCCGATCGTCGGGGTGGTAGGAGGGCCAGACAATGGCTGCCACATCGTAGCTACCCGCTTGTCCATAAACAAAACCAAACCCTGAATAAAAAAACAGGATCATACCAAGATGTAAGATTCTCCTTGTCATTATCTTAAGAATATTTATCACGACTATTTAATATAATCCGGATTTGCAACAGGGAACACACCACCGGTTTCGGTCATATGCTTTTCAATCATCGCGTTCATCTCCTCGACCCTCTCCGGAAAAGTGGAGGCCAGGTTGATCATCTCTCCTATGTCGGTATGCAGGTTAAAGAGTTCAAAACGATCCGACTGGTCGGGATTGTCACAGTAATGCTTAATCAGTTTCCAATCGCCCTTTCTCACATAGGTAGAGGGCACATTGCCGGTAGCCTTAATGAAGTGCGGAAAATGGCAATAGATCTCATCTTTCACCATCTTCTTACCCTCCAGTGCAGGTTTAATGCTGGTGCCGTCCAATTGTGCCTCCTTCTTTGGTTTGATCCCACACAGGTCAATCAGGGTGGGATAAAAATCTACACTGGAAACGATCACATCATGATTGACGCTTCCGGCTTCAATATGTCCGGGCCAGGAGATGGCCAGGGGGACACGTGTTCCTCCTTCATAGATGGAGGCTTTCCCATCCCTTAAAGGATAATTGGTGCCCATGGGGACATCCACATACTTGGGATCCACATATTTCTTGGCACTCAGGAACCAGCCACCGTTGTCTGAATAGAATATCACAATGGTATTCTCCAGAAGTCCCTCCTCCTTTAGGGTTTCCATCAGCCGGCCCACTGCCTGGTCCATGATCTCCACCATGGCCGCATAAACGGCTGTATGCTGCCCCTCATAGAAGTTGGTCTTCTGCTCGTACTTGCGAATGATCTCCTGCTTGGCTTTCCACGGAGAGTGCACGGAGAATGCCCAGTAATCAAGCAGGAAAGGTTTTCCGGTCTTTTTGGGATGGTTCTCTTTCAGAAACTTCACCGCCTCTTCGGCCATGCGGTCTTCCAGGTGATCGCCTTCCTCGCCTTCGCCTTCCCAGACGGGCCAGGGAGCAAACCAACCTTCGGGCAGGGGACTGGGGGCATTGGTGTGGGGAATATCTATATCAAAGCCCTGGCTCAGGGGATCGCTGGGCGAGGTTCCGATATGCCATTTCCCTATATGCGCTGTGGTATATCCCCCATCCTGAAATGCCTCTGCCATGGTATAATAATCTGGTCTCAGCCTGCTGGCTCCTCTCACATTGAGGGCCTTTTGATCGGCTTTACCTTTCTCCATCAGCTGGGCTTCGTACCGTACTTCCTGTTCGTGACCCGATGCTCCGGTGAGTCCGTTACGGGCCGGCCAGGTTCCCGACATGATGCTGGACCGGGTGGCTGAGCAAAGGGGACTGGCTGTGTAAGCGTTCATAAACCTCATACCATTGGCTGCAATGGCATCCACATGGGGGGTTTCATAATAGGTACTGCCCATAAACCCCACATCTTTCCATCCCAGATCATCAATCATGATAAAAAGTACATTGGGTTTCTCCTCTTCTATCTTGTTGCTTGAGCAGGATAAGAAGACAAGCGCCAAGAGAACTGGCACAACATGCCGGCTTAAAAATAATTTAGTGCTTTTCATAACCTTATATATGAATTTATGAGTTAAGGATGGGCCTGGCTATTTCCCTGCCTCCTCTATCTTCCGGAAGAAATCTCCGAAAATAGCATCCCGGTTGATAAAATAGGCAGCGCGTACCAGGTGCCTGGAATCATCCTGACTAAAGGTATGCTGATCTGTTACAATAGGGCTATGGATCAGGTTTGTGGGTGTCCAGTCGTCATTGACCAGCCAGGCCACTGCTGTCATATCCCATAGCACCTTGGATTTTGCATAATGCTCCTCATGAAACTCCCGGAAAATATCCAGCAGGTAATCACCAATGGCTCCGCGGCCCTTCAGGTAGGTCTCCATCTCCGGAAGGGTGGTAGCCAGATGGGTAACCACAGGCACGCAGGGCATCTGAACCAGGGGTACGCCGCAATCAAAAATCAGGCGGGAGGCATTCAGGTCCTGGGAAAAATTGAATTCGCGGGTGGAAGGCCAGTGGATGGAGTTGCCCCCAAGCCACACCACCACTATGTTCTCAATAATAGAAGGATCCATCCGGATGGCGCTGGCAACGTTGGTAATCGCTCCCACAGCCACCACATAGAGGGGATCGTCAGGGTTTGCGGTCTTCGCCCTTTCGATCAGGTCCAGCGCGGCCGGACTGACCGGCGGATTCTCCAGGTCGGTCAGGTACTCTTTGCTTCCTTTATAGACAAAACCCTCATGCTCCATATCCAGTCGATCAAGCAGTCGGAGTATCTCTTCGTAGCTTCTCTTCATCCCATTTTCCGGGCCGGTGGATCTGCTGTTAGAAAAGGGGGCTGCATAGAGGGCCTCCACATCCAGCTTTTCTTTTGAAAGCAGGGCATAAACCACTGCAAACTGATCGTCAATCTCGTTGTAGGTATCGGTATCCAGCACCATCCGGACCTTGCCTTCAGGTGCATTTAGTCTTTCAATTCGGTCGGCCTCTGAAATAACCGGATATTCCTGGGCAAAAGTTTCAAATCCAAAAAGCAGGAGAACCGCAAAGGCCGAAAAGAGATTCATTTTATTCATCATACAGATAATTGATTCATTTAATAATGTTTGTAGCAGCGCTTATATAGGCCACGATATTCTCCCAGGGGATGGCAGGATCAAGGATATGTGCAGGAGCCAGCAGCAATCCCCCCTCCTTCCCAAGCATCCTGGTGGTCTCAATAACTTTTGCCCTTACATCCTCAGGTGTACCGTGGGGCATCACGGATTGCACACCTATTCCACCCCAGAAGGAGAGACGGTCCTTGTATATTGAATGGATCCACTCCAGGTCATTGCACTCAGGTTGGAGTGGATTCAGGACTTCAACTCCTGCTTCGATAAAATCATCAATGATCTCTTCCACCTTTCCACAACAGTGCATAAATATGATGATATCAGGATTTACCTCTTTGGCAGCGTCCACGATGGTTTTGATCCTATGCTTGAAAAAAGTACGATAGGTCTCTTTGGACATCATCAATCCCTGCTGGGAGACCATATCATCTCCCAATCTGAGTATATCCACCCCGGCCTTTGCGAAATTTTGTGCCTGTTTGACCCGGATCTGCATAATGTTCTCACAGATGGCATGTGCCAGCTCTTCGTTTAACAATAGATCCTGCATAAAATCCTGCATATCACGCATAAGCCATGCGGTTTCGAAAATGGTCTGGTATAGCTCACCGCAAACGGCATATCCCCTATCCTGGTATTCACGGGTCTTTGCGGCCACCTCCTCATACCTGTAAGCTTCTCCAAAATCAGGCCAGGGATATTCATTGACCTCGGTCACAGAGGTCATCATTTTTAAGGGGTGGTATTTATAATCTGGAATTTCATACCTGGTAGGAACAGAACCAATTCCCCACTCATCAAAACTAACATTGGTTTCCAGATCTTCTGAATCAAAGAATTGGGTAAAATCGGTTATTAATCTGCCTGGTCCCGGCAGCACAAAACGGGTATCATAATTGAAATATTCTTCAGGAGAGAGTTTCGATCCGGTTTGTTCCCGGTAGGTTTTCATCAATCTTGGAGTAAAAGATCCCCAGCTTATCTCGAAGGGAGTTTTATCAGGGATACATTCTCTTTTCAGGGCGCTTAATACTCTTTCTCTGGATGTCATTGACAAGGCGTATTAAATGAGTATAATCAATAAATATACCTACAATCCTGGGAAATAATATGCACTAAGTAATAGATCATGGGGGCCGGTGAAGAGCAAACACTCATGGAAGTGCTTCGGTCTTTTCCCAGGGCTTGAAAGGGAAAGTGATATCCCACTTACTCCTTGGCACCTCGGGTGGCATTTCTGCTGGTAAATAAGCCAATTGCCTGTCATAGTGTTCCAGCACCGCCTTTTTCATCTCGCTCACTACCGAAGCATAGGCAGAATCATGCGCCAGGTTATTCATCTCCCATACATCTGCATCCATATCATACAGTGTAGATTCCATATCCGGGTAGCTGCCCCTCCTGAAATCTGCAATGTATTTATACTTTCCTTTTCTGGCCATGATGTACCTGAAAGGCAAGGGAGATAGCCACTCTGAAAAAACAATTCTCTCCTCCCAGGTGCTCTCTGTCTCGTCCGATTCCATCAAAGGTTTCAGGTCCAGTCCGGGTAGTTCCATCTCCGGTTCAATTCCGGATGATGCCAGAAAAGTAGGCATGATATCGATATGTGAAACCGGAGTTTTTTCAAGCCTAGGCTTTTGGCCTGGCCAGCGTACCATAAATGGAATGCCAGCTGAACCTTCCAGCATGGCTCCATCGCCTCCCTTGTAGAGCTGACCATGTTCGCCCATCCGGTCTCCATGATCGCTTAGAAACAAGATCACGGTATTCTTAGCAAGATCAGGATGACTGTCAACATAATCGATCAGTCGCCCTATTTCATAATCAAGCTGGCTTATAAACCCGAAATAGGTGGCCTTTAATTGTTTGTAGTCTTCCTCTGAAAAAGCCTGATAATTAAGCCTCTCCCGTTGTGCTTTACCAAAGTTTTCTGCTTTCGCCTCTGACCAGCTGGGAGGAAGGCGCATATCTTCGGGCTTATAGGTGTTGAATTCTTCTACTACTCCATAGGGATGGTGGGGCGCAAAGTAACTGGCATGCAAAAAGAAGGGCTGACCGGGCCTCTGTTCCAGCTGATCTTCAATGAAGGCGATGGAGTTGTCGGTGACCCAGTGTTCGGAGGTCAGTTCAACAGGCAGGTCGTGCTCAAAACCCAGGCTGTTTACTGAGAGTGCCCAATCGGAAGGGGGATCGGTTTGGCTCCATTGGGGATACCTCTCCGGCTTCAGACCTCTCCGCTTTACCTCCCTGTCCAGCCAGGGCCGGAAATGGGAGATCCCGGCATCGTCGGCAAAAAATTCGTGGTTCAGCACATACTGAAACCCATGCCTTTCGTTGTAGGGAGCGAAGTGCATTTTTCCCACGTTGGCAGTGGTATATCCCGCTTCGGCAAGCACTTCCATCAGGGTAGGAATGCCTTCAGGGAGTGCCCGGTCGTTATGAATTACCCCATGGCGTGATGGATAAAGACCGGTATACACCGAATGCCTGGCCGGGGCACATACCGGGCAAGAGCTGTAGGCATTGGTAAAAGTAACACTCTGCTTGGCCAGGCGGTCAATGTTGGGCGTTTTAATCCCCTCCCCCATACCCGTCCACCCCATGTGCTTGGAGTTGTGCTGGTCATCAAAGATGATGATGTAATTCAGGGCTTGTTCTTTCACATCCGATTGGCACGAAGAGAAGCATATTCCGCCCAAGACAACACCCATAAAAATAAGTGACCGCGATAGATTGTTTACTGAAAACAAAAACCTGTTCATCTGTACACATTTTATTGGTGAAACCCCATACCTACTCCCAGTTCAAAGACAGCCAGGCGCGTCCAGGCTGATCACTCATATCAATCCGGATCCAATCGCCGGACTTTTTAAACTTCACTTTGTTGCCCTTGGCAT
>CAZURA010000073.1:0-27120 GCA_964622985.1 uncultured Bacteroides sp. | reverse complement strand
CACAGAAGAGACCAATAAAAACTGGATTAAAAGGAAATTTGCCCTGCCCAACGTGAAAGAGGGATCGGTGATTGAGATAGAGTATACCATAAGCTCTGACTTCTTCTTCAATTTAAGGGATTGGGCATTTCAAAGTACCATTCCTGTTATGTATAGTGAATACCTGGTTCATATTCCTGAGTATTATACATTTAATCAGAAATCTAAGGGATATTTTCCTTTTAAGACGGAAAAAGATGTTTTAAGGAAAGAGATTTCGATTACTACAGTTACCGATGGCTTAACTCATCATCGTACTACTAGTATCCATTCCAAAGATTCTCATACTTCAAAGATTGTGTACCAGGATAACACCTATCACTACCTGGCACAAAAAGTACCAGCTTTCCCTGGCGAAGAATTCCTGCGTACAGCAGACAACTACATAACAAAGATTGGATTTGAGTTACAGAAGATGTATTTTCCAGGGAGTGCTGCCAGGTCTTTCTCAACCTCCTGGAGCCGTGTGGATGAAATACTAAAGAATAGTGATAGTTTCGGGAAATCTCTGGTTCGAAGCGGGCACCTGGAAAATGTAGGTATGCATTTAAAGAGTACTGGTGTGAATGGATTGTCACTTATGAATTTAGCATTCAACCATATTCAGCAAAAAATAGTATGGAACGGAAATAATTCCACCTTTATCAACCAACCACTAGCTAAGGCTTATAAGGACGGGTCAGGAAACAGTTCAGAGGTAAATCTGAACCTGGTGGCTTTAATGAGGGATCTGGATTTCGAAGCTTATCCTGTGGTCCTCAGTACCCAGAAACATGGTATCATACATCCTGCACATCCGTCATTAAGTAGCTTTAACTATGTGATAGCTATGGTGAGACTTGAAAATGAGACTTACCTCATGGATGCAACAGATCCCTATGGGGAGATCAACCTGCTTCCTATAAGATGCTTGAATGATAAGGGTATGGTCATCGGTAGTTCTAGTGAGGAGTGGATCACTTTAATGGACTACCGTCCTTATCATTTTGTATCTGATTATACTATATCATTGTCTGATGATTTGTTGCTGTCAGGTTCGAGAAGGTTAAGGTTAAAAGACTATGCTTCATATCAATATAAGAAACAGATAAAGAGTTATGCTGATTTGTCAGAGTATGCTGAATCTCTCGATGAGCAGGATCAGGAGTTAAGTATTGCAAATGTTCAAGTCGAAGGTGTTGATAGTACCGGATCTGACCTTATCCTGACTTATGAGTTTTATCATGAGAACTATGTGGAGGATGCTGTAGATCTGATCTATCTTCCAGCGGTATTCGATCCCTATTTTGACAGCAATCCGTTCAAGCTGGAGAAGCGGGAATATCCGGTTGAGTTCAATCATCCCTACACCCTCAAACAGAATTTTTTTATCTCTCTCCCCGAGGACTATACACTATCGGAACTTCCAGAACCACTGGTTATCAAAATGCCAGACAAGAGTGCTCAATATCTGTTCCAGGTAGTAAAGTCGGGTAATGGTCTGTTTATTACTACCCAATTGTCAGTTAGAAAGAGTCAGTTTCTGCCAGAGGAGTACGAAAGCCTCAAGCAGTTCTATCAGGTGGTTATTGATAAACAGAATGAACTCATCGTTTTAAATAAGAGTTAGATGAAGAGACTGATCAATCTAGTACTATTCTTTGTTTCGGGAACCTGCCTGGGGATCGGTCAGACACCGTTACAAACTGATCTTATTCCGGATTCACTGCTATCCGGAGCCAATGCAGTCATTCGGTATTACTATACGACTTATGAAAGGAAAGATTTGGATTCCTATAAAGAGACAGTACATTATGCGGTGACAGTGTTGAATGCACGAGGTAAGCATGCTTCGAATTTGCTGATACATTATGACCGAAACTCAGAAGTGACGGACATTAAGGGATCTATTTTCGGAGAAGATGGTACACTACGCAGCAAATTGAAGAAGAAAGATGTCAGAGACTATCCGTACAATGCCAGTTATACTTTGTTCAGCGACAACAGGGTGAAAACCATATCCCCTGCATTAAACGGATATCCTTTTACGGTGGAATATAGCTATACAATTGATCACAAGGATATAGTGGGCTTTGGGTCGTGGATGCCACAAAAATGGTTTAATGTCTCCACTGAATATGCTGAATTAGTGGTAAAAACATCTGCTCATCTGGCTTTACGTTACAAGGCATTAAATCATGATTTTGATTTTTGGACGGATACCAAAAGTGAGCTGTTTACCTATAAGTGGACCACCGGTAGTATGAAGGCCATTGATTCTGAGCCGTATCTGCCTCATTATCTTGAGTATATGCCAGTGGTTTTGTTGTCTCCTGATGATATTTCCTATGAGGGAACCACAGGAAGTTTTGACACATGGAATGACTATGGGAAATGGGTGTATGGCCTTATTGAGAATAGAGACAGGCTTTCCGTTGAAACCGAAATTAAAATGCAGCAACTCACAGATACGATAGAGGATGACCGCGATAAGGTGAAGGCGGTGTACGAGTATATGCAGAGCAAAACACGATATGTTAATATTGCTCTTGGTATAGGAGGATTCCAGCCTCTGCATGCATATGAAGTGGATGAAAAAGGGTATGGTGATTGTAAAGCACTGTCAAATTATACTCGTGCCCTTCTGAAGAGCATAGGTATAACTTCTTTTTATGCAGAGATTGGAAGTGGGCTTAACCGGGAGATAAAGTACCCTGATTTTGCCAGCGTCAATCAGACCAATCATGTAATTCTATGCGTGCCAATGAATCAGGACACAACCTGGTTGGAGTGTACGAGTCAGACCATACCGTTCGGATACATCGGAACCAGCAATTCAGATCGTTATGCCCTCCTGATTAGTGAGGACGGTGGAAAGCTGGCAAAGACTCCTGTTTATCCAACTACTGAAAATAGAAGAGTGACGATCAGCACGATTAAAATCAATGAAAGTGGTAATGCCCACTATAAAGTCAATGCAGATTTTATCAATACGGAATATGAAGATGTATCGGGATTACTGCAGGTGTCTCAAAAGGAACAGAGGGAATCCCTGTTGAAGAAGCTCTCGTTTGAAGGGTTTGTGATGGAGAATTTCAATACATCAAATACCACTTTAGACCGACCGGCAGCCAGCATTTCTGTTGAAGGGAATGTGCCCAGATTTGCTACGAAATCCGGAAAGCGATTGTTTTTCAGACCAGAGTATCTTTTCAGTCAAACCAGTTTTCACTCCATTTCGAAGAAGAGGGAGCTCAATCTCCAGAGATCTGTCGGGTATCGTCACATTGATACGGTTACCATTTCAATTCCAGAGCGGTTTCAAGTTGAGCACTTGCCTGAGAATATTTCGCATGAATCAGTTGCCGGAAGCTATTCATTGTATCTGACGCAAACCGAACGGGGCATTCAAATGATCCGGGACCTGAAGATTTCAAGCGGAGTTTATCATAAATCCCAGTTTTTGGACATCAATGCATTTTTTGAGGCGATTACCAGGTCTGACCACTCACGAATAATATTGAGCCAATAACCTTACGCAAAGTGTAATCAAGGAGTGCATGGATTGGACACAATCACCATAGGGTTATTTGGATCAACAGCTTACTGCAAAAACAACTCCAGCGTGGAGTAGACCTCCTGCTGCTGTTCTTCCGGCATATTGCGGATCCGGGTGCGGTGTGATCCTTCCTCCTTCACATAGATCTTTGAATTCGTGTTCCCTGTGGTGGAAACTGCTGTGGCCGACCAGGTGTCGTACTCGCCATAGATATAGATGAAATTGTCTGCTTCTGATGTCAGGTAGTGTTGTACTTCCCTGGATAATTCCTGATTAAAGGGAAGCACAGCCTCCCCGGGTATGGTGAATGTGAAGAGCGGGTTGTCGACATGAAGGATGTGTTTATCAAACTCCTCCAGTTCATACCCATAATACCCCATTTCGGTCAGCGCCTGGTAAAAGAAGGGCCTGTAGGAGATAATGAATGCATCGTTGAAATAATCGAAACCTGCCACCTGGTTCATATGTTCTACCACTTTCCGGGGTGTTGCAGTTCTGCCCGGAATCTTTTGTACAGGTACATACCCCCACTGCCAGAAGGCGAATGAATACTCGAGAACACAGTACTCAAATGCTTTCTCTATTCCCCCGACCAGGGTATAGGTATACCCTTCCTTTTGGGATAATTCCCTAAAGGCAGAGTGGTACCTTTCCTGGTTTTTCAGGGTCATTTTTTGAAATCTTTTCACCTTTCTGCGATCCTTTGCGCTTCCCACCCGGTCGAGGAAATCGTAGATTCTCTCATCTTCCACATCGTAATTCAAAGGTGCCACGTAAGGAACTCTCACATCCACATCTTCCGGATAGTAGTAACTGTGATACATGACTGTTTGTCCCCCTTTGCTGATACCGGTGGAGATCCATTTTTCCGGATAGAGCTCCCTGAACATTTGAACGATCCTGTGGTGGTCGGAGGCTGCCTGCCAGGTATCCAGATATCTCCAATCCAGGCTGTCGGGTGTACTTCTGCCAAAATACCTGTGCTCCACCAGGATCTGGTTGCATCTTAATTTGTGGGTGATTTCAGAGGTGTAATAATAGTTCGCATCATACCCTGCAGTGATCATTACCACAGGTTTATTACTGTCCACATGTGAGATATAGAGTCGTTGTGAGTAAGTTTCTCCATCCGGATTGTGATGGTCTACCGGTTGATCGATCATCACCTCCAGGATGTTTTCAAAATGTGATTCACCCTTCAGCACCCTTACCTCGGTTACCTCTTTTCTGTTGAGGAAATCCTTCAGTGAAACTGCCGCATGGTTCTGAAGCAGTACAATTGAAATGAGAATCCAGCAAGCGACTAACCTCTTCTTTTGCACATCCATATTAACTCCCTGTTCGAATCATGCAAAAGTAGATATAAAATATCATTTAGCAATTACCTGACTGACTTGTGAAAATTGCGTTAAAAATGTGATTTGCTTTGATAGTGAGGAGAGTAATGAATACCTTCCGGAAGGTATAAAATCACAATCATGAAACTTTTGAACGTATTACTGACAGCAATTGTATTATCATTTGCCGGATCTTCCCTTTATGCACAGGATTGTCAGGATTTCTTTCCTCAGAAGGAGGGGACCTTACTCAAATATGTTAACTACGACAAAAAGGATAAGATCACTGGTAGCTCTGAAATGGTCTTTAAAGATAAGAAGCAATCCAATGACGGAGTTTCAGTGGTATTCTTATCCCGTTTCAGTGATGATAAAGAGGAAGTGATTTATACGAGTGAGGTATCGATGGAATGCAGGAACGGGGTACTCTATCTTGATGCGGGTAAGTTCCTTGATCCTAATACCATGAGTGCCTATGAAACCATGGAAGTTGAGGTGACAGCCGATAACCTGGAAATGCCTATGGATGGTGATGCAGGCACAACGATGGAAGATGGAGGTGTGACAGCAGTGGTAAGAAGCGGTGGTGTGAAGATCGTGACCCTTTCAGTTTCGGTTTCAGACCGGAAGATCGCAGCCCGTGAAAAGATTGAAACCCCGGCGGGTATTTTTGAATGCATTAAGTATACATACGATGCCCTTTCTCAAATCGGTTTTGTGAAGGTGAGCATGTCAGGTGTGGAATGGTACAGTCAAGAGTACGGTACCATCAGAAGTGAATCTTATAATAAAAATGGAAAGCTGACCGGATATACTGTTCTGGAGTCAATCAGGTGACCAGCGGTAGACCGGATATCTCATAAAGGTGTTTTCCGACCAGGGAGACCTTTCATACAAAAAACGAAGTTGCTGATACGGATTGGATGCGAAGCCGGGATCGTTCTTTTGTTTCCGGGTAAATTCCCTTTGTAGTCCGGGATCCGATTGCAATAGCTGCTCAGCACTCTCCTCAAAGATGTATGGGGAGAAGTACTCATTCCTGAATAGTATCTCATCGAAGAAGTTCCAGCTGAAAAAAGAATCATATCCTTTTGGCTCCAGTGTCTGTACCAGGTATTCTATGGCCTCCTGCCTCACCGGAATGATAAAATCACCCGCAAAGAATTGTACCTCCTGGATCTCTTTTCTCACTTCCACATCGTAGTGTATGTAGTGCCCATTATAGGGGGCATCTAAGGTGTTATACTGATCCACATAATAGACTTCCACCTCCATCACTGTATCGGCAGGGAGTGGTCTCATCTCCACCAGGTTCAGATTCATTCGTTCCACCACTTCGGACCAGGCTGAAGGGAGGATGTAGTATTCGGGTACTTTTATAGTAATCTGTGGTGTAAAGTACTTGAAATAGGGGATCTCTTTCTCCCACCCTGACTGCCTGTCGTAATAGAGTCTGGGGTGATGGGTTACCGAGCTGGGCTTCGATTTTGCTGCGTACCCTTTGAATGGGATCATCTGGTACATGGAAGTATCCAGTTTCCATTGAAGATGGAAGAAATCCTTATTTATCTTCTCCTTCAGTGCCAGGTTTTTGACCCTTTGCAGTTCACCGTTATGGTTACTTGTAAACTTCAACATCTCTCTTAACAGGTGCCATGTGGAGAGTACCCGATCTTCGAAGGGCTTGAACATATGGGTCTCTACAGTAAATGCAAACGTGTTAAAGAGACTTACATATCCTGAGGTGTACCTGGGGTAATCCATAAAAGCCCGGATACCGTTTTCCGGAGACCTTTTGACACTCCATACATAGGGGCTCATATCATAGGGAGTCTCCTTCATGGCACCGAACAGCTCAGGCAGAAGAGTATTGACCAGGAATTGGGACTGGGCTTTTTCATGCCGTTGTTCATGGCTGTTGATCAGGGTGATGGTATAGGGATAGTCGGCCCCGTTGGAGGTATGTGTATCGATGAAGATGTGCGGATCCCATGTTCTCAGAACCTTCACAAGTGATCGGGTGTTCTTTGAATCGAGTTTGATGAAATCCCTGTTCAGGTCCAGGTTACGCGCATTCCCCCTGAATCCCTGTTCCACAGGTCCGTTCTGATTGGCGCGGTGGTACTTACTTCGGTTAAGTGCTCCACCCACATTGAAGAGGGGGACAATGGCAATCACAGTGTTTTCGAGATAGGGAGCAAATGGATCGGTACCCGACAGTAGTCCCTCAGCCAGTTTCAGGCTTGCATCCACTCCGCAAGGTTCTCCCGGGTGAATTCCATTATTGATGAAAAGGATGCTTTTACCTGACTCCCGGATTTTATAAGGATCAAATTCACCTCCTTTGGATATAATAAACAGGTGAAGAGGCTTTCCTGCATCGGTCCATCCCACTTCCAGCAACAGAGCCTCCTCATAAGACTCATCCAACCATCTGTACATCTCAGTGGCTTCCTGCCAGGTCACCGTTTCATTCTGAGAATAACGGAGATTTACCTGTGCTGAAGAGAGCATTCCAAAGGTCCATAGCAAGAGAGTAAAAAAAATCCTATAGTCTTGCATTTTGCAGTTCTTTTTTCAGTTTAGTAAAATATTCTGCCACCTGTAAGGTGGGCTTCCTCTTCTCGATCTCTGATATAAATCCCTCCGGTCCCGTCTCTCCCTCTATGCTCAGGGCTTTAATATAATTGACAATCCCGATATTGCCGGTCATCACCTTTTCAGGCTTTGGCTCCATAAGGATTTGCTGATTGTAGCTATCGAAAAATGAGATCAGTTCCTTGTATTGTTTCTTGAATGGTTTCAGAACCGAAGGACACATTGAGCAGCTTGTAGCCAGGTTTTCATACCTGGTGGATGCGTTTCCCAGGACACGTATACCCAGGCTGCTCAGTTCGCAGTCCCGTTTCAGATAGATCTCAGTATAACGGTAAATGCCTATGATCCCCAGTGCCTCCAGGTCATCTGCCATAGAAAGAATGCCCAGTATGCCTGGCGATTCATCCGGTCCGAATCCGGGGTATATCCGTGCCTCTTTCACATCATGCTTTTCAATGGCATCCAGTAACTCATCGTATCTGGGTGGTTTTGGTCGGTTCTTTACATTGAAATAGGATTCGCAGAGTTCTCTTCCCAGTCTGCCATGATCTTTACGGGTGGATCTGACCATCCCCACGTCATGAAAATAGACGGCGACCAATAGCGCTTCCACCAGAGAAGGCGTCAGTTTTTTAGAGAGGTGATCCAGTCCTTTTAATACCTGTTTACAGAGGTTCCAGACCCGACGATGATGTGTGTGATCATGTGAGGGAAGAAATGTGGTTGAAAACAATTCGTCAACATGTGGGTGCAACTCATCGAGCCATGTCTCTTCAGCTTTGTTGATCCATATTTCGATATTTTGCTCCAATCACAATCAGGTTACCCGGGTGAGCTTCATCATATTGGTTTTCCCTTTTTCCAGGATAGGGATACTTCCCACATGAACCACCAGATCTCCTTTCTGCAGCAGGTTCTGACTCACCAGGAACTCTTCTGTATATACTACGTAATCGTTGAATTGTTCACACTCTCCAAAATAGAAGGTCCTGACTCCCCAAACCAGCGACAGATCGGTTATGAGCTCTTTGTTCATGGTGAAGGAATAGATAGGGGCCTTGGGACGGTGGGAGCTGATCTTGAATGCAGTATAGCCCGAATAAGTAAGGGTGATAATGGCCGCAGCATTGACCTGTTCGGCTAACCTTACTGCATTATAGCAGATTGAATCAGGGAGATAAGTTTTACTCTCCACCAGCGGAGGGTGTTGTTTATAGAAGAGAAATTCATCAGTTTCTGTAGCATCAATGATCTTCTGCATGTTGCGGATGGTTTGAACCGGGTACTTCCCGATGGAAGTCTCTCCACTCAGCATCACGGTATCGGACCCGTCCAATACTGCATTTGCCACATCATTGGCTTCAGCCCTGGTAGGAGTAGCGTTCTGAATCATGCTCTCCATCATCTGGGTAGCCACGATGACCGGTTTGGATTTCTCGATGCATTTCTTGATGATCGATTTCTGGATCAGGGGGACTTTCTGAAACTCCACTTCAACCCCCAGGTCACCCCGGGCGACCATAATTCCATCAGCAGAATCAATGATGGCATCCATTTCATCCAGTGCTTCCGGTTTCTCTATTTTGGCAATTATATGGGCTTTATTGTGATGGGCACCCACCAGCTTCCTGAGATCCCGAATGTCTTTTTCCTTTCTGACAAAAGAGAGGGCAATCCAATCCACCTGGTGATCAAGCGCGAATTTGGCATCGCTTCTGTCCTTATCTGTCAGGCTTGGCAGAGTAACTTTGGTTTCAGGCAGATTCACCCCCTTTTTGCTGCTGAGCTTACCTCCGGCTATCACCCGGGTAAGTATAGTATCAGTACCATTGGTTTTGATTACCTCAAAGATCAGTTTGCCATCATCCACCAGAATCTTCTCTCCAACAGTAATGTCTGCGGGTAATTGGGTATAACTGAGGTATGCTTTTGAATGATCTCCTTGACAGGGTGTGGTAACAAAGGAGAATTTCTGTCCGTCTTCCAGTTCTGCATGATCGTTCTCCATATCACCAATCCGGAGCTTGGGCCCTTGAAGATCAGCCAGAAGGGCTACCTGTGAACCCAGCTCCTCATTTAGTTGGCGAACATGTTGTATAGTCTTCAGGTGCTCCTCATGGGTGCCATGAGAGAAATTAATCCTGCAGACATCGACGCCTTCATGGAACAACTGCTCCAGTACTTCCAGATTGCGTGTTGCCGGACCTATGGTAGCGATAACCTTGGTGTGAGATCTATATTGACGCATGGGGGTTCTATTAATTCTTCTTTAAAGGTAATCAAATAAAGGAGTTCAGCAGTTTGATCTCTTCGGCCCATTTACTATCATCAGGAGTTTCGAGAACCATAGGAATATGGTCAAAACGAACATCATTCATGATCCACCGGAACGGATCAAGGCCAAGGAATCCCATTCCCAGATTGTCGTGCCTGTCGACTCTGGTACCCAGCTCCTTTTTCGAATCGTTCAGGTGCATTCCCTTCAGGAATTCAAAACCTATCAACTTCTCAAACTGATCGAAGGTCTCTTCAAATCCTTTCCTGCTTTTCAGATCATAACCTGCCGTATATGCATGGCAGGTATCGATACAAACACCGATCCGGCTTTGATCTTCAATACGCTCAATAATCTGAGCAATCTGTTCAAAGGTGTGTCCCAGGTTACTGCCCTGTCCGGCTGTATTCTCAATAACTGCGATCACTCCGCTGGTCTGATCAAGTACCCAGTTGATCGATTGGGCGATCTGCATTAAACACTCTTCCTCACTGTGTCGATTGAGGTGACCACCCGGATGGAAGTTGAGCCTGTCGAGGCCCAGTTGTTCACACCGTCGCATCTCATCCAGGAATGCCATTTTTGATTTCTCCAGTGCTTCCTGATCGGGATTGCCAAGGTTGATCAGATAGCTGTCGTGAGGTAAAATCTGATGAGGTTGATAACCAGCCTCCCGGCAGTTCGTCTTGAAGCTGGTAATGCTCTCCTGAGTTAGGGGCTTTGCCACCCATTGCCGTTGGTTTTTTGTGAAAAGTGCAAAAGCAGTTGCCCCTATCTCTCTGGCATTTAGCGGTGCATTCTCCACCCCGCCCGATGCACTCACATGTGCTCCTAAATATTTACTCATGTTATTTCCCGATTAACAATCCTTAACATTCTTTAAAGAATCTCGAAAGATTATAAAAATATATTTGATCTGTAGAAAAAATATTAAACATGAAACGAAAACTATGTATTGCCCTTACTGTGTTGTTATTTTCCATACACTACGGTTACTCTCAGGAAATTCCGGAAGGTGCTGTTATGATTGATGAAAACACGATCATCAAAGATGAATCAGGTAACAGGGTGGAGCTGCCCAAATTTATGGAGCTGATGAATTCAGGTGGTGCATTGAAAGGTACACAGCCTTAATCAGCACTGCTCTATTCATGAAACAGAAAAGCCGGAACTCAAGGTCCCGGCTTTTCTTCAACTAAACACTACTCTAAACTAACACACTTCTCTAACTGACTATCCAACTTTTATCTACCTCACTAACTAGCTTTCAAACTTTCTTTATCCTATAGCTGTTCGGGCTTTTTACCAAGTAGCAGTTCGTCAATCATATTTTTAAACATCACTTTAGTATCTTCCGGAGTCCGTGCAATGCCATTGCTCATGGTAGGCTTTCCTTCCTGCGGCACATAGAGGAATGCGGGTATGCTACGGATGCCGAATACTGAAGCAAGCTCCCTCTCTTTTTCCGTATCCACCTTATAGATATGGATCTTTCCCTCATACTCTTTGGCAAGCTCTTCAAGCACAGGAGCGGCCATGCGACAAGGTCCGCACCAGTCGGCGTAAAAATCAATCAGAGCAGGAAGATCTCCTTCATATTTCCATTCGGTCTGGTTCTTCTCATAATTCATCACCTTCTCAAGGAAATCCTCTTTTGTCAGCATGACCGTTTTTCCCTCTCCTTTGGAATCAGTGTCACCACTGCTCGCTTTTACTTCGGTTACCATGATCTCATCTTCTCCTGCATGCTGATTCAACGTGTTGGCTGAACCGTTGGAACAGGAAAGCGTGAGCCACATCGTTGCAAGGGCACCAATTACTACCTTTTTCATGTCTGTTTCTTGTTTTCTGGTTGTATCACCGGAGTTAATTATTCAGTTACACTCAATACTTCAGAGATGGCCTGCTTAAATGTCTCTTTGGGAAGTGCTCCCATAGCCATTTGAGGCTGACCCTCCGTGGGGATAAACAGCAAGGAGGGAATACTCTGGATTCCAAATACAGACGAGAGCTCACGCTGCTCCTCAGTATTTACCTTAAAGATATCCAGTTTATCACCATACTCATCCTTCAATTCTTCCAGGATAGGGCCAACTACCTTACATGGGCCACACCAGTCGGCATAGAAATCGATGATGGCAGGGGTTTCACCTTCAAACTTCCACTCCTTGTTAGTTTCGTAATTGAATATCTTTTGCTTAAAAGTATCCGTTGTTAAATGTTCAAGTTTCATATCGGTATTTGTTTAATGTCTAATATCTGACGCAAAAATAGGTACTAACTTACAACCCCACTGTAACAAAAGTCACACAACTTATTCAGGTTAGTTATTCGTTCCCTGAAAAAGACATGGCATGGTTTAAATAACTTACCAGCGAGTGCAGTCCTTTAAAGTCGTTTACCAGCTTATGATGAAACTCTTTCTTCAGGATCTCCTTTTCGCTGTATGCCTTAGAGAATATATAGTGCTTGTATTTGATCTCCTCCAGAAGCTCAAAATCCTTTGGGAAACCAACTGGACCCTTTTTCAACCTGTCCTCCTTCCCGGCCCTTTCATATCCGTCATTCAGGAGTGGATCATGAATGACTTTCAGGTAGGCATCCGGATTAAATACGATCTCCTGCCGAATGAGATTTAATTGCTCTTTAGGTGGCATGTAAACCCCTGCTGCCATAAAGCTATTGTCAGGTTCCAGGTGAAAATAGTAACCTGCATCTGTAGATTTCCGGCCCCCTTTGGTCATCCAGCTGCCGAAATGGGTTTTGTAAGGAGTTTTATCTTTTGAGAACCGTACATCCTTATATATCCTGAAAATGGTATCCTTTGCAACCTGGTCGCCTAATGACGGATCGAACAGAACAATTCCGTTCAGCACCTTTGCTGTAAACTCCCTGAATTCCCCCAACGCCTGCTGGTACTCCTTTTTGTTCTCAGTGAACCATTCCCGGTTGTTGTTTAGAGCTAATGATCTCAGAAAGGAGAAGATAGATTCCATGATTTGGTTTTACCTAACAACATAGCCGGAGGTCAGAAAGTTCATCTTGCTCCGAAATTCCATATAGTTTTTTAAGAGAATATGTTATCTTTATATTACATCACACCTTAGTTTCCGGTCAAAGTAATGACGACATCCATACATCTACCCAGGGAATTAACCTCCCCATCTGATGCTTTTACTTCTGCTTCAGGAAGTATTGGGTTGCACTGGTGGCATTATGACTTCAAAGCACGCAGGATTATAGTGAGTCCTAGCCTGTTAAAGGTCCTGGGCTATACTCCTGAATCTTTCGACTATTCCCTGGAATCCATTTATGAAAAAGTTCATCCTGATGACCTCAAAAGAAATGAAGAGAGGATCAACAACGTGATTAATGGTGAAATGGATCTGTACGAGATCGAGTACAGGTTGATGGATACTGAAGGAGAGTGGCAATGGTATTATAACCGGGGGACCGTAAACCAGCGTGATGACGAGGGAAAACCTTTGGGTCTGGGGGGATTTCCATCGATTTTTCCAGTCGATTCAGGCACCTGCTTTCCATGGTGGAGGAGAAGGACAAGTTTGAGTATATATTCAGAAATACCACTGAAGCTATTATCCTTATTGAACTACTTGAAGGAAAGGCAGGTAATGTGCTGGATGCCAATAAGGCCGCTTTTGATTTATTCAATATGGGTCCGGAGGCATTAAACAAGCCCCTGCCCGATGAAATTTTGCAGGATACTGTGATCGGGAAGGGTGGTCCTCTGATGACGGATGTTTTTGAAAAAGGGTTTGGAAGGGCCGAACAGAAGCTGCAAATTGGCGATAACGAACCCTTGTGGTTGGAGATCTCATTACATTCTTTCACTCTTACTGGTGAAAACCTGATGATCGCCATTGTCAAAGACAAGACGCCGGAACGTATGACTGAAGCGGCACTCAGGGAGAGTGAGAAGAGGTATCGCACCTTGTTTGAAGCCGCTGATGATGCCATAGGGTTGCTCACGCTGGATCGTAAAGTCATACTTATGAATTCAGCATTTTACGAGACCTTTGGCTTTACAAGAGAGGAGTTTCTGGCTCTGGACTGGTTGGAGATTATTCACCCAAAGGACAGGTGGTATCTGGAGACCTATGGGAAAGAGTTTTATAGAGAGGGTTTTTTACAGGCTGACTTCAGGGTCAGGCACAAGCTGGGGCACTATCTCTATCTGTCATCGAAGAATGTATTGATCAGGGGTGAAAAGGGGGAGAGAGATTTGATTCTAAGCATAAATCGTGACGTAACGGAGCGAAAGATGGCTATGCGCGAATTGCAATTGGCGAAAGAGCATGCTGAGGAGAGCGACCTGTTAAAATCGGCTTTCCTGGCCAACATGTCACATGAGATCCGTACTCCAATGAATTCCATTATTGGATTTTCCAATTTGCTGGTCAATCCGGATCTGAAGGAAAGGAGCAGGGAAAAGTACGTTCATCGAATTGTGAGAAATGCCGAGTTGTTGATGGCTCTGATTTCTGATATTATTGATCTGGCCAAGATTGAGAGTGGACAGCTCCCCATTATTTATGGGAAACTCACAATGTCTGAATTGATCTGTGATTTGAATCAATATGCGAAAGATGAGTTGAGGCGGTTAGATAATAAGGATTTAGAGATTATCGTCGATTTGGAAGGAGAGGATCATGAAATAGAAATCGATGTGATCCGCATCATCCAGGTTATGAAAAACCTGATCAACAATGCCATCAAGTTTACGGAGAAAGGTTCTGTTGAAATCGGTTGGAAACTGTCAGGGAATGATAAAAATATCATTCTCTATGTTAAGGATACGGGAATAGGGATTGAGGCGGAGTACTTTACTCTTATTTTCGATCAATTCAGACAGATCGATGGGTCCAATACCCGAAAATATGGAGGTACCGGACTTGGACTTGCCATTTGTAAAAACCTGATTCGCATGATGGGAGGCAGGATCTGGGTAGAATCTGAACCTGAGCAGGGGGCTCTGTTTCAGGTAGAACTACCCAAAAAGGCCACCTTTCCTCAAAAGGTGGATACCGCAAGCCCGGATCCTCTTCCTGAGCGTCCGGGGACTGGCAAAGAACTAAAGATATTGGTCGTAGATGATGAACCCGATTCTGCCGAACTACTCAATGAGATGCTGACATCCGTCGGACACGAAGTTACTTCAGTAATTTCTGGTTATGAAGCATTGAAACAGCTTGAACTTGGCCCCATGCCAGACCTGGTTTTAATGGATGTTCAGATGCCCGTATTGAGTGGTACAGATACATTGAGATTGATCAGAGAACGGTATGGGAGCCTCAAGGTAGTGGCTCAGTCGGCTCATGCTCTGGTGGGAGACAGGGACCGGTTCCTGGACGATGGTTATGATGAGTATCTTCCCAAACCATTCACTAAAGACCAGCTATTCAGGGTGATTTCCATCTAATCAAATTATTGCTACTTTTATGGACTCTGAAAAATTCAAAGTCCTAATAGCTGTTTCATGCAAAAAATCAACGAATTTCTTCTTTTCCTCAACGACTATCTGGGCGGGCATCAGTGGTTTGTCTTCTTTCTGTTAGGTACAGGCATATTCTTTACACTCTATCTTGGATTGCCTCAATTCCGCTATTTCGGTCATGCCATTCGCATAGTGAAGGGTAAGTATGATCGGGCAGAAGATGTGGGAGATACCTCCCATTTCCAGGCACTAACTACTGCCTTAAGTGGAACTGTGGGCACCGGGAACATTGCGGGAGTGGCATTGGCAATCCATTTAGGTGGACCGGCTGCTCTATTCTGGATGTTGATCACTGCCCTCTTTGGTATGTGCACCAAATTCGTTGAGGTGACCATTTCTCATAAGTACCGGGATATCTTGTCCGATGGGTCCATTTCAGGGGGACCCATGTACTACATGAAAAAGCGGATGAATATTACTACCCGCAACGGTAAGATCATAAAGACTGGAGCCGTTTTAGGGGCTTTCTTTGCGTTTGCCACCATCCTCTCTTCTTTTGGGACTGGCAGTCTTCCTCAAATAAACAGTATTTCGGATTCCATGTTTTCTTCCTTTGGGATTAGCCATACTCTTACCGGAGGAGTCCTAGCTGTTTTACTGGGACTTGTGATTATTGGGGGGATCAAGAGAATAGCGAAGGTGACTTCCACGCTGGTTCCTATGATGGCTATAATCTATCTTATTGGAGCCATTTTGGTGATTGCTACCAACTATCAGAACATCCTTCCTTCCCTGGGTTCCATCTTTACCGATGCATTTACCGGGAGTGCTGCTGTGGGTGGATTCCTGGGTGCTGGATTTGCCTTTACTTTTAATAAGGGCGTTAACAGGGGACTATTCTCCAATGAAGCAGGACAGGGTTCAGCTCCGATTGCACACAGTGCTGCCAAAGCCCAGGAACCTGTTTCTGAGGGTATGGTAGCCATCCTGGAGCCTTTTATAGATACTATTGTGATTTGTACTATCACAGGGCTTGTCCTGCTCTCATCGGGAGTTTGGAATGAAAAAATAGATAACAGGTTTGAACAAGCTGACCTGGCGATTTTGGAGGGTACCTATTTGGAATCAGATCAAGCAGACAGGAATCTGATGTCAAGAGCGTTTAGCAATGATACCACCCTTGCATTGTTCACCGGTACCATAGAGGTCCGTGATGGTGAAGTGATCACCAATGGGGTGACTATAATTCATGCGGAATCCTTTGCGGAAAATGTGAGAGTCACCCGCAGCGGTGAGAACTATTCAGGATTGATTCCGGTGGAGGAGGGGATTGTTCAGTTTAGCAAGCTTGAAACCGAGGAAGGAGAGGTCTATTTTTCAGGCCGCTCATTAATTCATAGTGCTGCTCTGACAACGGAAGCTTTTAAGCGAAGCATATTGGGGGACTGGGGACAATACATCGTATCCATCGGACTATTGCTTTTCGCCTTCTCTACCGCCATCTCATGGTCCTATTACGGGGGCAGGGCAGTGACCTATCTGTTTGGCACAAGGTATGTGATTTTTTACAGGCTGATCTATGTGGTGGGATTCTTCGTAGCTTCCTTCACAGATACCACCATTGTATGGAATCTTTCCTATATTACCATAGCCATCATGACCATCCCCAACCTCTTTGGATTACTGGTGCTTAGAAAGGATATCAAAAGTACTATTGGGAATTACTGGAAAGATTTTCAGAAGGATTGGCCACAGGAGAAATTACCTGTCGGGTCCGAATAAATCATTACCTGTGAGGTGAAAGAATAGATGACTGGATCCCTGGCCTAGGGTTTTAGTTCCAGTAATGCAATATTCTCCACATGTTGAGTATGGGGAAACATGTCCACTGGCTGGATCTTCATTACCCTGTATAACCTGCCCAACAATTCCACATCCCTGGCCTGGGTGGCCGGATTACAAGATACATATACAATACGTTCAGGCGCTATTTTCAGGATCTGATCCACCACCTTTGCATGCATTCCGGCCCTGGGTGGATCGGTTATGATCACCTGGGGTTTGCCCTGCTCCCTGATAAATCCATCGGTGAAAATATCTTTCATGTCACCGGCGAAAAAACGGGTGTTCTCAATCCGGTTGATCTCGGCATTGATTTTTGCATCTTCAATGGATTCTGGTACTGATTCTATTCCCACCACACACCCAGAGTACGGTGCCATGAAATTGGCGATGGTGCCTGTTCCGGTATATAGGTCATACACGGTCTCATCCCCTTTTAACTGTGCAAACTCCCTGGTTTTTTGATAGAGTTTCAGAGCCTGATGTGAGTTGGTCTGAAAGAATGATTTGGGACCAATCTTAAAGGTGAGTTCCTCCAGCTTTTCAAATATATGATCCCGGCCTGCATAGGTAATGATTTCCTGGTCATAGAGGGTCTCATTTTTCTTGGGGTTGATGGTATACATCAGACTTGTGAGATCGGGGAACTTCTTTTTCACTGCTTCCAGAAGTTCATATACAACAGGCTTGTCAAATTGTACAGACAGGATGACCATCACCTCCCCAAGAGTAGTGTTTCTGATAATCAGATTTCTTAGAAGCCCTTCGTTGGTTCGGTGATCATAGAAAGATAAGCCCTTTTCAAGGGCTAACTCTCGCAGAAAATTCCGGATGTGATTGGTGGGTTCCTCCTGAAGATGACAGGTATGAAGGTCCACCACTTTGTCGAATCTTCCCGGAACGTGAAGTCCCACTGCATTGGTGTGTGTAAGAGGGGTATCAGAGGCAGCTTCATGTTCCAGCAGCCATCTGTGATTGGAAAAGGTATATTCCAGTTTGTTTCTGTACCGGGTGGTGGGATGAGAGGCCAGGATGGGTAGTGTTTCAGGGATTTCAACTCCTGCAATATGTCTGAAGGCATCTTCAACCTGTTGCTGCTTGTAAAACAATTGCCTCTCATAGGGTAACTGTTGCCATTTGCATCCGCCACATATTCCAAAATGATCACAAAAGGGCTCGGTTCGTTGATCGGAATAGTTATGGTAATGAACCACCCGGGCTTCCATAAACCGGCCCTTCTTCCTGTAAACCTGCAGATCTACTAAATCACCTGGCACCGCATCCTTAACGAAAACTACAACATTGTCCACCCGTGCAATGGACTTTCCTTCTGCTCCTATGTTTTCAATGGTGACCTTCTCCAGCAGAGGTAGTTTTTTTCTCCTTCCCACATCAATTGTTTTAGAGTTGCAAAAGTATCATTCCTGCATCACTTCTGCAATGATCTCTTCCAGGTCTTGTGCGGCAGATGTCATGGTTTTGCGAACCACTTTCGACATAGGTTTAGCTACTACTCCTGAATTCATTCTGGAGATCCAAACCGATTCGTCCTGCTTTTCATAGACGGCGATCCTGCATGGCATCATGTTTGAGACAATCCGCTCCTCATTCCTGCTAAGGATCTCATAAGAGTGGTCGGGATGACATATCTCAAAAACATGTACTCGCTTAACCTCTTTCCCAAACTTCTTTAAAGTGGCCTGAAGGTCATGTACATGAGGCACTTTCCACCCTTTTGCCTCTACGGATCTACCCAATTTGGCCACGATTTCCTCGAAACTCCCTGAGAGCCTGTTCTCTTTAAACATGAGCGATGGCATTGCCAGGAATACGATTAACCACCCAATTATCACGCCTCCAAATAATCCTATTATTAAACCAGATAACATTATAATTACTTTTCTTGTTAAGAAATGAGTTTGTACTGGCTAAATATACAACTGACTCGCTGAATTGTTCTATTTTTGGGGGATCGGTGATTGAGTGATCGGTGATTGAGTGATCGGTGATGGGTGATTGAGTGATCGGTGATGGGTGATCGGTGATGGGAGATGGACGAAAACTGCGATGTTGATAAGTGGTATGATTTCGATTGATAATGTATCCATTAGGTTTGGGGCTTTTGTCCTTTTTGACGGGATCAGTTTCCAGGTGAATCACGGGGACCGCATTGGTCTTGTGGGGCGGAACGGAGCTGGCAAGACTACCATTCTGAACCTGATTGCCGGTATCCAGGAAGCAGATGAAGGAAAAGTGGTGAAAGGTGCTGGGAAAAGTGTGGGATATCTGCCGCAGCAAATGAAACATAAAAAGGGCAAATCACTCTACCGGGAAACGCTCAATGCTTTTTCACATGTGATTGCCCTCAAAAAGAGAATTGATGCCATTACCGCAGAGTTGGGCGAGAGAACCGACTACGATTCTGCTGGATATCTTTCACTTATACAGGAGCTTACCAATGCCAATGAACAATTTGAACTGGAGGGAGGACACACGATCCATGCCGATGTGGAGCAAACTCTGATAGGACTTGGATTCGAGAAAAAGGATATGGATCGTCCTGTACATGAATTCAGTGGTGGATGGCGCATGCGTGTGGAGCTGGCAAAGATCCTGCTTCGTCGTCCTGACTACCTTTTGCTGGATGAGCCTACCAATCACCTCGATATTGATTCTATCCAATGGTTGGAGAGTTTTCTGGGAAGTTATCCCGGTGGCATCCTGATTATTTCTCATGACCGGGTTTTCCTGGACAGGGTGACCAACCGCACCATTGAGCTCTCTCTGGGAAAACTCTATGATTACCGGGTCTCCTACTCAAAATATGTCGAGTTGAAAGCCGATCGGATTACTGTTCAGCAGGCTGCTTATGAAAACCAGCAAAAAATGATCCAGGATACGGAGCAGTTTATCAACAGGTTCAGATACAAAGCCACAAAGGCGGTGCAGGTGCAGTCCAGAATAAAGCAATTGGACAAACTGGATCGAATTGAGATAGAGAAGGAAGATACACTGGTCATGAACCTGAAATTTCCCATGGCAGCCCGGTCAGGCACCATTGTCGTTGAGGCTGTGGACCTGGGGAAGAGTTATGGTGATCATCAGGTCCTTAACAGAGTAAACCTGGTGATTGAAAGGGGAGAGAAGGTAGCTTTTGTGGGACGGAACGGTGAAGGCAAGACAACCCTATCCCGTATCCTGGTGGGAGAACTTGAGTGTACAGGCAAGATAAAAATGGGACACAATGTGGAGCTTGGTTACTTCGCCCAGAATCAGGATGAGATCATGGATGGTAACCTGACGGTGATGGAAACAGTTGACAGGGCAGCAGTAGGGGAGATACGTACAAAAATCAGAGACATCCTGGGGGCATTCCTTTTCAGGGGTGAAGATGTGGATAAAAAGGTGAAAGTGCTCTCGGGAGGAGAACGTTCCAGACTTGCCATGGCCAGGATGTTGTTACAACCTTTCAATCTCCTGATCCTGGATGAGCCTACAAATCACCTGGATATGAGATCAAAAGATATTCTAAAGAATGCGCTTTTGGCATTTGACGGGACACTAATTGTGGTTTCTCATGATAGAGAATTCCTGGATGGTTTGGTGGATAAGGTATTTGAATTCAAGTACCAGAAAGTGAAGGAACACCTGGGAGGAATTTTCGAATTCTTGCAGCGAAGGAAACTCACATCTCTGAGAGAGATAGAGCGTAAGCGTGGCCTCTCTTCGACCAATGATCGTGTGCAGGTGAAACCTAAGAAGAGAAGAGAGGAGCCTGCGATCATGGAGCAGGATTCTTCAAGTAATAAAGTTAAGTACGAGGAGAAGAAGGTGCAGGATAAAAAAATCAGAAAGGTGGCCAACCGCGTGAAATCTCTGGAACATGAGATCGAAAAGATCGAGAAAGAACTTGCGGAGATGGATCAGGTGCTGATGAATCCGGAGAATATTAGCGGAATGCAGGTGTATGAAAATTATGAACAGCTCAAATCCAGACTGGATGAGGCTCTTGCGTCGTGGGAGAAGCATAACCTTCTGCTGGAAAAAGTACAAGGAAAAGGAAATTAATTTAATTTAGGAGCATGAGAAGGAGCAGTTCAATGGTAATTGCATGTTGTATGCTACTGGTTTTTCTGGCAGGGTGTGCTTCCACTGAGCAAACGACCTCTGAAGAATCTACCACATTTCTGGCCTCCCTTTACAATCCCAGCAGGCTTTCTCTGCATCCTGACTATTCCATTTTTCATGAGAGTGAGCGCTATTCAGTACTCTATCTCAGAGCTTATCCTGCCGAACTCAGATTTAATGAGGCTAATGAAGAGTCGGAGTACAGGGCATTGCTATCCTTGAACTATCAGCTTATTCAACTGGATGAACCTATACAAGAAGGGGCTATGACCGATTCTGCGACGGTAGTATATAAGCTTTTGAGACAGGATCAAAAAAGGCCTGCCTTTTTTGCCTCTCTCACAATACCTGTCAAAGAGGGAGTACGTTATTTGCTGCGTCTTCAGACCGAGGATCTCAATCGTGGAAGTATAGGACTGGAGTACCTCTATGTAGACAAAACGAATCCACATGTTGCCCAGAATTTCAAGGTAGTATCGCTCTTTTCGGGGTATCCAAAGTTCATGCATTTTTTTCTCCCGGGAGAGAAGTTTAATATCCGTTACCGGGATTACTCTTATGATTCCATCTATATGGATTACTACAAGCTGGAAAGTGAACTGCCTCGTCCTCCCATTACAGCTTCTGCCGATTACACCATGAATTATACACCGGATCAGAGATATGTATATACACTGGATGATACATCCCACTACGATCTCAATAAGGAAGGGATGTACTTTATCCGTGTGGATGAAGGACAGGAGGAAGGGCTCAGCCTCTTCAATTTTGGAGGTTCATTTCCGCAGGTTAAGTCCCCTGAAGAGTTAATGGAACCCCTGTTTTATTTATCCACTCTGGCCGAATACCGAGACCTCAGAACAGAATCCAACCGGAAACTGGCAGTGGATGATTTTTGGTTGAGAATCGGAAATAGTGTGGAGAAATCGAGAGAGTTGATTCGCATATATTACAACAGGGTAGTATATTCTAATCTCTATTTCACTTCCAATAAGGAGGGTTGGAAAACCGATCAAGGGATGATTTTCATACTTTTCGGACCTCCTAAAAGGATTCAAATGACCGGTAACGGAGAGCGATGGTATTACTTTGCCCGTAGAAAGAATAAACCGGTTGAATTCAGGTTTGACCGTCAACCTGATGCTTTCTCCAACCAACACCTGGTGTGGGTGAAATCGATCGAATCTCAGACATTCTGGAACGAAGCTGTTCGATCATGGAGGAACGGGAAGGTATACTCAATGGGTTCCTGATGGCAAGAAGCAATCCGTTCATTTTTGGAATACATGCGGTTCTTGAAGCGCTCGAAGCAGGGAGAGACCTGGATAAGGTACTCATAAAGCGTGGTACCGGTTCGGATCTGTTCAAGAAATTGAGAGCATTACTTCATGAACGAAATATCCCCGTTCAACAAGTACCCGTTGAAAAACTGAACCGGGTTACAGGAAAGAATCACCAGGGAGTCATTGCATTCATTTCTGAGATCACATACTATGACATTGACAACATTCTTCCTTCTGTGTATGAAAAGGGTGAAGATCCCCTTATCCTCATCGTTGATGGGGTTTCAGACGTACGCAACTTCGGAGCTATTGCCCGAAGTGCGGAATGTGCCGGTGTTCATGCCATTATTATCCCTGCCACCGGGAGTGCAGCTATTAACGCAGATGCCATAAAAACTTCAGCTGGAGCTCTCCATCGAATTCCGGTCTGCCGGCACAGGGATCTGATCGCTGGCGCCAGATTTCTTCAAGAGAGTGGTGTCAGGTTATTTGCTGCTTCTGAAAAGGCGGATAGGAAATTATACCATTCAGATATGTCTGGCCCAGTGGGGATTATTGTGGGTTCTGAAGAGCGCGGAATCTCTCATGGATTACTGAAAATGGCCGATCAGGAACTCTCTATTCCCATGCATGGGAGCATCTCTTCACTCAATGTTTCTGTAGCCACAGGAATTGTGTTGTTTGAGGTGATCCGTCAACGCATGCAATGATTATTCCATGGGCAACTGCCTGTTGAAGCTTTCTTCCAGGGAGATGAATGTCTCTGTTCGTGAAATGCCCGGAATAACCTGCACTTTATCCACGAGCACATGTTTCAGATCCTCATTGTCTCTGGTAAAGATTTTTATAAAAATGGAGTACCCTCCCGTAATATAGTGACATTGAGTAATCTCAGGTATCTTCTTCAATTGTGCTACCACATCCGGATAGAGATGGGCACTGTCCAGGAAAATCCCCACATAAGCACAGGTAGAGAATCCAATCTTTTTAGGGCTTATAACAAATTCCGATCCGGTGATGACACCTGTTTTGGTCAGACGTTGAATTCGCTGGTGAATTGCAGCACCTGATACTTTACACTCACGGGCTACCTCCAGGTATGGAATACGTGCGTTTTGAGTGATCAACGAAAGAATTTTTCGGTCCAGGTCGTCTATGTGATGAGAATCTTCCATGCTAGATCTGTTTTTACTTTTTATTTGATACGTCAAATGTAGTTACAAATTGAAAGATCAGCATACAGAAGGATGTGATTTTAAACATAATTGCTTTGAAACACTTTCAATCAGGACTTTGCCAGTTTCTGAAAGTCATCTCCTGTGGGATTTTGGAAGACCCGTAGACCAAATTCAGGCATGATGGCCAGTATGTGGTCAAAAATATCGGACTGGATAGCTTCATAGTTGGCCCATGCCTGGTCATTGCTAAAGACATAGATCTCCATAGGTATCCCTTTCTCGGTAGGTTGGAGGTGCCTCACCAGGAAGGTCATGTTCTGGTGGATCTTTGGATGGTTGTGCAGATAGTTCTCCAGGTATTTTCGAAAAGTGCCCAGATTGGTCATTCTCCTCCCATTGGTCACAGTGTCATCATCCAACTCGAGGGATGTATTAAATGCTTCAATCTCTTTCTCTTTCGTGTTGATATAATCTTTTAATAGGTGATATTTCCTGAATTTTGCAATCTGGTCCCCGGTGAGAAAACTGATGCTATTCATATCGATGCTGATGGATCGCTTGATCCTTCTGCCACCCGACTCCTCCATACCTTTCCAGTTGTTGAAAGATTCGGAAACCAGTGCATAGGTGGGAATAGTAGCGATGGTCTTATCCCAGTTCTGCACTTTCACCGTATTGAGGCTGATATCCATCACATCGCCATCGGCATTGTACTTGGGCATGGAGATCCAGTCGCCCACATTCACCATTTTATTGGCCGAAAGCTGGATACTGGCTACCAGCCCGAGAATGGTATCTTTGAATACCAGTATGAGGACAGCCGCCATGGCACCCAGACCTGCAATCAATTTTGCCGGTTCTGTACCACTAAAGATCGAGATGATCAGGATAATGGCCACGAAATAGAATATGATCTTGACTACCTGAACAAATCCTTTGATGTTTCTTCCCTTGGAAATAGGCAGCTTTCTGTAGATCTCATGGAAAGCGTTGAGCATGGCATCAATGACCAGCAGCACTATCAAGACCATATAGGTCTTTGTTACATTTCCCAGAAATCCAACCAGTTTCTCTGCTTCGAAAATATACGGAATCGAGTAATAGACGATAATAGCGGGTGCCAGGTGTGCCAGCCTGTTGAACACCTTACGTTCCACAAAAATATCATCCCAGTTATTCTTCGATTTGCGGGCAATTCTTGTAATGGCTGCAATAATGATCCTTTTGATCACAAAATCGGCCAGAATGGCCAAACCGACAGTCACTGCGATTACCGTTACAGTCCTGATTACAGCGACCAGGTTATCTGACAATCCGATACCGGTCAACAGTTCATGATACCATAAGATCCATCTTTCAATCATGTGATTAGGTGTTTAAGTTCTATAGGAGAATTTTCACACCAAGATATATATTTCTTAGCATCCAAATAGCATCTTACAACTCAGGCTTTAATTTTTATATTTACGGATTAATTTTGCAGATATGAAGTATGTCAGAACTATATCGTTGTGCCTGATCGTGTTGTATGCGTTTCAACCAACAGAAGCACAAAATTTTGAACAGTGGTATGAGGATGGAGTGATGCGGGTGGACCTGGTGTTTACCGGAAATGCAGAGGAAACATCTTACTCATTCTCCGGGATCAGAAGAGAGCCTTTCTACAGCGGATCGCAAACTACCCTGGTCGATCCGTTCGATTATGGGGACCATATGTTTCAGGTAAGGGATTCAGAAAGCGGAGTGCTTATTTTCAGCCAAACCTACTGCACGTTGTTCAGGGAATGGCAGACCACCTCTGAGGCTGAATCTCTTGATCGGGCATTTAATCATGTGATTCGCTTCCCATGGCCCAAAACCAAGGTGCTCCTGGAGATATATGACCGCAATGATGCAGGTACATTTAAACAAAGCTGGTCAACGCTCCTGGATCCTCAGTCGATCTTTTCAGATCCGGGCAATCCACTAATGTTCGAGGCAGTGGATCTGGAGATTAACGGTCCCCCTGAAGAGAAAGTGGACATTCTTTTTGTGGCAGAAGGGTACAGGGCCGATGATATGGAGAAGTTCATTGATGATGCAAAACGTTCATCAGAATATATTTTCTCAGAGGAACCATTCAAGAGCCACAGGAATGTGTTCAATATCAGGGCTGTTAAATCAGTAAGTCAGGATTCCGGCACAGATATTCCAGGAGAGGGGATCTGGAAGAATACTGTGGTGAACTCCAGTTTCTACACCTTTGGAATTGAGCGCTATATGACTACCCCTGATTATAAATCGGTATGCGATGTGGCCGCTAATGCTCATTATGACCAGATCTATATTTTAGTGAATACGGAGAAATATGGCGGAGGCGGGATCTACAATTTCTACAGCATTTCTGCTGCAGACAATATGGAGTCCAGAGCCGTTGTGATTCATGAGTTCGGACATGCCTTTGGGGGACTGGCAGATGAGTATTACAATTCAGCTGTAGCTTACAATGACTTTTTTAACCTGGAAGCAGAACCCTGGGCTCCCAACCTGACCACCCTGGTCGACTTTAATTCCAAATGGGTGGATCTGGTTCAGGATACTTTGTCTATTCCCACTACCCAAACTGAGGAGCTTGCTGAAACAGTGGGGGTTTACGAAGGGGGAGGATATGTGACCAAGGGGGTTTTCCGACCCATGATCGATTGTCGGATGCATACCAATGATGCCGTATTTTGCCCGGTTTGCAGCAGGGCATTAATACAAATGATGAGCCGATATACGGAGCACTAGAACCTTTCCACTTTTCTTTCGTATGCATATTGGCGGAATCACTTAATGTTTATATTTGTGAATCAGCAAAATGCAACCCTCTACTAGTGAAAAGGCTATCGGATGTTGAAATAATCGAAGGACTCAGAAAACGAGAAAATCGTGTTCTGCAATACATCTATAAAAACTCCTTCAATGCCGTTAAACAACTGATACTCCACAATGCAGGTTCGGAAAGTGATGCGGAAGATATCTTCCAGGAGGCTCTTATTGTTATTTTCAGAAAACTTAAGGATGAGCCCGATTTTGAGTTAAGCTCAGCATTTTCAACGTATATCTACTCCATTTCCAGGCTGCTCTGGCTGAAGCATTTACGAAATATTAAGAAGATTGAGATCGATCCATTGAACAGGGACATGGAGGAGCGTATTGAATTTGAAGAACCCTCCCCTGTACAGGATAAAGATCTTCGTATGGCTATTTACCAGCGTACTTTACTGAAGATCCCAGAGGATTGTCAGAAGATCCTTAGGTTGACTGCTCAGGATGTAGGAGCAAAGGATATTGCCCGGCAGCTCGGATTTAGAAGTGAGGGTTATGTGCGCAAACGGCGCCACTATTGCAAAGAGTTTCTGGTTACTAAGATCAAGGAAGATCATGATTACCAGGCAATGATTGAAGATTAAGTCTGATTAAATA